>CAVFYD010000104.1:0-7066 GCA_963626615.1 Sphaerochaetaceae bacterium
AAAGCGAGAAATATGGAGAAAAAGCCACCTGTAACAATTGTCTGATTTTACGATTTATATTATTGTACGATATTGAGTGCCCCGTGCATTTCGCCTTATCATGTAAAATAAGACAGGAGATATATTTTCTATGAAGAAACTTACCAGAGTTATCTTTATCGTTGCACTTCTCGCAATGGTTATCCTCCCACTTTCGGCAAAGAAGGCAATGAATGTGAGCTGGGAATGGCTTTTGTCAGACCCTGAAGTCACAGCATACCGCTATCAGCTGAACGGAGAGGATGCGGACGGCTGGACGGTTGTTGACGGAAACACTTCCGTATATACCGCAACAGGCCTGGATCCCTATTCAGATTACACATTATATCTGCAGTGTTCATATGACGGCATCAACTGGTCGGCAAGTGCCTCCAGCACAGCATATGCTCTTCTCAAGGAGGAGCCTGTGGCAGCTGAAGTTGTGGAAACTGTCGAGGAGCCTGCTGAAGAAGCTGTAGAAAACACGGTATTCTATGTCTACGGCATCGGCATTGACAACGAGTGGACAAACTCTTCCTTCAAGTCCACGACACTCGATAGCGGCATCCTCACACAGAGTGACGTTCTCGGTTTCATACAGTATGAGGCAGCAAAGTATCCGTCCCTTGCTTCCTCTCTCTACTATTCACCTGTTGATGACGGCTTCGTCCTCACATATGAAGAGGGCGCACTTGACGTAGCTCAATCCATTCCTCTCTACAGGGCAGACATCACAGAGTACATCGACTCGCTCATCGTATCTGCACAGAAAGAGGCAGAGGCCGCAGCTGAAGCCGTTATTGAGGAAGTAACTGAAGAACCTGTTTTTGCAGAAAAGTTCAGCTACAGGGGAATCACATCGGACATCACAGTCTACGGCACACATGCGACAGTCACACTTCCCGAGGGAACGGATGCATCAGTCATCTCCAATGCTGCTGCACTCCTTGTTGCAAAGTATCCTGAAGCTTCATATGTGACATACGATCTCGACGGTGACACCGTTCTCCTTTTCTACCCCGAGATTACAGGTGAATATGCTTCTTCTCTCTATCCTGTTGTAAAGGATGAGGCCGAGTGGTATATCGACCAGCTCCTGGGAGAAGTTGAAGAGGCAGTGGAGGAAGCTGTTGCAGCAGAAGCTGAAGAGGAAGAAGGTCCTGTCTATGCTGCTGCTCTCTCATATAAGGGAGTCACATCGACAATCATCGTCGACAACACATGGGCAACTCTCACGATTCCTGAAGGCATGAGCGGAGAAGACATCAATGCTGTTGCTGCAATCTTCTCTTCCTATCATCCCGCAGAGGCTTCAATAATCACATATTCCGTAAGTGGCGACACTGTCACACTCACATACCCCGAGCAGTCGGATGAGTATCTTCTTTCCGCACTCGAGGTTCTCAGGGCAGAGGCAATCGAGCTCATCGACATGATCGAGGCATCCAAGGTATCTCCTGCAGTTGAAGAGAGTGTTGCACCGGCAGAGGAGGAAGCACCTGCTGCTTCTGAGGTTGCACCAGCAGAGGAAGAGAAGACGGAGGAAGCTGAAGTTCCTGCTCCCGTTCAGGTAGAGGCAGTTCCTGTCAAGGAAGAGAAGAAGGATTCCCCGAAGGCAAAGTCTGTCAGGGCTTCCTTCAGCATGAGTCTCAACGGAGGTCTCGAGTGGGGCTACGGAAAGGTCGTGTCCAATGGCGCAAGCAAGACTCCGACAATCTATCCGTTCGTATCATTCACGCTTGAAGGACAGAACCTTGTGCATTTCGGTGCATTCGGCCTCGGTCTCAGAAGCGATGTTTCTGCTGTCTTCATTCCGGAGAGCAAGACTCTCGCTTCCAACCCGTCCAACATCTGGGGCTTCGATGCTACAGTTGACCTCAAGCTCATGACTTACATCAACGCAAACATCTGCAGCTTCTATGTCGGTGCAGGTCTCGGATATTCGGCAGCATCACACACATTCACATCAGTTCACTCTGATTATGCTCCGATTCTCAAGAGTCTCGGCGGCGACGGTTTCGATACCGCTTTCGCTCTCACAGGAGTTGCAGGCGTCCGCTTCAACCTCGGTTCCACTGTCACGCTTTCCGCTGAAGGCTATGCAAGATTATTCTTCGACGAACCCGGCAAGCTCGACACACTCAATGTCGCTGCAACGCTCGGCTTCGGCGTGAAGTTCTGAGATTATCGCAAAAAGAATGAAGGCCTCGGTTTTCCGGGGCCTTTTTAGGAGGTAAGAGGAATGGATATCAGAAAGGAAACCATAGACGACTGCATGGCATTCGTTGACGAACGCAACTGGAGGCAGTTCCATAATCCCAAGGACCTTGCAATATCACTCTCGCTTGAGGCGTCGGAGCTTCTCGAGCTCTTCCAGTGGAACACGAGCGAGGAGGCTGTGGAGAAGAACAGGGAGAAGATGAAGGAGGAACTTGCCGACGTCATCGTCTACGCCATCGACTTCGCGTCCGTCCTCGGCTTCGACCTCAATGAAATCATCTCGGAGAAGATGAAGAAGAACAGGGCAAAATACCCAGTCGAAAAGGCGAGGGACTCGAAGAGGAAATATACGGAACTGTAAAATGAGAAGAGGCCTTGCGGGGCCTCTTCTGCGTCTTACTTTCTTTTTATCCTGATTTTCACCTTGTTCTTTATGAGGAAGCAGTGGTGGACGTTCATGTCACGTTTGAAGTCATCTCCGATTGTCTTCTCGGTGATGTCCTGAACGATGTAGTTCTCCCTCACGCTGTCATCCAGTCTGAACTTTCTGAGATTGTTCGAGAAAATCAGTGTTCCTCCGGGAGAGAGATGCATTGCCGCAGCCTTTATGAGCTGTGCGTGGTCCCGCTGCACATCGAAGCTGTTTCTTCTGCTCTTGCTGTTCGAAAATGTCGGGGGATCGCAGAAGATGAGGTCGAATCTGTCGTATGTGTCCCAGAGCCAGTCCATGACGTCAGCCTGGTACAGATAGTTCCCCATCGTCGACGAGTAGCCGTTTATCTGGAGGTTCTGCTCGAGCCATGAGAGGTATGTTGCGGAAGTATCGACGCTGACTGTGCTGAGCGCGCCGCCCTTTATCGCGTTGAGTGTTGCCGTTCCCGTGTAGCAGAAGAGGTTCAGGAACCTCTTGTCCTTCGCCATTTCCTGGATGAGTGCCCTTACCGGTCTGTGGTCGAGGAAGATACCTGTGTCGAGATAGTCCGTGAAGTTCACGAGGAGGTTGAGGCCGTTCTCGCGTGCGACGAACATGCGGTTGTTGTTCGCAAGCTTCCTGTACTGGTCGTTTCCCTTCTGCTTTGAACGCTGCTTGACGTAGATGTTCTCGACATCTATTCCCGTCGCCCTCTCGGTTGCCTGGATGAGTTCGTCGAGTCTTCTCATCGTATCTTCAACTGGAATTTCCTTCGGAGCCCTGTATTCGTTGACGACCACCCATTTTCCCATGTAGATATCTATCGATGCCGCGTACTCCGGCATATCCGCGTCGTAGATGCGGTAGCATTCGACCCCCTCGGCCTCCATGAGGGGCTTTATCTCCTTCATGTTCTTGATGAGGCGGTTGTAGACGAAGGTCGCACCTTCGCTCAGGGGCGAGGAAAGCCTTGCCTTTTTCTTCTCTATGGCCTTCTGCATCATCGCATCCCTCTCTTCGTCCGTGAAGACGGAGTAGTGGGCAGCCTGGCATTCGATGCCGCCGTTGAAGAGCTTGTTCGTCCTCTCGGGCTTCATGTCGATGTTGGAGAGAAGGTCGCTGTTACCGGTGAGGATTGTCGCCTTCCAGCCCTTGAATACGTTCTGAATGGTCTCTCCGAGCTTTCTGTAGAGGCCTTCGATGTCGTTGACTGTCATTCTTTCGCCATAGGGAGGATCGGTTACGATGCAGCCTCTCTCTGCGGGAGCGGATGTCATCTTCGTGAAGTCCTGTACGGAGAATGCGATGAAATCATAGACGCCGGCCTTGAGTGCCGCAGCCTTGCTGATTTCGACGGCCGTGCGGGAGATATCGCTGCAGTAGATCGAGATGTCTCTCTCGTCTATTGCCTTCTGTCTCTTCTCCTCGGCTTCGTCGACTATTTTATTGAAGAGTTCCCCGTCGAAATTGGGAAGTTTCTCGAACTGGTAGGCATTCTTTCTCAAGAGTCCCGGAGCGGTGTCCGTTGCCATGAGTGCGGCTTCGATTGCGATTGTGCCGCTTCCGCAGAACGGGTCCATGAATGGAAGAGGCTGATTGTTGTCGACGCTCTTCTTCCATTCGCTTCGTGATATGAGGGCAGATGCCAGGTGCTCCTTGAGGAGTGCTTCCGTCTGCTCGCCGCGGTAGCCTCTCATCGAGAGGTTTTCTCCCGAGAAGTCTATGTACCATTTGACTGTGTATCTGTCGATATGTACATGTACTGTCACATCGGGGTTGAGTATTTCGATATTCGGTCTTTTGCCGTCGAATTTCTGTCTCATCCTCTCGACGATGCCGTCCTTGACCTTGAGAGCCGCATAATGACTGTTGTTGATATAGGGACAGTCCTGTGTCGTGCATGTGACCTTGAGGGTCTTCTCCGGATTGACATACTCCTCCCAGGGAAGTGAAAGCGTCGCTTCCTCGAGTTCCCTGTCATCCCTCACGTCGTCGTCGACGTAGAGGCCCCAGAGTACTCTCGATGCTATTCTCGTGTTGAAACAGAAGCGGTAGCCGAACTCCAGACTTCCCTCGATTTCGACGCCGCTGGGTGTCGTCTTGACCCTGTCACAGCCGCATCTTCTTGCTTCTTCGGCTATAAGGTCCCCCTGGTTGGCTGCGCTCATTGCAAAATAAATCATCTAGTTCTCCTTCTGAAAGAGCTCTTCCAATTGCTCCTTCGAGAATTTATATTCAGTGCCGCAATTGAAGCACTGCAGTACAAGGGGGAATTCTCCCCCGAGTATTTCATCTTTTTCCTTTTGCGGAAGATTTACAAGATAGCTGCGGAAGTTTTTCTCGCTGCAGGGGCATGAGAAGCCGATCGGCGAGTGTCCGAGATAGTCGAGTCCGTACTGGGAGAACTCGGCTGTGACATAGTCTCTTACGGACATTCCCTCTCCGATTCTTTCCCCCATTCTTGCAAGAACCGGAGCTTTCGCCTGAAGAGCATCAAGTGTTTTCACGTCGCACTCCGGAAGAGCCTGCAGCATTATGCCTCCCGCGCCCCAGACTCTGCCGCTTCTGTCGAATGAGAGCGAAAGAGAGAAGAGCGACGGAGTCTGCTCCGACTGCGTGTAGTAGAGCGCAAGGTCCTGTGCCAGGTGTCCGTACTCCATCATGATCTGGCCGGAGAATGGAGTCTTCGAGCCTTCGAGTATCTTCGTGACTGTCAGGAATCCCGGGCCGAAGATCGGGGAAGTGTCGAGGCTCTCGAGCGGCTTTTCGAGAGGAATGGGGTTGTTGACAAGGTATCCTCTGACGGCTCCGCATGCCCACGCCTCCACAGTCATGCCCTTGACAGGACCTCCGCAGTCGATTGTCATCTGGATTCGGTCATTGCCCTTGACTTCGCTCGAGAGCAGTGCTCCCGCTATGTAGCCCTGACCGAGCATGTATGTTTCGAGTAGTCCTGTCCTGTGGTTTGCCCTCATCTCGTTGACGAGTCTTGTCGCACTTACTGCGCTCAGTCTTATATTTCCGTCTGCCGTGAGAAAGATTTCCCTTCTGTCATCCTCGAGGGATGAAAGATGCTCCAGCATCTCACTGTCATCTATCTTTGTCTTTATCATGATGACAGTTTAATTTATGTGAAGATTAACGAGAAGAAGGAAGGGCTGTATTTTTCATTCAATTTCTTGTCTGATTGCAAAGCTCTGCATCTCCGAGACAGGGCTGAAGTGTTAACGGGGTTCTTTTCCATATTATTTCCTGCAGGGTCGAAAAAATGTCTCTTGACGTGCTGGTGAGGCAGGGAGACACAGCTGTCGGCTCAAAAATAAAGCCCTGCAAGTACGGCCTGCAGGGCATCAACAAGATCAATTATTCTGAAAATTCAGAAATTTCAAGTAGCTATTTTATGAAAAAATATAAGGTTACATAATGAATATTATGGAAATTTCCATATGAAATCATCTTGTTGTTGCCTAGCATCAGAGACTGAAAATAAAGTTTATCAATCTGTTGCATGCTTCCTCATCTCCTGCATCAAGCCAGTTTTTCCTTGAGCTTGAGACCAGCCTTCTAAAATCCTTGTTTGTCAGTATTTTTTCAATTCGCAGCTGGATATCTTCAAGATTATTCTCCTTCATTCCGGGATCGGAGAAAATCAGAACATCGAAACAGTGTAAAAGTTCCTTTCTGTCTACTTGATTTGATAACCAGCAGAGGTCGAAAATATCTTTGTATCGGGTGGAATGGATACCGAATTTCAGTATTGAACGTAGCTTTTCTGTGAACATCTGCTCTTTGGAATTGATTAGCAGGCTTACACTGCTATCCTGTAATGCGATATCGAAACAGAATTCCTTCTGTCTGATATCCAGATGTTTGTGTACACCGAAGTCTACCTTGGTGGTGACTTCAAATCCAAAGGAATCTGTAATTCTGATGTAAGCCCTTTTCCCATGGTAGTCCTGCTGCCTGAGTTCCTCCAGATTACCGTACATTTCAATCTTCAATCCGTCAATGCTGTTCAGATTTTCCACAAAGCGTCTGACTGAATCATCTTCAAGCGAGTAATGGATAAAATCAATATCGATATCCTGTGTTGCTCGTCGGGCATTGTGCGATATACATCGCATTACAACCCCGCCTTTTACAGTTATATTTTCACTGAGTTTGCTCTGACTTATGGCGTTCAGTATGATGTCCTGACATACTTTAGCGGTTGCATCTTCTTCCCGGAAGCCTTCCTTTCTCTCGTCTGTTTGATTTCTGAATCAATGTTAATCATCAGTACACCTCAAGTTGTATGGCAGTCATAATTTTCCTGCTACCCGGAAATCTGTCTATGTTGTTCTCAAACCATTCTTCATCTAAATCGTATATCCTGTTTCGGTAACCGGCAATTATTTCCTTATAGTAATCAAAAGG
>CAVFYD010000105.1:0-6943 GCA_963626615.1 Sphaerochaetaceae bacterium
GCTCGAGTTATGTCAGGGCCTTCACGGAGAAGCTCAGGAAAAAGGGTTTCTTCAGATGATTCTTCAGCCGGAGATTTTCCTCCGGCTCTGTTGCTCCTCCTCCGATTCCTGCGTTTTTTTGATAGTGGCAGCAGTTTTATGAGGGATTTCTGCAAAGATGCGGGGACTCCCCGTAAGAATGCTGTCATCTCATTATTCGAAAAAGGTCATCCTGCTCATTGACGAATATGATGTTCGATAGCGAAGGCAATGAGCCGTGGCTATTACGATGGGATGATTGATGCGATGAGAAGCACTCTGGGTGTTCTCAAGGATAATGACTGCCTCAAATTCTCGGTAATGACGTGATGCCTCAGAATTGCAGAGCATCTTCACAGGCCTGAATAACGTCTACTGCAATACTGTTACAAGTACGGCCTATGACGAGTATTTCGGTTTCACTGCAAAAGAGGTTGAAGATATATTTTGCAGTCTCGATCTTGAAAACAAGCTTGACGAAGTGAAGGCGTGGTACGATGGATACCGGTTCGATGACGAGGAAATATACTGCCCTTGGGATGTAATACATTATCTTGCCGATCTTTTCGATGATGCGAATGCGAAACCACGGAACTACTGTGAGAATACAAGCAGCAACGACATAATCGAGTCTTTCATCTCCGGTGGCACCATAACGAAGATAACCGACGAGAACATTATGTACGATACTCCCCACAGTACGGACAACAACATCTGGAGCATCCTCCTGATGACAGGGTATCTCACTGCCTCTGATGAGAAATGTCATCTCTCGGAGGATGAAGTCAGCCTGAAGATTCCGAATCGGGAAATCATGAACTTCTTCTCATCGCCTATTACAAGGTGGGTAAGTGCCGTGACGGAAAAGGCTGACCTGGGGACTCTCTCGAAAGCTCTCTTGGTCGGGAGACGCGGAGACGATTCAGAGTGAAATGACGAAGATGCTCAACGAGACCATCAGCTACCGTGACATCTGGCATGAGGACGCCTACCATCTCTTTTCCGACGTACTCTTCAGGGGAATGTGGTACCGAGTCGAGTCCGACAGGGAATACGGTATGGGAAGATCTGGCAATGTGGTGCTGGACAGTAAGAGGCGGAGAGCGGCTGTCTTTTAATTCAAGGGAGAGAATGAGACACTGAAGAAGGCGTCAAACCAGGAGAAAGCGAAGAAGTATGCCGACGGTTTTACGCATTACAGCCTCATCTTGTGCTATGCCGTACGTTTCAGCGAGAAGAAATCGGATGTGGTTCTCTCTGACAGAATTCAGGAATAAGGCGGAAAAATCGGAAAAAGAAGAGTTTCAATGGCTGATATTCCGCATTAGAATGGAAAATCGAAGATGAAACGAAATCTGAGAGAGCAGGATATCTTCTGTACGATGGAGAATCTGCTTTTTCAGAAGTAAGACAATCAGTATGACTTATTCTTTTCGTCTTGAGGAGCAGTGCCATGATGAGATTCAGTTTCTGCGACGGCTGGGAATTCACTCCCCGCTGGACGGAAGATTTCGGTAAGGGACTTCCCGTTGAGGAAGTGGAGGAAGTACGTCTTCCGCATAATCCCGGAAAGCTGCCGCTGCATTATGCACAGCCTTCGGATTATGAGATGCTCTGCGGCTACCGTAAGCGCTTTTCTGTGCCGTCAGTGGCAGAGGCCCCACGGCTTTTCATCCGTTTCGACGGAGCTGCGCATCAGGCTGTTGTATGGGTCAACGGAAAGAGAGCGGGAGAACACAAGGGCGGCTACACGGGATTCGAAATCGAGATAACAGATCTCGTGGACAGAGAAGGGGAGAATCTTCTCACCCTCCAGCTCGACAGCCATGAGGATCCTTCCATCCCTCCCTTCGGATTTGTCATCGACTACCTCACATACTCCGGACTCTACAGGGAAGTCTGGCTGGAGTCTTCCTCCGTAAGCCGTCTCACTGACATCTTTGTATATACTCCGGATCTGAAGACAGCCAAAGTTCAGTGGAAAGCGGAATACATGGAAAACATTGCCTCAGTCCGCATTCTTGTGGAAACGGAAGAGGGAAGGGTTCTTGCAGAAGGGAAGACAGAAGCAGCGGAGAAAGGGGAGATGGAGCTTTCTGTTCCTGATGCACTCGCATGGAACACGGAGAACCCTGTTCTCTATCACGCCGTAGCAGAGCTCTTTGACAAAGAGGGAAAGTGTGTTGACGCAATGTGTGAGACCTTCGGTTTCCGTACGGCCTCTTTCAAGGCGGACGGCTTCTATCTCAACGGACGAAAGACCTTCCTCAGAGGTCTTAACCGCCATCAGAGTTACCCCTGGATCGGCTATGCGGCGCCGGAGAGCCTTCAGAGAGAGGATGTACGTATTCTGAAGGAAGAGCTTCAGTGTACGGCGGTACGCACCAGCCACTATCCGCAGAGCCAGTATTTTCTCGATGAATGCGACAGGCGTGGTCTCCTGGCTTTTACGGAGCTTCCGGGATGGCAGCACATAGGAGACGAAAAGTGGAAGGATGAGGCATGCAGGATGCTTGAGGAGATGATACTCGAAAACCGCAATCATCCTTCGATAATCCTCTGGGGTGTGAGAATCAACGAAAGCGTTGACGACGATGAGTTCTACAGCCGCACCAACAGGATTGCACATGAGCTCGACCCGAGCCGTGCAACTTCGGGCGTAAGGTACCTGGAGAAGAGTCACCTTTTAGAGGACGTCTATGCCTACAACGACTTCTCTCATAACGGCTCCACTCCTGGAGCCAAGAGGAAGAAGGACGTCACTCCTGACATGAATAAGGCATTTCTCATCTCTGAGTGCAACGGTCACATGTATCCTACAAAGAGCTTTGACGACGGACCGCAGAGGCAGGAACATGCCCTCAGGCACGTCCGTGTCCAGAATGCCGCTCTTCAAAGCGGGGAGCATGCAGGCTGCTTCGGCTGGTGCATGGCAGACTACCAGACGCATAAGGATTTCGGCTCCGGTGACCGCATCTGCTACCATGGTGTGATGGATATGTTCCGTAACCCCAAACTGGCTTCTGCAGTGTATTCCAGCCAGGGCGACGGGACACCGATACTCGAAATAAGCTCATCCATGGCCATCGGCGACAGTCCCGCGGGTCAGATCGGGGATATCTACGCATTCAGTAATGCAGAGGGAGTGAAACTCTACAAGAACGGCGCATTCGTTACCGATCTCCGGCGAAGCGAATGGGCGGCTCTCCCGCATCCTCCCTTCGTCGTTGATGATACCATAGGGGAATTATTGGAAACACAGGAGCATTTTTCTCATTCAAAAGCCTCCGTTCTCAAGGACTGCCTCCTCGCAGCAGGAAAGTATGGACTTGCAGGGCTTCCCATTCATTACAAGCTCAAGCTTCTCTGGTGCATGCTGCGCTACAGGATGACCTTCTCCGACGGAGTGTCACTCTACGGTAAGTATGTAGGTAACTGGGGAGGAGAAGCCACCATCTGGCGCTTTGATGCCGTGGAGAAGGGAAAAACAGTGAGAAGCGTCACTCTCTCACCGGGTACAAAGCTTCATCTTGAAGTGAAAGTAAGCCACACGACGCTGAGGGAAAGAGATACCTATGACATGGCTTCTGTCCGGGTACGGATTCTCGACGAAAACGGGAACATCGCTCCCTACGCACTTCTTCCCGTCGTCTTCAGCGTGGATGGAGAGGCTTCTCTCGTCGGACCGTGTACCGCAGTGGCGGAGGGTGGTATGACGGGAACGTATGTCAGGACTGCCGGGACTCAGGGAAAGGCGAAACTGACTGTTTCCGCTCCACAGGTGGAATCTGTAACAATCGAATTCAACATAGAAAAGGAGAATGTTGTATGGAACTGACCTTTAAACAGAAGGCCGCATTCGGCATTGGTGCCGTCGGCAAGGATATGGTGTATGCCCTGTCCAGTTCGTATGTGATGTATTATTACCAGGATGTGCTGGGGCTTTCCGCTTCCTTTGTGGGGCTTATTCTCATGATAGCCCGCCTCTTTGATGCACTGAACGACCCCTTCATGGGGATTGTGGTTGCAAAGACCCGCACACGCTGGGGACGCTTCCGCCCGTGGATTCTTTCCGGAACAATTCTCAATGCTCTCGTGCTTTACGCACTCTTTGCCGCTCCTGTGATGAGCGGAGCTCAGATGATGGTATATTTCAGCATTGTCTATATACTCTGGGGTGTTACATACACCATGATGGATATTCCCTACTGGTCAATGATTCCGGCAGTCACCGAGACTCCGAAGGACCGGGAGAACCTCTCCATGGTCGGTCGTACCTGCGCAGGGGTCGGTTCGGCACTCATTGCAATGTTCACCATGCTCCTTGTAGGTATTCTCGGGGGATCGAGCGAGCGAAACGGCTTCAGATGGGTGGCGCTGATCGTATCCGTCATCTTCGTTGTAACGGAGCTCGTCTGCTGCCTTTCAATGAGAGAGTCCAGCCGCAGTGAGATGAAGACGGCTACGGTGAAGGAGATGTTCTCCGCTCTCTTCCGTAACGATCAGGCAATGGTCGTCGTCGGCAGCATCGTGCTCATCAACTCGGCTTTATATCTGACATCGAACTTCATCATTTACTTCTTCAAGTATGATTACGGCGGGGAAGGATGGAAGGCTACCTATACGCTCTTCTCGACTGTCGGCGGTGCAGCACAGATTCTCGGCATGATGGTGCTTTATCCACTCCTGAGGAAAAAACTCAGCAGTACGCAGGTTTTCCGCCTCAGCCTCATTCTGGCTCTCGGCGGGTATGGAGCGCTTCTCGTGCTCTGCCTTATCGGATTTTCACACAGTCTCGTACTGCTCTGTATTCCTGGTGTTGTCGTATTTGCATGTAACGGTATGCTGAGTGTCCTGACAACTCTCTTCCTCTCCAACAGCGTCGACTATGGCGAACTCAAGACTGGAAGGAGGGAGGAGAGCGTCATCTTCTCCATGCAGACTTTCGTCGTCAAGGCTGCCTCCGGTGTTGCTGTATTCCTCACAGGCATCGGTCTCGATCTCATAGGACTGGTGGGTAATACAGACGAAACCGGCCCTGTTGCCGAGCAGAGTGCATCCACTCTTCTGGGACTCAGACTCATGATGACGATACTTCCGATGCTCGTGCTCGTCTCAGCTCTTGTTCTCTTCAGACGGAAGTTCGTTCTGGGCGATGAGCGCGCTCAGGAAATCAGTGCAGAGCTGCGTAAAAAGGATTCATCTGATGACTGAGAATCTTCACTGGTACGCGGAAACGACGGGAGGATCGGTGACGGGAGAATGTCTTCTAACGGAAAACGGTGAAGTACACCTTTTTCGGGAGCTTCCTTCAGGAACGATTAAAAGCATAAGAGCCGAACTGCCACTCTCGATGGGGAAGGACGAAGTTCTCTTCATGAACGGCTATCAGACATGGACGTACAGCCCGGAACTTGACGCAAAAGGAAAGCTCCGGGGAACTGACCATATTCCCTCCTTCCTCCTTGGAAGATACTTCTTCGACAGATATGGTGATTATCATTTCGTCCGCTACGGACACGATAAGGGGCAGAGCCACGGATTTTCGTACATCTATTTCCGAAGTGGAGAGAGATACAGACTCATTGCCTCGCTTGACGAGAGACCGGGCTATACCATCTTCCGTTATGACAGCAGAAAGGGAATCCTGACTCTCGAGCGCGATGCTGAAGGCGTGGAGCACGGCGGCGGAAGCTTTCCTCTCTTCGACCTCTTCTTTGCCGAGGGAACAGAGGAGGATGTGTTCGACCTCTGGTTCCGCGCCATGAACATCCGCCCGAGAACGGAAAGGAAGATTGCAGGCTACTCAAGCTGGTACAACCGCTATCAGGATATAACTGAAGATACAATCCGCGAGGACCTCGCGGGATGCCGCAGTCTCTTTACTCAGGGTGATCTCTTTCAGATCGACGACGGCTGGGAAGTTAAGGTCGGCGACTGGCTTGAAACGGACAGAAGGAAATTCCCGGACGGGCTTAGGGGCATTGTGGACGATATCCATGCTTCGGGCTTCAGAGCGGGGCTCTGGCTGGCGCCATTCGTCGCAGAGAAGGACTCCGATCTCTGTCTTAATCATCCGGACTGGCTTCTGAAGGTTGATGGAAAACCCTGGTGCTGCGGCTGCAACTGGAGCGGTTTCTATTCCCTCGATATAGACAATCCGGAAGTGCTGGATTACCTGAGAAAGGTATTCGACCGCGTTCTCAATGAATGGGGCTTCGATCTCGTCAAGCTCGATTTTCTCTACGGGGCTGCGCCCTTCGGCAGCAGAAAGGAAAGCCGGTCCGGGAGAATGTACCGCGCAATGGAGCTTCTCCGCACTCTTTGCGGTGATAGAGAGATTCTCGGATGCGGAGTTCCCGTGATGCCGGCCTTCGGCCTTGTGGACTACTGCCGCATAGGCTGTGATGTGGGGCTCGACTGGGATGACAAGTGGTTCATGCGCCTCTTTCACCGCGAAAGGGTCTCGACCCGGCAGGCCGTAAACAACACACTCCTGCGGCGCGCTCTCAACGGCCGTGCCTACGGCAGCGACCCCGACGTCTTCTTCCTCCGCGATGAAAACTGCGCCCTCACCGAAGAGCAGAAACATACTCTTTCTACTGTTGACGCGCTCCTGGGAAATGTGTTCCTCACATCCGACATGCCGTCTCACTACACAGAGGACCAGAGAGAGGAGTACCGGAGTCTCAGAACGCTCTTTGAAAAGGCTGCGGACGTGGAGGTGAAAACAGAGAAGGGGGTAATCACAATCCAGTATTCCCTCGATGGCAGGCGACGGGAGGAGAAGCTCGTTTTCAACGGGTGAAAATTCCTGTCAAATCGGATTCGAGCAGCTTTCGTCCCTTACGGATGAAGGCTGTTTTTTTATCAATGACAAGCTTCCGGTAATGATTTATAATTCTTTTGTAATGAAAAGATTCTC
>CAVFYD010000106.1:0-6740 GCA_963626615.1 Sphaerochaetaceae bacterium
AATGCTCCCTTACGCTTAATTAAGGAGGAGAGATTATGCCAAGAGCAGTTGACGGAACCAAGAGAAAGGACAGAAGAAAGAAAATTCTCGATCAGGCTAAAGGCTACTATGGTCGCAGAAGCACCAACAACAGGATTGCAAAGGACGCTGTCGCAAAGGCAGGTCAGTATGCATACCGTGGAAGAAAAGAGAAGAAGAGAGACTTCAGAAAGCTCTGGATTGCCAGAATCAGCGCAGCTGTACAGGCTGAGGGTCTCAACTATTCCCAGTTCATGCACGGCCTGAAGAAAGCCAACATCGAGCTTAACAGAAAGGCACTTTCGAACATGGCTGTCGAGGACAAGGCTGCATTCACAGCTCTCGTCGACACTGTAAAGAAGGTTCTCGCTTAAGGAGGAGAAAAAATGGAGCGTATAAGCAGGAATGAACTCGTAACTTTCAGATTGAAGAAGGCATCAGGTGCTTTAAAGATTCTCAACGGAGAAATCGAGGATCTGAAGAAGAGACTTTCACTCGTCGAAATCCATAATCAGGAACTTCAGGACCTCATTGACAGGATTTCGGAGAGTGCAGCTGCTATTACTGCTTCCGTCGGTGCATCACTGAATGAGCTCACCGATTCCATCGAATTCGTGCAGAATGCCGACGAGAACGACGAGATTGCAACCGCAGAGGATTTTTCCAGCAGCGGGACAGTGGACGCCGATTTCGACTTCTGAAAATGTGTCCTATCAGAGATGTGGAGGCTCCGGCCTCCATTTTTTGTCGAAAATGCTTTTCCTTACCCTGAAAGCCGTGTAATATAGGGTCAGACCTATAGAAACGCAATCAAGCACCTCTTGGCTCAAACCTATCTATCTGGAGTCTGGGATAGCTTCTGCCTGCATTGCACCCGCCGCCTAGCGGTAATACAGGGTACAGAACGCAAGCGAACAAGGACTCCATCCTTGAACTAACGTTCAAGAGTCGACGATTGGCTGATTTCTATAGGATTTTTTTTGTTTTCGCTCTATCATTGACTCATGAACAATTCAGACAAGGTAATATACGTCACACTGCCATCATCATTCACACTCGACATATCCGGAGTGAAGCTCGATCCTTCAATAAAGCTCCCCTTCTCCACAAAGGAAGGAAAGGAAGAGCTGGAAGCTGAAGACTGGACAGTCGAAAACCTCATGAGCGGTCTCATCACGGTATGTGCCGACGACGGGAAAAACGAACACTTCAATTATTACAGAAGCATAATCAATGCAATCGACCCGACGATTGTCGAGAAGCTCAATCAGGCGGCAATCGCGAAGGAGCAGAGAGGCGAATATGACTTTGCAGAGCTGCTGTTCCGCGCTGTCTATCACCTTCTGCCGCAGAGTGCATCTGCAATCAACCTCGCAACCCTCTACTCCTACATGGCAGTAGATGCCTCGAAGAAGGGAGACGACAACAGAGAGTACATAAAAAAGGCAAGGAAAACACTCCTCGACGGTCTTGAAAGGTTCGGAGAAAACGAGGAACTCCTTGCAGAACTTGCCTCCTTCGAAGCCTTCATGGCCAATCTCGACGAAGCAAAGGAATACCTCGAAAGGTATTTCAGGGTAGCCGAAGAGGGAGAGAAGAAGGAGGAGATGAAGAAGCTCTACAGGGACGTGAGCTTCAAGCTCGACAACGAGGACAAGATCGAGGAAGCCTACGACTTCCTATCGATGGGAGAAAGCGACAAGGCACTCCCGATCATCGGAAGCTTCATCGAAAACAATCCTAAGATCTGGAACGGCTACTTTCTCAAGGGCTGGGCTCTCAGGATAAAGAAGGAATTCGAAGAAGCGAAGCCCTGCTTCCTCAGGTGCATAGAGCTCGGGGAAAGCAACAGTGAAATCTACAACGAACTTGCACTCTGCGAACTGGGACTGGGCAACAGGGAACTGGGGGAAGTCTACCTTGAGTCGGCATACGACCTCGATGACGAGAATCTGACAGTCGTCACGAACCTTGCCCTGCTCACTCTCGAAGACGGCAACTACGACCTTGCGCGCGAATGGCTCGAGAAGGCAAGATTCCTCGCCGAAGACGATAAGCTCGTCGAGCATCTCATAAAGAAGTACGAGAAGGAGACGGGAGAGAAGATCGGCACTCTCATCCACGAGGAAATCGTGAAGGGAGACGACGGGAAGAACGGAGAGAACATTAAGGACAATCTTTTCAGGAGCTTTGAAAAGGCGGCAGACGAAAGCGTCTGCAGCTGCGGGAAGGAAAGTGATGACAATTAAGACAAATTCTCCCCTGGAGACAGAGGAACTCGGAAAGAAGATAGGAAATGCACTCAGAAAAGGCGACGTCGTATCACTCAGAGGGTCGCTGGGCGCAGGAAAGACAGTAATCGCCAAGGGCATAGCACGCTCACTCGGAATCGGGGAAGCCATAGTCAGCCCGACATTCACGCTCGTGCAGGAATATGACGGAAGGGAGAAGCTGTACCACCTCGACATCTACCGTCTCAGCGGAGACGACGAATTCGAATCGATGGGCGGAGAGGAATTCCTCTACCCCGACGGCATCAGTCTCATCGAGTGGTCGGAGAAGATAGATGACATGCTTCCAGACAACACCATCTACATAACACTCACCATCAACGACGATCTTTCAAGAACAATAGAAATCAGGGGGCTTGATTTATGAACATCCTCGCACTAGATACATCAACTTCAATTCTCTCGATAGCACTCAGAACAGATACATCCTATGAAGAGAGAATGGTGAACGGCGCCTTTGCCCCGAGCGAGAACCTCATGGGCGAAATCAAGGCTCTTCTGGCGAGAGCAGAACTTACATTCAATGACCTCAATCTCCTCGTGTGCACGAAGGGCCCGGGCTCATTCACAGGCCTCAGAATCGCGATGGCGATGATGAAGGGAATATCACTCGCATCCGATGTGCCGCTTGTCAGCGTCCCTACCCTCTCTGCAATCGAAAGGACGGTGTCGAGCCTATGGAAGGGCCCCGTTCTCAGCATAATCGATGCAAAGAAGAAGCGCTTCTACTACCGTCTCTCCGAAAACGGAGAAGCCATCACTCCCGACATGGACGAGAGTACAGATAAGATTATGGAAGATGTGAAGGCCCTGGGAAAACCCGTTCTCCTCACAGGCCCCGATGCGGCAGTCTTCTACAAGAAGGCAAGGGAACTGGAGAACGGAGAGAATCTCATCCTCGATCCATACACACCGAGAAACCTCTCCTCCGCTCTCATTCAACTCGCAGAGGAGATTTATGAAGCAAAGGGTGCCGATGACATCGGAGAAGGACCTGTGTACATACGCCGCAGCGATGCCGAGGAGATGCTGATGCAGAAGACGATGGAGGAAAGAAGTGGAAACTGACATCCTCGTTATCGGAGCAGGCCCCGCGGGAATGGCGGCAGGACAGTATGCTGCCCGCGCAGGCTATAAGACACTCATAATCGACCCGATGGGACCGGGAGGACAGCTCCTCTTCATCGACGAGATAGAAAACTACCCGGGAACAGAGAAGCTCAGCGGCTATGTCCTCTCGGAGAGGATGGAAGCACAGTGCACATCCTTCGGAGTCACAATAGAATACATGAAGGCACTCTCCATCAGGAAGGAAGAGGGGCTCTTTCATACAGTAACCGATGAAGACGAAATAGTCTCAAAGGCAGTCATAGTCGCAACCGGTGCATCACACCGTCACCTCGGAGTAAAGGGTGAAGAGGAATACAGGGGAAAAGGCGTAAGCTACTGCGCGACATGCGACGGCCCGTTCTTCAGAGGGAAAAAGGTAATCGTGGCCGGCGGCGGGGATACCGCACTCACCGACGCTCTTTATCTCTCGAAACTCTGCAGGGAAGTCATCATCATACACAGACGTGACACATTCCGTGCACAGAAGGTACTCCAGGACAGAGTCAGGGAAAGGGCCAACATCTCCCTCATCATGAATGACAGCATCGCCGAAATAGAGGGAGACGGAAAGGAAGTGAAGTCAGTCGTTCTCCGGAGCGGAAAGAGAGTCTCCTCTGACGGCGTCTTCGTCTTCATCGGAATGACACCGTCATCCTCCATAGTCGAAGGAGTATGCGAAACTGACGGTCACTTCATAAGAACCGACAGTTCGGGACGCACCACCCTCCCCGGCCTCTTTTCGGCGGGAGACGTCACGACAACATCCTTCAGACAGGTTGTGACAGCCACGGCAGACGGCGCAAGAGCCAGCCACAGCGCAGACGAATACATACAGAATCTGAAGTGAAGAGGATGCCCGGAAACGGGCATTTTTCAAAGCTGACATGGAACAGAGCCACCCGACATGATACTCCAGAGAGGTGTAGTCTAATCAAAGCGGCCAGGATTCTTCGATTCCTGCATATTTTACTGTTTTTAAATCTGCGATTTCTTCAAAAAAGAGAAGAAGATTCATAACTGTCTGATTTTCAACATCTGAAGAGGTAGTCGGAAAAATGCAGGAAAGTGACAGACATAGTGCTTTTTGATATGTTGCAGACAGTTTCAATTCACTTATTTTTAACTTGCCCCGAAGCGGGTGCAGATAAGATAATATCCGTATGGAAATATTAATGGTAACAAGTGAGGCTGTTCCCTTCTCCAAGTCGGGGGGACTGGCAGACGTGGCGGGGGCACTCTCCTCAGCGCTCGTGAAACTCGGTCACAGTGTAACTGTATTCATGCCGCTCTACTCCTTCATCGAACGGGAGGGATTCCGGAAATCAATCTCCTTCCAGATTCCGATGCTGGGAAAGAACGAGAAGGCTGAAGTATATGAAAAGGAAGTCGACGGCGTAGTCTACGCCGGTCTCTCACACCCCTACTTTTCAGGAAGAAAGGGAATCTACGGGGACACGTCCTTCACACCCTACAGCGACAACTGTCCGCGCTCGATGGCATTCTCGAAGGCGGCAGTGCTCTACATCCTTTCAAAGGGACTCAATGTCGACATCGTCCACTGTCATGACTGGACAACAGGCTTCGTTCCACATTTCCTGAAGTATTTCAGGGCTCCCGGAAGAACAGTATTCACAATACACAACCTGGAATACCAGGGAGTATTTCCGCCGCTTGATGCCGTTGCATCATCATCGGTCATCCCTGAGGATGCGATAAGGGAAGGAAAGATCAACATGATGGCCCTCGCCCTCAAGACTGCCGATAAGATAACAACCGTATCTCCGACGTATGCAAAGGAGATTCTCACGCAGCAGTACGGTGCAGGTCTGGAAGATATCCTGAAGCAGAGAGAAGACGACACGGAAGGTATCATAAACGGAATAGACGACAGCGAATGGAATCCCTGCACTGACACGCTCATTCCCTCCACATTCTCACCCGAGAACATGAAGGGCAAGAAGGAATGCAAGAGAAGCATCCAGCGCATCTTCGGCCTCGAGGAGAGAGATGACGTTCCGCTCGTCGCTCTCATCAGCAGACTGGCGTCCCAGAAGGGATTCGATGAACTCCTTCTCGAAGGAGAGGAGTGTGCACTCGAGAGAATACTAAGGACAGGAAAGTGTCAGGTTGCCCTCATCGGAACGGGAGACAGCAGATACATATCTGTATTGAGCACGCTCATGATGAAGTACGACAATCTTTCCGTTAAGATTGTCTTCTCGAAGGAGCTCTCGCACGAACTTGAAGCCGGAGCAGACTTCTTCCTCATGCCGTCGGCATATGAGCCCTGCGGTCTCAACCAGATGTACTCCCTCGCCTACGGTACCGTTCCGGTCGTTCATGCAACCGGCGGCCTCAGGGACACGGTAAGAGATATAGAAGAGGAGGACGGCAACGGAATCTCGTTCCTGTCCCTCACTCCCGACGAGATAGTCACGGCAGTCGAGAAGGCAGAGAATCTCTACTCGGATCCGGAGAAGCTCAACAGCGTCAGGAAGATAGGAATGACGGAAGATTTTTCATGGGGTGCATCGGCCTCAAAGTACGAGAAACTCTACCTCGAGCTGCTGAAGAAGGCATAAAAATAAAAAACATTAACTTTATTTACCAAATAAAAGGATTACAATAGAGACAAAGGAGACCAATTTTCATGTCACTCAACAATAAGAAAGTAGTCGCAATCATTCTCGGTGGCGGTAGAGGAACAAGACTCTATCCTCTCACAATGGACAGATCAAAGCCGGCAGTGCCGTTTGCAGGAAAATATCGTCTTGTCGATATCCCGATTTCGAACTGCATCAACAGCAACATGCGCCAGATCTATGTCCTGACACAGTTCAACAGCGCTTCACTTCATAACCATATAGCATCAACATACAACTTCGACGCATTCTCCGGCGGTTTCGTCGAGATTCTCGCAGCAGAGCAGACATATGCTTCGGAAAGCTGGTACCAGGGAACGGCAGACGCAGTAAGAAAGAACCTCAAGCACTTCAGAGACCAGAATGCAGATTACTATGTAATCCTCTCGGGTGACCAGCTCTACAGAATGGACTTCAACAAGATGCTCGAGAGGCATATCCAGAGCGGCGCAGTACTCACGATTGCCGGTAAGCCCATCAGCAGAAGCGAGGCAACAGGACTGGGAATCATGGGCTGCGACGACAAGGGCATGATCACGAAGTTCTACGAGAAGCCGGCTGACGATGTCGACATCTCAGACTACATCGTTCCGGAGAGCACACTCAAGGAGCAGCTGGGCGAAAAGAGAACGGAGAAGAACGAGTACATCGCATCGATGGGTATCTACATCTTCAACGC
>CAVFYD010000107.1:0-6663 GCA_963626615.1 Sphaerochaetaceae bacterium
TGGGAATAGACGAGGCGGCGCAGAAGGTTGAGAGCAAAGGAGCGGAGGCGGAGTTCAGAGTTTACGGAGCAGAGGCCATAGACGCGGACGGCAACGACATAGGCGATGCCGGACTGTTATACCAGGAAGTGACAGACAAGGCCCTCCTTAACGAATTGGAAGAAGGGGAAGCGGTTACGCTCTATAGGTCTATGCAGCTCATTGATGGAAAGCTATATCCCCCGATGGCTGAAATAGTGGAAGGGAAGAGACAAACAGCTACAGAAATCGGTAAATGGTATCAATCTGACGAAAGGCCAGACCTTGCTTTCGAACAAGAAAAAGGCAGCGGGAAATGGTTCTTTAAGCTCCTTAAATATTACGAAAACGGAGAAAGTAGCATTGTCCCCGCACGTTATAACCCGTATTTTCATACTACTTCGTCGCCACTTAATGACCAGTTTTTAGCTGCATACCGCAGACCGAATCTTGTAGTTGTTGAAGTGGAGATACCGAAGAGCGAGCTCACAAGCGGCTATAAGGCAGACAGAGCAAAAGACGCAGTCGGAGAAATGAACTGGCACAGCGGTTCAGTCAGCGGCGCCCTGGCAAAGAAGACAGGAAAGCACAGAAGTGTTGTTCTTACCCGATACAATAAAGCCGTTCGTATTCTTGATAACTCCGAAGTCGCACAGTATATTGCCGAACAGTTGAACGGAACCGATATTAAAATCCCCGAGAATGTAGTCTCCCCGGGACTCTATACTGAACTCAAGAAACTCGGCGTTGAATTTATTGAAAGAAAAGATGTTCAGAAGTACAGAGCCGCACAGAACGGTCTCCTTTACCAGGACTCCCTTATTGACGACCTCTCCGACCTCAACGCCATCAGCACCGAAGACACGGACGCCATCAACGAGCAGATACAGCAGATTATGGACGCCGACCCCGAAAGCGAGAGGCAGGCAGCCATTGACGCGGAATATCTGAAAAGCCACGACGTCAACGATGAAGTTTTCGACAGTGAACTCCCCGAAGGATGGGAAGACAACTTCGAAAGTGACTATGAGGACAGACTCGAAAGAGAGAAGGAACTCGAGGACGCTCTCTCATACTACCGCACCACGGAAGAGAGAATACGGGACGAGGAAAACACGGAACCCGTTGAGGGAGCTGTCGACCACGGCCCCGTAGTTGGAGCGAAGAATCTCGATCTCGATTGGAGAGACTATGTAAACCTCAATGACCCGCAGATTGACTACGTTACCGACGCAGATACCGACGTTAAGAAGGACGCAGTTTTCCGTGAAGCCATCAAGGACGACACCGTACTCCGCCGCTATCTCGGCATCCTGGGTGGGGCGTACCTCTACGACACATCCTACACGAACCGCGGCTACGAGGTAGAGAGAGACAGCTTCGGACGTATGCAGGAAGTACATTACACTCAGCCGTACAAGTACGACGACGCTTACCGCCAGAGCCTACACGAGAGGCTTGTACCTCAGCTTGCAAACAGAGGACTCAAGAACGCCCTTATCGCAGCCGTTACCAACGGAGAACTTTCGGAGGCACAGCTCAAGACTGTAAGGAAGGAGCTCGGAGACAATGCGAGGTTCTACCGCAATATCCTTGCCCTCCTCATGCAGGACGGTTCAATGCTTCCGAAGGAACTTGTGAAAGAAGTGAAGGGCCTCGATATCCCCGCTCGTGAAGAGATGGACCGCATGGGAATCACGGACCTTGCAGAGCTTGCAAGAAAAGCCGGAGACGAAGAGCTGAGACAGAAGATACTCTCGGGCCGCCTCAAGTTCGGTAACGACAAGGACCAGAAGATATACAAGCAGCTCACGGAATACATCAAGAGGGCCGACAGCGAAATCAAGGAGAAGGAGAAGGAGATAACCGCCCTCGACAAGAAGAGCAAGGACTTCGACGAGCAGAAGGCGCAGCTTGAAAAGGCTATCGACGAGCGTACAGAGATTATCCTCGATGCCGAGGAAGTTGTGAACGCCCTTACCGATACCCTCATAACCGACGAGAACAACAGCGGAAGAAAGTACCGCACAGAGCTTGCGGAGAAGTACGCAGTCCTCAGAGAGAAGTACAACGCCCTCAGCCCCGCAAGGGAGAGAGAGCATCAAGCCTCGGAGACACAGAGACAGCTCGACCATGCAGTGAAAGACGGCTCCCGCATGAGGGAGAAGAAGACCGCAGGGCATGCCGGATGGAGACAGCAGGAGCGGGGCGCAAAGTATGGTACGGAGGCATGGGTAAAGGAAGTCGCAGAGCTTTATCCGGATATCAAGGAGCAGATAGAAGCCGAAGCCGCAAAGGACAAGAGGAAGAGCTACGCCTCAGTCGGCAAAGACGTTATTGAGAACGCCAGAGAAGGAATCAAGAAGGAGCTCGATAACCTCAGAGTCGAAATGACCGGAAGCGCTGCAAAGGCTCTCAGCCTCAACGCCTCGAAGATTACAAGGAACCTCGAATCTATTAAGGCGCTTGCGGACGGAACGGGAGTAGTCATACTCAAAGACTACCTCGAGGAAATACAGGCTCAGACGAAGGACCTTACCGAACAGCTTGCAGAGATGGAGAAGGAGGCAAAGAGCCTCGGCGACGAGCTCTACAGCGCCGTAACGCGGGAGCGTTGGAAGGCGGCGAAGGCGAAGCACGAGGCGGAACTCAAGCAGGCGCAGAAGGAAGCCGATACGAAGTTCCTGCACGAGAAGGAAGTCTCCGACCTCAAAGAGAAGCACGACTCAGAGCTTGATGAAGCCGTGACATGGGAGCGTTGGAAGGCGGCGAAGGCGAAGCACGAGGCGGAACTCAAGCAGGCGCAGAAGGAAGCCGATACGAAGTTCCTGCACGAGAAGGAAGTCTCCGACCTCAAAGAGAAGCACGACTCAGAGCTTGATGAAGCCGTGACATGGGAGCGTTGGAAGGCGGCGAAGGCGAAGCACGAGGCGGAACTCAAGCAGATACAGAAAGATATCGACAACGCATATATCGTCAAGCAGAAGTTCGCAGAACAGAAAGCGCAGCATGAGGAAGATATCAAGACTCTCAAGGCAGAGCAGAGAGAGAAAGAGAGGCAGCGCAGACAGTACCAGGCAATCAGAGACGAGAAGCAGCGGATTGCAAACGCTATTGTAAGGCCCGTCAACCTCAACACGGTAGACTATTCCAGAGCGAGACAGATTGAGGCCATACAGGCGTTAGTCGACCCCGAATTCAGAAGAGAGTGGATATACGACCTTTCCGTTGACCCGACTCAGACGCAGACACATATCCCGACAATGACAATCGAGCAGGCGAAGTCATATCTTGCGGGGCTTTCGGAGGAAGAGAGACGCAACCTTTACGCCGCTATGCCGGAAGACCTCATGTACAGGCTTACGGAGACAAGGCGACCGCTTAACGATTATACGATTGCAGAGCTGCAGGATATCGCAACGGCTGTTGAAGAACTCAGAGCCGAGGGAAGAGCGATACTACAGGCCAAGAAGGACGCAAGAAACAGGCTTGCAACCGCATATCAGCGTTCAATCCTTAACGCCCTCGGGACCTTGGAAGACAGAGATACGGTTCTCCCCGAAGCCCTCGAAGGTGAGAAGGAGAAAAGGTCATGGAAGCGCATCTACAGAGGCATCATGTTCTCGACTCGTCGTATGCAGGAGCTTGCACAGCTCCTTGACGGCGGCTACGGGAACAAGGGAGCCGCTTACCGCCTACTCGTCGAGGAGAAGAGATTTCACCAGGACAACGAGGCAAGAGCGACCGAGCGCAGATACACCCGTGTCGGCAAGTACCTCACGGACGAGAACGTTGAACAAATGACACAGCAGGTGAAGGTGGATTTCGGAGTCTTCGAAAACTCCTTCACGATCGACCAGCTCGCTTACGTGTGGCTCTCGCAGGACAATGAGCAGAACAAGGCCGCAGTCATGTACGGATCTCTCCTTACCCCCGGAGAGAAGGGAACCTTGAAGAAGAAGGGAACGGACGTTGACGTACTCACCGGACGGGAACAGATAACGAGGGAATGGCTCGTCGAGAGAGCAGAGCTTATCGAGGACGATGCAGAGCTTGAAGCGGTGGCGACTGACAGATACAACAAACTCCTCGAGACGGCAAAGAAGGAGCTTACTGACAGAAATCTCTGGGACCTCGTGAACGCAATCAGAGACGATTTCAATGACCCGTCGAACGCTCAGAGACTTAACGCAACGAGTATCGAAGTCACGAACACGCCCCTTACAACTCTCGATAACTACCTCCCGATAAGGCGTACTCAGCAGACCGGAGAGGATACTGACAGCAGAGCGTCCAATGCGATATTCAACTTTGCGGGCAACAGCCTCGATTACAATCCGGAGAAGGGATTCACGATTGACCGTATCCGTATCTCTCCCCGCAACCAGGCACCCGTAGACCTCTCCCTCCTGGGCGTATGGCAGCAGGCCGTGAAGAACGAGGAACACTTCATCGAGTTCGCCGGATATGTCACGAAACTGAGGAAGGTTTTTGAGAGTCACGGCACCGGAGAAGTAAGAAGAGAAATGCAGAGAAAGTGGACAACCGCCCTCTACAAGGAAGTGAAAACCTACATCGACGTAGTGGCGAATCCGGATATCTCCACAAGCAACCATGTGACGGACTCTTTCTTCCGAACAATCAGAGGCAAGACTGGAAGCGCATACCTCGGTTGGAAGGCAAGCGGCGTTATTCTGCAGGCGATTACTTCTCCGGCATCCGCTTTCAGCGAGCTCAAGCCCTGGGAAGTCTTCGCCGCCTACGGCACCCTCGGAGCGCACCCGATAGAGACAGTGGAGTTCATCAACAATAAGTCTTCGTTTATGAAGAACAGGACAATGAACCCGATAATCGACGAAGCTATCCAGAGACGTAACCGGTGGGGGCTCAACAAGGCGCAGAGGGCATACAACAAGTTCGAGGAAGTCGGACAGATGGGACTCACTCTCGTAGACCGTTACGCCGTGGCGGGGCCGTGGCTTGCCATGTATCAGAGACAGCTCAAAGAAGGGCTTGCGATGGATATGACTACAGAGGCGGCAGAGACGAGGGCGATCCGGAAGGCCGACGAGTTTATCATGCGCACGCAGCCTGTCGGAGACAAGACCGAAATCGCATCCATGTTCCGCGACAGTCCGGAGGCCTTGAAAACTCTCCTGCAGTTCCAGACCTCGCTCAACGTCGTGTGGAACAATCTAACCGCAAACGTAGTCGGATATGTCAAGAACAAGCAGGTAGCACGGCTAATCGGAACCCTCGTCGGTTATGGAGTCGCAGGCATCCTTCTCGGACTTGTGCAGACCGGATTCGACGATGACGACGACGCCGTGGACGTAGCAAGGAAACTCAGTTATTGGTCCGTATCTCAGTTTACGGGCGCAATACCTTACGCGAGCCTCCTCAGTCTTGACAGCGTGGCAAAGTACCTCATGACGGGCGATTACGATTTTTACATGACCAACGGCACCTCAGTGTCCCCGATACAGGACAAGCTATTGCAGGGCATGTTAGCCCTCGGAGGCGGCAAGCCGTTGAAGTCCCTCGGCAAGCTCAGTGAAGCGGCAGGATTAATGACCGGATTACCCGTCAGCGGATTCAAGGAAGCCGTTGAGGCGGTACAGCAGAAGAGCCTAGCACCTCTCGTCGGTAGAGAGTGACAGCTATACAGAAAAGAATCTTTATAAGAAGGAGACACAAAAAAATGGTAAGTGGCGAAACAATGCTAAAGACAGTGTACGACATATCAGCAAGTACAACGCCGCAGTCTACAGGCTACGCCCTCGGTTTTATAATCGGCGCATTGAGCGAGTTCAGAGCTTATATTACCGACGGCAACGGCGACAGTCTTGTAGACAGCGCAAACTACACTCTTTCCTCGGAAGTTCAGAGCGTAGTCGCGACGACATGTACTTTCAGCACGACGTACACTTTCCCCGAAGGCGCGACAAAACTCACGCTCACGAGGGAGGTGAAGGTCGAACAGGAGATTGACCTTGCAAACGGTGAGAAGATTAACGCCGATACGATCGAGGAGGGGCTTGATAATAACTGTCGTATCTCTCTCATGCTTGCAGAGCAGATTAAGAGAGCGCCGAAAATGAGCATATCGAGCGAAGAAGAAGCTCCGGTATTCCCCGACAGCGTGGAGAGGGCAGGCAAAATGCTTGCCTTCGACGAGAACGGCAACTTTGCTCCGGTTCTCACGACCGACGTCGAGCAGAAACTTGCAGAAGCCCTGGCGGCAGAAGAGGCAACCCTTGCCTATAAGCAGGACGCAGCCAACAGCGCAGCGACGGCAACTACTAAGGCGGAAGAGGCGGAAACTTCGAGAAAGAAAGCTCAGTCGAGTTTCCTAGAGGCGGCAATATGCGAAGGGAACGCGGCATCAAGCGCAGAAGCGGCAGCAGCAAGCGCCCTGGGAATCGCGGAGGCCGAAGGAAGAGCGAAGACTTCGGCAACAGCGGCGGCCAACAGCGCAACCGAAGCGGCGAAGCAGGAGAAGAATGCGGAAGAGGCGGCAACTCTCGCAACGCAGAAGGCGACAGAGGCGGAGACGCATGCAGAGTTCTGCGTCATCCTAAAAGATGATACAGCAACGCTCAAGACGCAGGCGGAGGCAAGTGCCCTTAATGCGGCTCAATCGGC
>CAVFYD010000108.1:0-6658 GCA_963626615.1 Sphaerochaetaceae bacterium
AAAAAACGAGTGGATCTGCACATTTAGCATGGAAAGGCCGTGCTCATTGATATGACAGAGTGAATCTGTGACGAAACAGTTTGGACTGTACGGCTTCTGTTCCCAGATGCTGTAAGGCAAAGAAGAAGGTAATGACAGGGATTCCTGAGAGTATGGAGCGATTGGAAGAAGGTGTTTTTTGACAAAAGAAGTGCCCCCGAAGGGGCATCTTCTGTTGAAGAATGTGTCAGATCTTCATCGCGACTTCGTAGGCTCTCCAGATGACAGACCTGAGGTTACCGACCTTGAGGCAGTCTCCCACGAGGTGCACGTTTCCCTTCTCTTCGGTAAGAGGAGAGGGTATGTAGCCGGCAGAAGAGATGACAGAGTCACACTTTATCTCGATTTCGCTTCCGTCCTTTTTCCTGCATATGATGCTGCCGTCCTTCACTTCGGTGAGAGCTGTTTCAAGATATACCGGAACCTTGTTCAGCTCGAACCATTCCCTCAGATAGGAGGAGTTTGCAAGGCAGACTCCTTTCTGCTTGATGAGGTCATCAAGCATTTCGACGATTATCGGCTTCTTTCCCTGGAGTGCGAGTTCGTATGCTATCTCGCATCCTGTGAGACCGCCGCCGATTACTGCGACAGTGTCTCCGACGGGAGTACCGGTGAGGTATGAGCATGCTTCGACAGTCTTTTCGAATCCGGGAATCTTCTTGAGGAATCTCGGTTTGCTTCCCGTTGCAATGATGTATTCGTCAGCCTTTATATCTGAAATGCTCTTTACCTCAGTGTTCAGATGTACTTCGATTCCGTTCTTTTCGATTTCCCTTCTGTACCACGAGAGGAGGTCTCTGAGCTTGCCCTTGTAGGACTCACCGCCTGCTGCGACGAAAGTTCCTCCAAGATGATCGTTCTTCTCATAGATTATGGGATTGTGGCCTCTTTTCTTCAGAACGAGTGCGCTCTCCATTCCTCCGATACCGCCTCCGATGATTGCGATTGTCTTCGGTGATGTTGTCTTCACGATTCTGTGTTTCTTCCACTGCATCGTTTCGGCGTTGACTGCGCAGCGTGCAAGGTGGAGAGAGTCCGAAAGATCCTGGTCGTTCGGGACACCTTTGTAGTGGCACATGTTGAAGCAGCCGTTGTGGCAGAGAATACACGGCCTGATATCATCAGCCCTGTCAGCCATGAGCTTTGTCACCCATTCCTGATCGGCAAGGAAGGGACGTGCGAATCCCGCACCGTCGAGTTCTCCCTTCTCTATTGCGTCTGCAGCGACGAACGGATCGAGTCTCCCTGCAGCGATTACAGGAATCGTGACGAACTTCTTTATGTGCTCGACATCCTCGAGGTTGCAGTTTTCAGGCATGTAAATCGGCGGATGAGCCCAGTACCATGCGTCGTATGTCCCGTTGTCGCAGTTGAGGGCGTCATAGCCTGCATCCTGGAGATATCGTGCAGCCTTCTCGCTTTCCGCCATGTCGCGTCCCGCCTCTATGTAATTCTCTCCGGGAAGTGCTCCCTGCCTGAATCCCTTCGTCTTTGAAAGAACGCTGTAGCGGAGGGAGACAGGAAAGTCGCTGCCGCAGGATGCTTTGATGGCCTTGACTATTTCGACGGCAAAGCGGTAGCGGTTCTCGAAAGAGCCGCCGTATTCGTCAGTTCTCTTATTGACATATTTAAGTGTGAACTGGTCGAGAAGATAGCCCTCGTGCACAGCGTGGATTTCGACGCCGTCGACACCTGCTTCCTTCAGCAGTCTTGCACTCTCTGCAAACGAGTAAATCATGTACTCGATTTCCTTCGTCGTCATCTCGCGTGACGGTACCTTGTCGGACCAGCGGTTGGGGGAGGGCGAAGCCGTGGCTGTTATCTTGTCTATGTTCATGAAAGGCTTACTCAGCACGTTGAGTACAGGATTGGTATAAAGCTTCTCCATCATTTCAGATATCGTGAAGGAACGTCCGAATCCTGCCGTGAGCTGCACGAAGAGCTTTGCTCCCGTCTTGTGAAACTCGGGCATCCACTCTTTGAGTTTCCTGTACATTCCCTTGTTCTTATGCAGCCACTGTCCGAACATCGGGTTGTAGACGGGCTGGCAGCCGGGGAGCACAAGGCCGCAGTTGTTGGAGGCGACCCTCATTATGAATTCGGCTCCGTCCCTGTCGAAGTGGTTCTTCTCCATCCAGCCGAAGAGGTCGGTTCCTCCCATGCTGGTGAGTACGATTCTGTTCTTGATTTCACACTTTCCTATCTTCCAGGGTGTGAAGAGCGGATTGAGTCTTGTGTCCATATTGTCTCCTCTTTAAGTAATCCTTCTTTTGATTGTAACCCATCTTTGCGGCCCGAAGTTAGAAAATTGAGATTTTTGTGTATCTTCATCTGACCTCAGGTAAGGAAAGCAGAACATCCTGTCCGTGAGAACGGGGTATCTCGCGATGAAGAGGAAAATGCAGTCTGATAATGCAGGTTTCTCTTTTTTCCGAAGTTTAAAGATTAACAACAGAACCGTGCGGGTGATATATTGCTTTGAGAGGTTTTCGATGAAGAAGAATCTTTTTCTGCTGTTTTCACTGTTTCTGATTCTTGGCTCCGTCCTCGTCTCCTGCGAGGACGATGTGTATTATACCGTTTCATTCAAGGGGGCAGGAAACATCGCTTCCCAGCTTGTTCCGAGGGGCGGAAAGGCCGTTGAGCCGTCTGTCTCACTTCAGAAGGAAGGCTTCGTCTTCGACGGCTGGAGTCTTGACGGGGATGATTATAATTTCGACAGTGCCGTTGCACGCGATATCACGCTCGTTGCAAAGTGGGCTGTCAGACTTACCGTCACCTTCGATACCGGGGAAGGCGGAACAGAAATGGATCCGGTACTTGTTGACTATTACGGAAAACTCGATGAGCCGGAAACCGTTCCGACAAGAAAGGGATATGATTTCGTGCGCTGGACGACAGAGGAAAACGGAACGATGGAATATCATTTCGGAGTTCCTGTCTATGAATCGTTCACTCTCATTGCAGTATGGAAGGCAAAGGAAGTAGGTGTGAAGTACGATGCCAACGGAGGAACGGTAGAGAGAAGGAACGGAGAACTGCCGGGAGTACAGCTCGTCGAATACGGAAAGACGGTGACTGTCTCAAGTGTATCTTCCAGCGTCCTGAGAAAAACGGGCTCTGTCCTCGAGGGCTGGACAACGACAAAGGACGGAAGCGGTACTGTCTACAGTGCAGGGGACGAGATTACAGTTACAGATGAGGATTCGATGACGCTTTATGCGAAATGGACAAGTCCTCGCTACAGCGTCTGGGGGGATCAGGGACCTTCCGGCGGCCTCATCATCTATGACTGCGATGAAGACAATGAAAGCGGAAATGCCGACGGCCTTGAGTCCTCCGTCTGCGGCTGGAGATATATAGAAGCCGCACCCGATCCTCTTTCGGGCTCCTACTCTTACGGCTATTACAGATACAACAATACCTCTTCTGAAAACCATGCCATTGGAGCAACAGACGAAGGAATCGGAGGGGGCAGAACCAATACTCTCAAAGCAGTCAATACGCTTCAGAATTCGGCACATCTCGAGAAGACTCCGACGACTGAAAGAGTTACGGACAAGGACGGCAAGAGTGTAGACGCACTTGTGAATCCCGAAGGAGTCTATGCTCACTGGGTCTGTTATGACTACAGCATGCATAACGGTGCCATGACGTTTGACGACTGGTATCTTCCGAGTCTGGGTGAATTCAGCGAGCTCTTCGAGAGCCATAAGGATTCCGTTTACGGCCGTGTCCACCTGAAGTCCGGACGCTACATAACGAGTACGGAAATTGACGGGGAAAAAGCCTGGACATGCGTGGCAATCATCAATGAAGAGATCGGTTACCAGTACAGCGAATGCCAAGGCGAGAGGGAAACGGCATACATTGTTTTTCCGATCAGATACTTCTGATTGAAATGTGAAATTGCGATTGACGGGTAAGGAAAAAAGGAAAGTAAAATTTTGTTTTTTTTCAGAAAACAGTCATTTCCTTTTTCTCCATGCTCTGCTCATGATTGACTGTTATGACAAAAAGAGTTAAAGAAGGTTCAGAGGAGATGGCCCAATGTTGAATCACATCGATCTGATGGCAGCGTTGACAGCAGATTATCTTAATGTGTATGTGCTCCGTCCACAAGAGGACAGAGCTGAAATCATAAAGCTGAAGGGTTATGTAACTGCAGGAATAACTGACAGTCCCCGTAATTTTCCGTATACAGCACTGCTTACGAAATATGCCTATGAGCGTGTGTATGCCCCGGACAGGGACTATTTTCTGAAAAAGCTCTCGATATCTTCCCTTCTTGAAACCTTCTCAGACGGCCGGGGCAGCTTTGAATGCGACTACCGCATTGTGGAGAACGGGGAGATTCACTTCTGTTCAGCGCGTTACAGCCGTATTTCGAAGCCGGAGGAGGAAGTTCGCCTTGTTGTGGCTTTCAGGAACATCGACTCGATAGTCAATGTGGGCAGGGAAGAACACGTGAGGGGACTCTTCAGTGCCTACAGCTCGGTTTCCGGCATATTCTACTCACTTCACAGAGTGAATATTCAGAACAACACCTACACTTCAATCAAGACCACACCGTCAATAGAGAAGGCTTCAATCGACGGATGTGATAACTATGACGTCAACTTTGCCCGTGTTGTCAGTGCTCTTTCTTCATCATGGAGCCGTGACGATGCACTTCGCTTTGTTGACAGAAGCACGCTTGAGGAGCGCATGAAGGGCAAAGACCACATCATGATTGATTTTCTCTCCTATGCGTCTGTGTCATGCCGTCTGCACTTCTTCAAGGAGGATGATGACGAGAAGGGAAGACTGTGCCACGTCATTTTCGGTGTGGAGAAACTGAATGATGAAAAGAGCTCTGAGGTAATCGCTGCACTTTCTCGTGAGTACCAGAATGTATACCTTGTCAATCTTGATGACGGTTCCTCCCGTATAATAAAGTCAGATGCTCCCGTCGGCGGCGAACTGGACGAAAGACAGAATCAGATATTCCATTACGATGAGGTATGCAAGAACTTCAGATCCTTTATTCATCCCGAGGACCGTGATTCATTTTGCCGGAATATCTCGCTTGAGCATCTTCAGACGGCATTCAGCGACAGGAATGAGATATCCGGAAGCTTCCGTATCGTGAGAGGAGGCAAGGTTCATTACTGCCGCTATACCTATTTCAGACTTGCCAATATCAATTCCGTCATTGCCGGCTTCAGCAACATCGATGCCATCATCGCCCAGCATCAGATGGAGGAGGAGCGTGAGAGGCAGAAGGAAGAGGCCTACCGCAGACAGCGGGAGGAGCAGCTTGCAATCTTTGACACTCTTGCCCATAACTTCAAGAACGTATACCTTGTGGACATCACGAAATCAACGGCAAAGGTACTCAAACTGGAGGATGAGTATGCCGATCACAGACTTGACGATGTGATTGACGCCGAATTTCCGTATGAACCTTTCCTGAATGCATGGATAGGTGAGGCGGTCTACTCTGAGGACAGACAGATGCTGAGTCAGGCACTGAGTGTCGAACACCTCAGGAAAGTCCTTTCTGATAAGGATGAATATATCGGCAACTACAGAATGCTGATTAACGGAAAGATTATCCATTACCAGTTCAGCGTCAACGTCATGCAGGACAGGACACATCTCATTGCCGGTTTCCAGAATGTCGACGCCATCATCCGTGAGCATCTGGAAGAGGAAAGAAAGCGCAGGGAAAAGGAAGAGGCCTATCAGGCACAGCTGAAGGAACAGCTTGACATCTTCGATACTCTTGCACGCAACTTCAGGAACGTCTACCTTGCGGACATGGAAAAGGAGACGGTGAAGATTCTGAAACTGAGCGACGGATATGATGAGATTCTGAAAGTGGGTAGCGAGAGGGAATTTCCATTTGATGACATACGTACCCAGTGGATTGAAAACATGGTGTGTCCCGAGGACAGAGATGAAGTCAGAAAGGTCTTCTCGACAGAGAACGTCAGAAGGCTCCTCTCGACCAGAGGAGAGTTCACCGGTCATTACCGCAGCATAATCAACGGAAAGCTCCATAACTTCCAGTACAGCATGAGCAGGTTGAATCTCAGCGGCATGAAGGCCGTTCTCGGCTATCAGAATGTCGATGACATAGTCGAGGAACATCTTGCCGAGGAAAGAAGGAGACGTGAACTTGAGGAAGCACATCTCAGGGGAATGAGGGAGCATGCCGAGGTCATTTCGGCTGTGGGTGCCATCTATTCCACGATTATCACGGCAGATATCGACACGCATAAGTATGAAGTTCTCAGCAGTGTTCCTCTCATGGAGACCGTGGCGGGAAAAGGCGGATCCTTCGATGACGTGAAGGAAAAGATAATCGGGGCGTTCATGGCAGAGGAAATGCGGAGTGAGATGCGAAAGTTCCTCGATCTCGACACACTGGGGAAGAGACTCGAGAGTGCAGATACCATTTCGACTGAGTACAAGGATCCGAAAGGTACCTGGTTCGAGTCGCGTTTCATCGTGAAGCGCAGGGACGAAGAGAGAAGAGCCGTGGAGGTTCTGTATGTTGCCAGGGATATAACAACGGAAAAGATGAGGGAGTTCGAGCAGCAGGAACAGCTGTCAAACGCACTCCTTGCGGCCC
>CAVFYD010000109.1:0-6623 GCA_963626615.1 Sphaerochaetaceae bacterium
ATTTTCTTTCGGAGAAGAACAGCTCTCGGAGTGTAGCAACTGCTGTTCACATAATGAATTATCGAGAAGTAAAAATCCGAAAATTTGTTCTCTTTAATTTCGAATACATGCGTATTTTCTTTCGGAGAAGAACAGCTCTCAGAGTGTAGCAACTGCTGTTCATATAATGAATTATCGAGAAGTAAAAATCCGAAAATTTGTTCTCTTTAATTTCCTTTCCGGAGTGTTCTATCCGTTCTGGATGAAAGCCACAATGAATACCACGAAAAAAAGACATATCCATTTCACGCTTACAGATTCGGGACGTGCCATACTTTCCTCTCCGTAGGATGTTGCCCTGGAATGTGAGTGCAATGAACAGCATATCGTAAAACAGGCCTCCTCTCTCTGCCGTCATTCATTCTCGCTGTCTTGTCTGATATAAAATTCACAGGCACTTATGAGCTTAAAACGACTGTCAATTGTGATTCTCGCAAAAATAGTTTCGGAGATAAACCGACCTCGTAGAGCAATAACTTTTTTACACGACAGTAATTACACGGAATACAAAATCGATAAATTTGTTCTCTTTAATTCCAGCAATGTGCTGATTTTCTTTCGGGGAAAAACAGCCATCATTGTTCAGCAACTACTGTTCATGTAATGAATTATCATGAAGTGAAAATCAGAAAATTTGTTCTCTTTAATTTCTCCTGCGCGCAAGCTGTAGCACTATTCTTGAGGCTCGGAAATTCTTTCGGAGAATAAACAGCATTTTCTGATGCTAATTCGTATTCATAACAGTAATTATACATGTTATGAAATCGAGAAATTTGTTCTCTTTAATTCTGTTTGCCGAGTGTTCTGATTTTCCTGAATGACAGCACTGTGACTGCTACGATAAGAAGCCATATGCCACCGCTTGTGTATGCCGTTAGCGTCTGCATTTCTTCAGTGCGTCCGCCAGTCGCTATTATGAGAGCATTCTGGAGAGTGAGAACGGAAAGCATCGCATCTATGAAGTTTATTGTCCTGAGGAGAGAGGTGAATACACCACCTTCCTTCTTTGATCTGACGGCGTTCATTATCGCAGTAGTGACACGGTATGTCGTATAGGTCGCCATTGCGATGGCGGGAATAAGGCCGTGGGTGTAACTGCGGTTTCCCATTGTCATCATTGCTATCGGGACAATGAGGGAGACGTTCATTACAAGAAGAAGGATGTGAGTCAGGAGATAGATATTCCTGTTTTTCTTCTGATTGTCCTCTCCCCTTCTCTGATGCATCACGATGATACTCCTCACTATGAACAGCAGGGTATAGTAGACAGATATCGAACCATGCCAGAGAGATGAGTACATAACGCCGAGGACGGCATTGAAAACCATGAAGAAGAGATTCATCAGAGCCGACATTGACGAGAATACTGCGGTCTTTCTGCCGTAGTCCTCACCCAGCCACTCTCTTACATCTTCTGCTTTCCTCAGGATTCTGTTCATTCCATGATGTTACCCTTTTGCGGGATTAAGATTCAATTCGTGAATGAAGTCTGTTCTGGATTCCTTACAATATTGTCCTGGAGGCCATTTTGTTCGAAACACAACATAACATGTTTATCTCATTATATATCAATCCGTTAAACATGTTATGCATCGACAAGGAGAGTGAAGCGGTTCTTCTTCCATTCGATAAGACCGTCCCTCTTCATCTTCCCCAGTTCCTTCGAGAGTGCCGTACGCTCGACGTTGAGGTAGGAAGCCATCTGCTCCCTGTCGAAGGGAACGAGGAAGGTCTTCGAGCCGCTTCTGACGTAGAGGCCGGTAAGATATGTAAGAAGGCGCTCACGTATTGTCTTCGGCGTCGTGCAGAAGATACGTATGGAGAGCATCATGTTCTTCCTTGCCGTGATGGAGAGAAGATTATTCATAAGTGTACCGTACCAGGGTCTTGTGCTGTTAACCGGATTGAGAAGTCTTTTTATGTTTATGAAGATTATGACAGAGTCCTCACTGGTGACCACATCAACCATCAGCGGTTCGGAGGAGAGTGCGTAGGACTCGGCAAAGACCTGGCCGGAGGAGACTGACGAGAGGATACTTCTGTTTCCCCACGGATCTATGTTCTCGATGAGAATACTGCCACTCTGCACTATTCCGATTTCCTCTGCCGTATCTCCAGAATGGAGGATGGTTTCACCTTTGGAGAATGCCTTTGTCCTGAGGGCGCGGATGGAGATGAACTCATCGAGAGAAGATGAATCTATACCTTTGAATACCGGTGAAGATATTACCATGAATCTTATATTTTCGTGGTTATAACCACATACTCCTTCCCCTTATTATTCTATTCTTCCTTTGTAAAGACAAGATACTGCACATAATGAGGAATACCATGAAGAGAAGAATCATCAACATCGACGAAGAGAAATGCACAGGCTGTGGCCTCTGCGCTGACGCATGCCACGAAGGCGCCATCGCCATCATCAACGGCAAGGCAAAGCTGATGAGAGACGACTACTGCGACGGTATGGGAGACTGTCTTCCTCACTGTCCGACTGGAGCTATAACATTTACCGAAAAAGATACTCTCGCCTATGACGAGAAGGCTGTCGAAGAGAACAGGAAAGCAAAGGCGGCATCGGGTGAAAGGCCTCACTTTCAGGGATGCCCCGGAAGCCAGATGAGGAATCTCAGAAAGGCAGCAGAAACAGATAAAAAGGAAGAGGAAGCGGCATCCGTGACAAAGAGAGAGAGTCAGCTCATGCAATGGCCCTGCCAGATTAAGCTTGTTCCTGTGAACGCCCCGTATTTCAACGGAGCAAAGCTTCTCATTGCAGCTGACTGCACGGCTTATGCCTATGCATCAATTCATGAGGACTTCATGAAAGGCAAGGTGACTATTATCGGATGTCCGAAGCTCGACAGCGTCGACTACAGCGAAAAGCTTGAAGCCATTATCTCAAATAATGACATAAAATCAGTGACGGTACTGAGAATGGAGGTTCCCTGCTGCGGCGGCCTCGAGAATGCGGCTATTACGGCGCTGAAGAAGAGCGGGAAGTTCCTTCCCTGGAGAGTCGTTACATTCTCCCTCGACGGAAAGATTCTCGAAGACTGAAGAAAGGGAAAACAGAAGATGAAAGAGAAAGAAGGAGTAGTATTCTCAATCTGGAATGATAATTCCCCGCTCGAGGGCCTTACTATATCGCGGAAAGTAAGCGAGGACAATTCCATATATTACTTCTCCCTCGGGAAGGGAACTGACATATCAGCGGAAGAGTACGGCTACAACAAACTTCTCATCGCTTCCGGCGGTTCCTTTTCTCTCTATTCGTCCGCTTTCTGCACGAATCTTGAAAAAGGCTGTGCTATAATCACACCGACGGGGATTCCCGTAGGAACAAAAACAGATAACGGAGCAGTCTACACTGAAGTAGAGCTCGGGAGTGACACAATGGTTAATGAAAAGATTAAGGAAGGCGAAGTATTCGCTCTCAAGGATCTGATTCCCTACAGAAATGACAGCATCGTCAATATCGACGTGCTTTCGAATTCGAAGACGAAGTTCGTCGTCATGGCTTTCGATGAAGGCACGGCCCTCAGCGAGCATGCAGCACCCGGAGATGCAATAGTATTCGCACTCGAAGGCAAGGCAGTCATCGGCTACGAAGGAAAGGAATACAGTATAAAGGAAGGCGAGAATTTCCGTTTCGCGAAAGGCGGGAAACACAGCGTCAAGGCGGACGGCCGCTTCAAGATGGCGCTTCTCCTGTCCCTGGAGTAATACACTGAGCTGGCAGCAACGTTGCCGGCTTTTTCTTTTCGTTCATCCGGCCCTGTTGTGCCATCATTGAGACATGAAGGACAGGGCTGACGCATTCATATTTCCAGAGTTCACCAGAATCTCTGTCAAATCTTCTTACCGATACAGATAAAGCCAGTCTTTCTATCAAAAGATTGATGTTTTTATCATTTTTACCATGCAATGCATTTGCAATGCAAAGAAATCATCAATAAAATAAGCTTAGAACAAATAGAAAGGAGTCTTGAATATGGCCAAAGTAAACATGACACTAAGAATAGAGCCTGAATTGAAAAATGATGCCAGTGTTCTCTTTAAATCTCTTGGGATGGATTTAAGTACAGCTACGGGAATCTTCTACAGGCAGGCACTCAGGTGTCATGGACTTCCATTTGAGGTTAAGCTTGAAGAGCCTAACTCAACTACCCGCATAGCAATGGAAAAGGCCGAGAAGAGAGAAGACGTTTATGGCCCTTTTGATAGTATAGAAGAGATGATGAAGGCTCTCGATGCTTAAGCCAGAATTCTCCGGACAGTTCAAAAAAGATTACAAGAAGGCAATTAAGAGAGGTTTTGACACAAACAAACTGGCCGTTGTAATGGAACTGCTGTGTGCAGAGACCCCATTGCCGGAGAAATATCGGGATCATGCATTGGTTGATTCAAAAAACTACAAGGGCATGAGAGAGTGTCATATCGAGCCGGACTGGCTGCTTATCTATAAAATTTTCAGAGATGAACTGATTCTGGAATTTATACGTACCGGTTCACACAGCGATTTATTTTAGAAAATCTATTTTCACATAATTAACGGAAACATGTTTAAGCTTCATAGTACGGTGGAGCCCCACGCAAGGCATGAATGGGAATGCTCAGAAAGCGGAAGGAACCCAAGAAGAACAGGCTTCCACTCTGATTTTCTTTTTTCCGGGTGCAGAAAAGAATGCATTGTCATATACTTCAGCCATGAGAAGAACAGACAGAGAAGTCAAATCAATCGACGGCATCTACGATATCCTCTCGAGATGCAGAATTATCCGCATAGCAATGAACGACGAGGAACAGCCCTACGTCGTACCTATGAACTTCGGACTTGAAAGAGACGGAGATAAAATTGTCATCTACTTCCACAGTGCAGTGGAAGGACATAAGACAGAACTGCTTGAAAAGGACAACAGAGTCGCCATCGAAGCTGATCTCTACTACAAGGTAGAGGAAACGGAGGGTGGCATCACACAGCGCTACGAGAGCGTCATGGGGACCGGCAGAGCCGTAAAGCTGACTCAAACCGCAGACAAGGTCCACGGCTTCAAGGTAATGCTCGGCCAGTACTCGAAGGAAGAGCATCCCATAGAGGAATGCAGGGGATTATCGAAAGCAGATGTCTACAGAGTTGTCCTCGAGTCCGTCACAGGGAAGCACAACCTCTCCTAATGCTTATTCCAGAAGCCGGACTGAACGGCAACGACTGTCTTTCTGAGTTCAGGAAACGGCCCGATGATTTCTATCGGCTTCTGGCCGGAAGATATTATGTGGCGTGAACTGATATTGAACGTCGGATTCTTCTCGTCGTTTCCTGTCAGGGAAAGAAGATCCTCCTCGGTCACGGCGTAGACAATGCGCCCTATATTCGCCCAGTAGATGGCACCCGTACACATGCAGCAGGGCTCGAATGTCGTATAAAGTGTACACGTCCAGAGGAAGTCCTTGCTGTAAAGTCTGCTTGCACGGGATGCAAGAACTCTCTCGGCATGAGAAGTAGCATCGTGAGCGGTTATCTCCTCATTTCCCTGCCTCAGAAGTATGTTGCCGTCCTTATCGGCAAGTACCGCACCGAAGGGAGTATTGCCGCTTTCCCTTGCTTTCTCCGCTTCCCTGTTCGCTTCAAGAAGAAGATCTATATCTGACACTGTTTCCTCCTTTCCTCTTCAATTCTACCACAGTTGTGCGATAATTTGAAAATGAAGTACATACTTGTGACAGGTGCCCGCGGAGGGATGGGAAAGGCGTATGTGAGGAAAGCCGCAGCTGACGGCTTCACGGTATTTGCCCTCGACATAACAGACACGCATGAAAGAGAACAGGGCATCATCCCGATAAAAGCCGACGTAACGGACGAAGAAAGCCTCAGAAAAGCATTATGCCTCGTAAGAACATACACGGACGATCTTTACGCCATCGTCCATTTTGCAGGCATCTATGTGCTCGATTCACTTGTCGAGATAGAAAGGGAAATGTACGAGAGAATACTCCGCATCAACGTGGAGGGAGCATTCCTTGTAAACAGAACCTTCATATCTCTTCTGAAGAAGGGGAGCAGGATAGTTATGACGACAAGTGAGCTTGCTCCCCTCAATCCCCTGCCTTTCACAGGGCTCTACGGCGTAACGAAAGCCGCTCTCGAGAGGTATGCATTCTCTCTGAGGATGGAACTGCAGCTTCTCGGCATCTTTGTATCCGTCATCCGTCCCGGTGCCGTAAGAACAGATATGATAGACAAGTCCACAACGGAACTCGATGCATTCTGCAGAAGCACGAAGCTCTACCATACGAATGCCGCACGCTTCAGGAGAATAGTCGACAGCGTCGAAAGCAGAAGCATTCCCCCAGATATTCTCGCAGACAAAGTCAAGAAGATAATAAAGACAAAGAAACCCCGCTTTGCCTACTCCATCAACAGAAATATTCTTCTTTCCCTTACACGGTTCTGTCCTAAAGGTCTCGAACTCTTCATAGTCAAGAAAATACTCTCATAAGAAAAAATCCCGGAATCAGGAGGAACCGGGACATATATGAAGAAGGAATAAGACAATAAAAAAAGCTGGCGACGACCTACTCTCCCG
>CAVFYD010000110.1:0-6538 GCA_963626615.1 Sphaerochaetaceae bacterium
CCTTGAGGAGAAGAAAGATGACGAATTTTCGCTTTGGAACCGAACGACCCCCTCGTTTTTTGTCGCCTTTATGGGGTGTAAGGACAAGGAAGGAGATGAAAGAGAAAAGTTTTGAAGAATTTTCGGCTGACGACCGAACAGAGGGGACAGCGGCTGTCGCTGTAGTTATTAGAGGGAAAGAAAAAAGTGAAAATACCGCGCTGATTTCTTTCTCAAAGCACGACAGAGTAGAGGTAAATCGTTGAGAGGAGACAGAACTATGGCTGAAGAGAACAGGAAAATACGGACAGCGGCATACTGCCGTGTGAGCACACTGATGGAAATCCAGGAAAGCTCTTACGAGATGCAGACGAAATACTACACGGATCTTATCAACAGTAATCCCGATATGATTCTTGTGGGTGTCTACGGGGATAGGGGCAGAAGTGGCCTCTCCACTCTCAAGCGTCCCGGTCTCAAGGCTCTTCTTGACGACTGCAGAAGCGGAAAAATCGACTACATTCTCTGCAAGAGCGTTTCACGCTTTGCCCGTAACATGGCGGACTTCGTGGAGATGGTGAGAGAACTGAGGAAACTGGGAGTGAACATCTACTTCGAGAAGGAGAGGATTGAAACCGCCAATCCCGGAATTGACTGGATTCTCGATACTCTCGCCATCATCGCCGAGGAGGAGAGCAACTCCATCAGTCTGCATCTTCTGGAATCCAACGCACAGCATATAAAGGAAGGCCGTCCCCTCGGGCGTCCGCCTTACGGCTACCGCCGTGACAGAGAGCACGTGTGGTCAATATACGGAGAAGAGGCCGCGCGAGTCAGAAGAGCCTTCTACATGGCGGGTGAAGTAAAGAGCTACGGGGAGATTATCGAGGCCCTGGATGAGCTTGAAGGGAAGAAGGTCTGGACTCAGGGGAGGCTGAGGTCAATGCTGACGAACGTCGCCTACAAGGGTGACTACTACGCCTACAGGACTGTCACGGTTGCTCCCGGAAAGTGTGTTGTCAACAAAGGCCTGAAGGACCGCTATTACCTCAAGGGACACCATGAAGCAATTGTGAGCGGGGAGCTCTTCGATAAGGTTCAGAAGAACATTGCGGAGCATCTGTTGAATACAAAAGTAAGAAAGAGGGCGAAATGATGGGAAACAGCAGGAAAGTCACGAAGATTGAAGCTACGAAGAAGACTCAGAAGAAGAACAGGGAAAAGAAAAGAGTCTGTGCCTACTGCAGAGTCAGTACAGCTCTCACCGAGCAGCTCGAGAGCCTCGAGAACCAGACTCAGGCTTTCCTCTTCAAGCTCGCGCGTCACCCCGACTGGATCAATGCCGGTGTCTACGCAGACGAAGGCATCACGGGAACGAACGTGAAGAAGAGAGCGCAGTTTCTCGAGATGATTGAAAAGTGCAGGAAAGGTGAGATAGATCTCATCGTGACGAAGTCCATCAGCCGTTTTGCCCGTAACACCATCGACTGTCTCAAGTATGTGAGAGAGCTCAAGGAATACGGTGTGGACGTCTACTTCGAGAAGGAGAACATCGACACATCGTCGTCCACAAGCGAGATGCTTCTGACGCTCATGGCGTCATTTGCACAGGAGGAAAGCAGAAGCATCTCGGAGAACCTCAAGTGGGGAATCAGAAAGCGCTACGAGGAAGGAATAGAACCCAAGATTCCGACCTACGGCTACAGACACACGGACGATGAGACCTATGTGATAGTCCCCGAGGAAGCGATGATAGTGAAGGAGATCTTCACGCGCTTTGTTCACGGAGAAGCTCCCATGGAGATCATGAGAGATATGATAAGACGTGGTGAGAAGGCTCCTACGGAGAGAGGATGGGAGAGACAGCAGATTGACAGAATCATCAACAACGAAAGATATACCGGTAACACCATACTACAGAAGTTCTATATCGAGAACCACATCACACATAAGCTGAAGAAGAACAGGGGAGAGATTCCGCAGTACTACATCGAGGATGCGCATCCCGCCATAATCGACAGCCATATCTTCGAACAGGCGAGAAAAATCAGCGAGATGAGAAACCGCACCTATGGTAATCCCGTTTATCCCTACGGTGACATGCTGAAGTGTCCTCACTGCGGTAAGACTCTTACCCGCGGTAATCTCGGAAGCTTCTCCCACAAAGGCAGAAGTATCGCGGGTGGCGGATGGGGATGCTATCTCGACGGCGGATGCAGAAGCTACCTCATAGTGCAGGAGATTCTCGATGAAGCTCTCCTCAGGGCATATAAGGAGAAGTACGGGGAAGAGAAGAAGAGCGTGGAGTTCTACTGGATAGATGACACAGTCTCTTCAATATCTCTTACAGAGGAGTCTGTAATCGTCAGCTGGAAGGACGGAACGGTTACTGATGCTGAAATGAAGTTCTGGGATAAGAAGTATCTTCCGTCTTCCTTTGCCAAATCCTACAACAAGCTCCTCACCCGCATGAGGAAAGGTGAAGTAAAGATACGAAAGCCGAATTTCATGGGACTCAACACGAAGAAGGGAACAGAATCCGACAGTAAAAGGGATGAGTGATGGAGATAATAAGAATACCGGCAAAGAAGTCCCTCCGTAAGCAGAGGGTTGCGGCCTACTGCAGAGTCAGTACACTCCGCGACGAGCAGGAGGACAGCCTCGAGATACAGGAGCAGTATTACCGCAATCTGATCACTTCATGCCCCGAATGGGAATATGTCGGTGTCTATGCCGATTCACGCTCGGGACTGAGAGCCGAGAAGAGAGAGCAGTTCCTGCAGATGATAGATGACGCCCTGAACGGGAAGATAGACCGTATCATATGCAAGAGCATCTCCCGTTTCTCTCGTAACGTCGTCGAATGCAGAAGATACATCGACATGCTGAAGGTGGTAGGCGTCACCGTCGAGTTCGAGAAGGAGAACATCAAAACGGATGACCCGACTGCCACCTTCACTCTTTCCATCATGTCTGTTGTTGCGGAGAACGAGAGTGTCTCGATATCCGAGAATGTCAAGATGGGTTACAGCTACCGTTACAACCGTGGAGAGTACAACCCCGGGAACAACAGAGTCCTGGGCTATGATGCGGTGGACGGAAAGCTTGTCCCGAACGTTGATGCCCCGATAGTGAGAGAGATCTACGAGTCCTATGCGGCAGGGAAGAGTATCGGACAAATAAGAAAAGAACTCCTGGAAAAAGGAGTTTCTCCTCAGCGTAAATCCGGCGTTTCGACCTTCGCCGGTATGTACTATATCCTACACAACGAGGTTTACAAGGGTGACAGATGCCTATGGAAAACTCCTCCCCATAATCTCTTTACCAAGAAGATTGACCTCTCACAGAAGAGAGACAGCATTTATGTCGTCGACGACCATGAGGCAATCATAGATCCCGAAACCTGGGACAAGGTACAGGCAAGATTCAAAGAGAGGGAAGAGATTGAAAAGAGAATAGGACATCGCGTTTCAATTTCAAATCCCCTTTATGGAAGATTCTTCTGTGCCAAGTGCGGTGCTCCTATGATGCTGAGGACATTCTCTTCACACAAAAAGAAAAGATACAAGGTCTGGGTGTGTCGCAATCGTTATAGCAAGAAGGATGAAGAACGGTGTGACTCTCCCGTCATAAAGAATGAAGAACTACTGGCTATCATTGCAAAAAAGATGAAAAGTAAGAAATTCGATGAGAAGAAATTTCTTTCTGAAATCGAGCGTGTCACAGTAAACGGCAAGAATGTGACTGTGCAGCGGAAGAAGAAAGGAGACTGATAGCCTCACCCGAATGAAACTCGTTAGCTAGGTGAAATTATACTGGGAGTACACAGATGGATATAGATATGGTCAGTCTTGGAAAAAGACTCAGAAACATTAGACAGAAGAAGAACATGACTATCGAAGAGCTTGCAGGGAGAGCCAATCTCTCATACGCCCTGGTTGCGAAAATAGAGCGGGGGGAGAAGACAGGCAGCATAGGATCTCTTGTAGCCATCTCCAATGTACTCGGCGTGTCCATCGAGGACCTTCTGAAGGACAGCCTTCTCTGTACGAACAGAGATGACTCAAAAGCATCTTCAAACCTCTCATACCTTCTTCTTGACTGCGACGAGAAGGAAACTACTGTCATAATCAAGGTTATGGAGAATCTGAAGACTGTTCTGAAGAGGTATGGAAAATAGACTTTCTCCTAGGACTGAACGAGCTCTTCAAAATCTCATCAGGATTCTACTTCAACTTACAGCCGGGACGGATTCGCCCCGGTTTCTTTCGTAGTTTTCCCTCCGGCTGCAGATTCATGCTCTTGTGTTCAAACTCATGTAGCAGTCGTGAAGCATGTCGAAAATTCCGAATGGTGCATTCAGCACGTATTTCGTGGCATTGAAGTCATCGCTTGTCACGCTTCTGATTATGCCCATCATCTCTTGGGAAAACCAGTCATCCTTGTCCTTATTCCCGTCTTCATATTTCTTCCTGGTCTTCTCCTGCACTTCCTTGATGAAATCTGTAAGTGCGGTGATGTTCACTACGTCGTCGTCCGATTCTTCTTTTCTCTCTGATGGGAATACGGCAGCCAGAATCCTCTGTGCCTCTTCCTGTGAGAGAGTCGTCAGATACGACATCAGAAACGCTGCGAAGACAAAATCTTCCCCGCTGAGGTCGTAGGATTTCAAATCAATCTGGCTGAAAATTCCGTTGTTCATACTGTTTTCTCCTTATCTGTTCCGAGTCCCTCTCTGAGGTGACTCTGCATTTCATACGTTCATTATAGTGCTAATGCAAGATGGAACTTTAGGCACGGAGGGGACTATTTTCGCCAAAATAGTCCCCACGGTACAAAACGGTGGAAAGAAGATGAGGATGCTGATTTCCTGAGTTGGAAAATAGGGCTAACCAGAATTTTGGCAATGACTTAGATGTCCTCTAATAATCTCTTGTAATATAATAAATTAAAAATGTTCTTGCAAATAAAACGGTTCAAGGTCTATTATCTTTGTAGATTCTTGAATGAATTGGGAGAAGATAGATTATGAAGAAAACTCTTACAGTATTGATGATGATACTGATGGCAGCGGTGCTGTTTGTATCATGTGACAACAATGTAAAGGAACCGGAAAAGGAACCTGAAGTTGTAAAATATAATGTTGCATTCGATCTTAGCGGAGGAGAAGGTTATATTCCCGAGCAGAACGTTGTAAAGGATGGAAAGATTGCAGCGGTCAAGAATCCTACAAAAGAAGGTTATGCTTTCTGCGGTTGGGTAAACAGTTCTGACAACAAAACCTTTGATTTAACGAAAGACACCGTTTCTTCCAACATTATTCTCAAAGCAGTCTGGAAGCTTGCATATAAGGTAACATTTGAGACGGGAGAAGGTGCAAGTGAAGTTGAAGAGCAGATAGTCATTGTTGGTGAGAAGGCTACAAAGCCGGAGGATCCTACAAAGACAGGCTATACCTTCAAGGGATGGCTGAATAGTGGCTCAGCTTACAACTTTGATAATCCAGTTAATGAGAATATCACTCTCAAGGCAGACTGGACCATCAACAGCTATACTGTCACCATTGATAATGACGGCGGTACACCTGCTTCTTATTCTAGGACGGTTGAATACAACAGCGTTATTTCAGATGTGCCGGCAGATCCTACAAAGACAGGTTTTAAATTCAATGGATGGTATGACGGGGAAACCAAGGTTGACCTGAAGACCCTGAAGATTACGAAAGGCATTAACCTGAAGGCTAAATGGACGGCTGTTAAGGACAGTTATACGGTTAACTTTAACATTAATGGTGGAACAGGAACAATCGCAGATCAGACTGTAAAAGCTGGTGAAAAAATCACTGGTATATCAAATCCTAAAAAGGAAGGTTTTTATTTCTCTGGATGGGTTAAGTCTGATGAAAGTGCTTTCAATGTAGCAACTGATACAGTTGATACTGATCTGACTTTGAAGGCAGTATGGAAGGAATCTCTTACTGTTGGAGATACCGGTCCTGCAGGCGGATTTATTTTCTACGTTAATCCGAATTATGTGGAAGGCAGTGAGGATGCAACCAAGAACTGGAAATATCTTGAAGCCGCCCCGAGTGATGCTACTTTGAATTCTTGGAATGGAGGCGGGTACTACACATGGGGAACCATGGGTTCTTCATATTCTACAGCAACGGGAATTGGAACAGGAAAGAGCAATACAGAGAATCTTCTTAATGCAAAGAAATCTGATTCTTCATTGTCATTCCCTGCAGCTGAAGCTTGTGTGTCATACAGCGAAGGTGGTTATACGGACTGGTTCCTCCCGAGTAAGGATGAGCTTCACCAGATATCTATAAGTTTCTCTAGTAAGTTCGGGCAATATCTATCTTACTGGTCGAGTTCGGAGTATGGCAACGATGGAGCGAATTACGAAGTTTTGCAAAATGGTCACCAGTGGTACATGAATCGCGACAGTAGTTGTAAGGTGCGCCCTGTCAGGTCTTTTAAGTAATTAGCAATTTAACTATTCAGCTCTCTGCTTCACTGAAGTGGGGAGCTTTATTTTTCTGAGGTCGCCTACGTGT
>CAVFYD010000111.1:0-6324 GCA_963626615.1 Sphaerochaetaceae bacterium
CGAAGAAGTTCTGAAGATCATCAGCCTTTGAGGTATAATTTTCAGGAAGTTCACATGAATATGAATTCAAAAAATAAGAATCCCAGGTAGGAATAACAATCTCTGATTTAAAGCTAAATTATCAATATGTTGCGCCACACTCCCCTTTGGTTCTATCATTAGGCAATTTTCAAGGCGGGCAATTATGTGCGGTATTGTAGGATATACAGGAAGGAAAGAGGCAGCTTCCATTCTTCTCGAAGGACTGGAGAAACTGGAGTACAGAGGATACGACTCTGCGGGAATGGCTGTTCTCAGCCCCGAGGGCAGGGTTTCGATAGTAAAGGCGAAAGGAAGGCTTAAGGAGCTCAGGGACAAGACTGACGGCGGAAGAACGATGAAGGGATGCTGCGGTATCGGGCACACGAGATGGGCAACCCACGGGGAACCGAGCGAGAACAACGCTCATCCCCATGCCTCCGACGACATGAACGTCGTTGCCGTTCACAACGGAATCATCGAGAACTACCGCGAGCTCAAGGAGAAACTCCAGGGAAAGGGGTATTCCTTCTACTCGGAGACCGACACCGAGGTCATCACGAAGCTCATCGACTATTACTACAAGAAGTATAACATCGGTCCCATTGACGCACTGGCGAAGACCATGGTCAGAGTCAGGGGAAGCTATGCGCTCGCCGTCATGTTCAGGGAGTATGGCGGAGAAATATACATTGCCCGGAAGGACAGTCCTCTTATCGTGGGCGTAGGTGAAGGCGAGACTTTCCTTGCATCCGATGTTCCGGCTTTCCTCCGTCATACGAGAGATGTCTACTATATGGACAATCTCGAGATGGGAAGACTGAGAAAGGGTGAAGTGACCTTCTTCAACCTCAACGGCGATGAGGTGAAGAAGGAGATGAAGCATATCACATGGTCGGAGAGTCAGGCGGAGAAGGGCGGATTCGAGCATTTCATGATAAAGGAAATCCATGAGGAACCGAAAGCCGTGAGAGATACTCTCTCGTCATATATCCATGACGGCAGGATAGACCTCTCGTCTTCGGGAATGACAGATGAGGACCTCAAGAGAGTATCTTCCGTGAGAATCGTCGCATGCGGCTCGTCGTATCATGTGGGGATGGTCGGGGAGTATTTCTTCGAAAGCCTTGCAGGAGTCAGGACAAGAGGGGAGATGAGCTCGGAGTTCCGCTACCGTCATCCTGTTCTCGACGAAAACGAACTTGTCATTCTGATCAGCCAGTCCGGTGAAACTGCAGATACCCTTGCGGCTCTGAGAAAGGCGAAGGAGATGGGGAGAAAGACGCTTGCTGTCGTCAATGTCCTGGGCTCGACCATTGCCCGGGAAGCCGACTGGGTGCTCTACACCCATGCAGGCCCCGAGATAGCGGTTGCCACCACGAAGGCATATTCGACTCAGCTCTGTGTCATCTACCTTCTCGGAATAAAGCTTGCCCTCCTGAACGGAAAAATCGGAAACGGCGAAGAATACATAAACGAGCTCATGAGCCTGGACGGCAAGATTGAGGAGATGCTCTCCCAGAAGGAGAAGATACAGTGGTTTGCTTCACGCTGTGTCAACAAGAGGGATGTCTTCTTCATCGGACGCGGCATCGACAGTGCGATAAGCGCCGAGGGAAGTCTCAAGCTCAAGGAAGTGAGCTATATCCACAGTGAAGCCTACGCTTCGGGGGAACTCAAGCACGGGACGATATCCCTCATAGAGGATGGAACTCTTGTAATCGGAATACTCACGCAGCCGGATCTGTACGAAAAGACGATGTCCAACATGGTCGAATGCAGAACGAGAGGAGCATACCTCATGGCACTTACCGTGAGGGGAAACTACGAGACTGAGGAGAGAGTCGACTTCACTGTTTACATTCCGAAGACGCTTCCTCTTTTTGCAACCTCCCTTGCAATAATCCCGCTGCAGCTTCTTGCCTATTACATCTCTGTGCAGAAGGGCCTCGATGTCGATAAGCCCCGTAATCTCGCAAAAAGTGTCACTGTTGAGTAAATCATTCTGATATAGTATATTATGAATTAGTTTGGGGTATTAACTAATATGGGAAGATGTGTTCTGGTACTCGGAGGTGAAATCCGGGACTACAATAAGGTAAAGAATCTTCTGGAAGAGGGAGACTGGTTCATATTCTGCGACAGCGGCCTTTACCATGAGGAGAAGCTCGGCGTCAGGGCTGACCTTGCCATAGGTGACTTCGATTCCCATCCAAGACCTGACGGCATTGAGACAATTATCCTTCCCAGGGAGAAGGACGACACAGATTCGTATGCAGGAGTGAAGGAGGGAGTGAAGCGCGGCTTTACAGACTTCCTCATTCTCGGGGCAATGGGTGGAAGAATAGACCATACACTGGCAAACATATATCTTCTCGACTATCTGGATTCCCGTTCCTGTACCGGTACGATAGCCGACGGAGACACTCTTATAAGACTTGTCTCCGGGGAAGAAGCGAGAGTACGCAAGGGAAAGAGGTATTTTTCCCTTCTCTCTCTCTTCGGAAGAGCCGAAGGTGTGAATATAAGAGGGGCAAAGTACAATCTTGATGACGGTGTAATCGAGCCCTCTTACCAGTACGGCGTCAGCAATGAGGTTGACAGTGATGAAGCGACGGTGAGCGTGAAGAAGGGGAGGCTCCTTCTTGTCGAAACAGGAGACCCTTATGATAACAGACTATGACGGCGGAGAGGGAATCATCACTCCGGGGATGTGTTTCACCCCCCCTCTGAGGTGAAGACAGACTGCAACATCATTGTCTTCTCTCATGAGATACACGCCCATATTCTCTCCTCTTTCGACTGCAGGGAAATCGGAGGAATGACGAACGTCAACGGACGCACTCCCATATATGCATTCATTTACAACGGAAAGAGGATCGGCTTCTACCTCTCGTATCTGTCTTCGGCCTGCTCCTCATTCATGATGGAGGAATCACATGTAATTACGGGATGCTCCCGTTACATAGTCTTCGGTTCCTGCGCTACACTGGACAAGGCCAAGACCGAGGGAAAGGTCATTGTCCCGACAGAGGCCTACCGCGACGAGGGAATGAGCTACCACTATCTCGAGCCCTCCGACTACGTGAATATGAGCGGACATTCCGTGGTGTCGTCATTTCTCGAAAGGAACAGCATTCCATACATAGAGGGAAAGACCTGGACCACGGACTCCTTCTACCGCGAAACTCCCCTGAAGGTGGAAAAGAGAAAGAAGGAAGGTTGCATCGCAGTTGAAATGGAAGCAGCCGGACTTGAGGCCGTAAGCAGGTTCTACGGCATTTCTCTCTACGCTTTTCTCGTCCCCGGCGATGTCGTTGCCCCCGACAGATGGAGAGAGAGGGACAACCTGAAGAAAGCCAACCATTCCCCTGACAAGTTCCGCATCGCTCTGCATCTTGCAGATGACATCTGTTGATTTACCGTTGAGTCCGGCTTTAATTCATTGAACATAATCTTCTTCTGTGCAAGAATTACGGCACACTTATAAGGAGTACCCATGCTCAGAATAGAACATCTGGAAAAGAGCTACGGCCCCAAAAAAGCCGTGGATGATCTTACCCTTCACATCCTCCCGGGTGAAGTCTACGGCTTCATCGGTCATAACGGTGCTGGAAAGACGACTACGATAAAGAGCGTCGTCGGCATCCAGACCTACGATAAAGGTGAAATCTACATCAACGGAAAAAACATAAAGGATGACCCGATCGGCGCAAAGAGAGTTATGGCATATATCCCGGACAATCCGGACCTCTATGAATATATGACGGGTGTCCAGTACCTCAGTTTCATAGGCTCTGTTTTCGGTATAGGCCAGAAGGAGCTCGAGGAGAGAATCGAGAAGTATGCGACTCTCTTCGAAATAAGGAATGACCTGGGATCAGCCATCGGCCAGTATTCGCACGGAATGAAGCAGAAGCTTGCCATCATCTCCGCTCTTGTTCATGAACCGAAGCTTCTCATCATGGACGAGCCGTTCGTCGGCCTGGATCCGAAGGCCGCACATATCCTCAAGCTCCAGATGAGGGAGCTCTGCTCCAGTGGCGGCAGCATATTCTTCTCGACGCATGTTCTTGAAGTTGCAGAGAAACTCTGCGACAAGGTCGCCATAATCAAGGGTGGTGTTCTCATAAAGTGCGGTACGATGGACGAGGTGAAGGGAGACGAAAGCCTGGAGGACGTATTCCTCGAACTTGTGGAGGAATGATGATAAAGATTCTTGTAAAGAAGGAATTCCTTCAGATGTGGCGTTCCCTCTTCGTCAATACGAAGACAGGCGAGAGGGTGAAGAAGTCGAAGACTCTGCTTCTGGGCTCTCTCTATGCCGTTCTCGGTCTTTTCCTCCTGGGAGTATTCTACTTTCTCTCATATTACCTTGGACTTTCGTTCATCCATGCAGGACTGGGCTGGTTCTACTTCACGTTTATAGCCATGCTTGCCGTTGCGTTCGGTATCTTCGGTGACGTCTTCAATACACACGCCATGCTTTACGCATCAAAGGACAACGACCTCCTGTTTTCTCTTCCGATAAAGAGCAGGGACATCCTCTTTTCGAGGATGCTTGTCGTCTTTCTTACCGGAACTGGGTACATGGCGCTTGTCTTTGTCCCCGGAATCGTGGCCTACTGGGTCTCTTCTGCTTCGTTTTCCTTAATTACTTTTCTCCTGCAGATAGTCATGATGGCAGCCCTGGCTCTTCTCGTGATGACGCTTACATGTGCACTCGGCTGGGTCATAGCAAAGCTGACGGCAAAGATGAAGAGCAAGAACTTTGCGAAAATCGCCGCTTCTCTTCTCTTTCTCGTAATCTATTACTTTGTCTCTGCAAAGGCGAGTGACTTAATAAAGGAGGTCGTCGCCAATGCAGATGCCGTAAGCTCTTCTCTCAGAAGAGTCTATTTCCTGTACGCTCTCGGGAAGGGGTGTACGGGATCCGGCATTGACGCTCTCATCGTCATCGGAGTGTCGGCAGTGCTGACTCTCCTCTGTTTCTGTATTCTTTCACGCTCTTTCATCCGTCTCAGCACGGAGAACGGAAAGAGCGAGAAGAAGGCATACTCCACTTCCCAGATTAAGTCGTATTCTCCCCTGAAGGCTCTTATCAAGAGAGAGGAGAGAAAATTCATCTCATCCACAGTCTATGCCCTCAATACGGGACTGGGGCTCGTCATTATGGCCGCCGGTGCTGCTGCTCTCTTCTTCTTCCGCAGTAAGATTACGGCATTCACGACCGGCCTTGAAGAGGCAGGAGCGGGATTTCTGAGGCCCTACGGGGCAGCCTCTGCTCTGCTTCTCATGATCTCTATGAATGGAATAAGTGCCCCGAGCGTATCACTCGAGGGAAAGAACATCTGGATAGTCCAGTCACTGCCGGTGGAGCCCTTTGATGTACTGAAGAGCAAGATCGTCTTCTGTTTCATTCCGAGTGCTGTCGCATCTCTCATTCTTCTCCTCAGTGCAGTGGCGAACAGCGTAATCAGCATCAGGGATTTTCCTCTGATACTTCTCTTTGCTCTCCTGTACTCACTTCTCATGTCAGAGACGGGACTCGTGCTGAACCTCCTTCATCCCTCACTTCACTGGACTAACGAGGCATCGTGCGTCAAGAACGGACTCGCGACGTTTGTCACCCTTTTCGGAGGGTGGGCTGTAGCCGCCGTCTTTGTCTTCGTCTACTTCAAGTTCCTCTTCGGCGTGATGAACATATCGCTCTATCTTCTGATTTACATCGCTCTCTTCGTCCTCGCTATTGTCCTTGAGACACAGTGGCTGAAGAAAAAGGGCGCTTCATTATTCCAGTATCTTCAGTGATGTTTCAGCCTCTTCCCACGGGAAGGGGTTATCTGACATATGAAGAGAGGAATGACACAAGAGAAGGATTGGGCGCTGACTGATTGCCTTGACAGGGACCATTGTCTTTATCCCGTCCGTCTTCTGTCGCATTGCCGGAAAGTCTTCATACAAGTAGGAAATATTCCGGTGTGCAAGACCAGTCAGACGGCGAGGTGTATCGGGGTGTGTTTTAAATTTTGCAACAAAACGCAACAATTTTGTTTACAAACCCATTTTTCCCTATTAAGATTAGAGCACATGAGGCATTCCTGCCTTTATAAATGGAAATTAACGGAGGTTCCTTTATGGATTACGCTGCAATTAAAAAAGCTGCTGAAAGCTACGGCCCAGCAATGACAAAGTTCCTCAGAGATATGATCGCTATCCCGTCTGAGAGCTGCGAAGAGAAAGGTGTTGTTTACCGCATCAAGGAAGAGATGGAGAAGCTCGGTTACGACAAGGTCGAAATCGACA
>CAVFYD010000112.1:0-6233 GCA_963626615.1 Sphaerochaetaceae bacterium
TCGGAAGAAGAGAATGAGATAACCCGTAAGTGTCTGAGAGGCGAGATGAGCTGGACAGAAGGAAGAAGGCTCATCATGAATCTTCCGACGGGAGAAAAATAGGCGGAGGAAGATATGACAGCCGGCACAGCTGAACAGAATTATGACGCAGTATACTGTTATTCGAACGGAACTCTGAAAAACAAGCTTGGGATAGCAGACAGGAAGAAGCTTGATATTCTTGCAGACCGCAGCGCGAATATTCGTCGTGCCGAAATAATGAGTCTGAGGAAAAAGAAAATCGAAATCAATGAGGCTGGCTGGAATGAAGAGATGCTGAAAGACATTCACAGGGCACTCATGGGCGATATTTACGAATGGGGCGGGAAATACAGGACAGTAGATGTCGGCATAGCATACGACCACGTTGCGTACGTGAGTCCTGACAAAATCGAAGGCGAGCTGAAAAAAGTTTTCGATTACATCAACGAGAACAACTGTTTCAGGGGGATGAGTGACGGAGAGCTTATACAGGCTTATTCGCTTGTATTCGGCAATCTGAAGAACATTCAGCCGTTCAGGGACGGCAACACGAGGACAGCGATGGTATTTACGCAGCTTCTTGCCGGCGCGGCGGGCATGACAATAGACTTCGATTTCTTCGGAAGCGATATCGACAGGAAAACCGGGCGGGAAGGCAGCATGCTGAACAGTTTCAGAGAAGCGCAGGTCAAAGCGCGTGACGGAAATTACAACGATCTGGCGATGTGTTTCGTCTATATGGTAGCACCGGATTACGAGAGGCCTGAGCTTATGATGCCGAGAGTCAGAATCGGGTATCAGGGCAATCTTCTGGAAACGCTCAGGAAAGTAACAGGAGATGCACCTGTGACAAGAACCCCGATGTTTTCAGAGAGGGAGCTTTCGGGGAAGGCAAAATGACCTGAATAACCTGCAAACAATTTTTCCGAATTATGCTATAATAATGACAGAAGCAGACACCTCTGCGAGGAGAATTTTATATGGTCAATTACACCTTTACAGTGAAGATGTCCCTCGAGGACGAATTGAGACCCGATATTCTTGAATTTCTTATCGGAAATGCGATGAAGACTCTGAATGTCAGCATACTGACAGGAAAGGAGAGTTTCCCGGAAGGCGTAGAAGTCAAAGGGAAGAAGAACTGAGGAGGAGAAGTTCGAAAAAGAACCCCGGGAAACCGGGGCTCATTTTTTTTCTGCTACTGTCTGACGGGTTTCAGCAGGAGGCCGTTTTTTTCGAGAGATTCTCTTTTCTCCGGTTCGAGCGTGAAGAGTATACTGCTTTCCCATACAAGAGCGCTGCGAGCATCGACATCGAGATCCTGCCAGCCGCCTGCAGTGCTGTAGGTTTCGATGGTTGTTCCGTCGCAATAACAGCAGACAATAACCTTCGCGTTGTCTTTTCTGAACTTGAGGATATCGTCCGGGGTAACATACCGGTTGTCTGTGGTTTCTCTTATCCGTTCTTCCTTATCCTTCTTCGTAATGGGAGACGAATCCTTTACGAAGCCTCTTTTATCGAGCCAGTCGGCAAGTTCCAGCTTTAATGATGTGACATCTCTGAGGCGGTTAACGGAACCGAAGTCGAAGAAATCGGTTGTTTTAATGACGTCTTTTGTGATGCAGACAGCGGGAGCGAACGAGTATCTGATATCGCCGGTAATCTGGTCGCGATCTATTCCTGTAAGTGTTATTTTTCTGTTATTTCTGCAGAAGGCCGCAAGATCTTCTTTCAGCTTGTCGAGCATACTGTAATATGTTTTCGAAAACTCCTCCCAGGACATTTTCGTCCGGCAGGGGACAAGAATCGAGTCGCCGGCAATACAGATAGTCAGGGAAGAGGTGTTTGCAAAGGATTTTACGACAAAGAGCTCGTGCTCCTTAAAGAATTCAGTAAGAGGTTTAATGTAAGAGGTCAGGTTGGGTGACAAGTAAAGTGAGGCTCCTTTTGTATTAAGTATGGGTAGAAAGAAAGCCCGCATCGCGGGCAGGTCTTCAGTATCCGAAGCGTACGGTAAGCGTAAGCCTGTCCGGTTGCGATTCGAGCAGCGTATAAGCCGCATCGAAATGAACAAGGAAGATATCAGCGCCGATACCGACGGAGAATCCGTTCATCTGCCAGCTTCCTCGGATATAAGCGCTTCTGTACTGGTATTCGAGGCCGGCTCTTATGTGGTCTGTGAACGGTTCATTCTGAACGATGCCGAGGATATCGACGACATCTGCAAAAACGGTAAGATAGTGGTCACGTCTGAAAAGTCTGAGAGATGACCACGAAAGGCCTGCATCAAGGGTCCAGTCATTTCCGAGTTTGAATGTCTTGAGTGTTCCGTCGCCGAAAGCAAGCGCTTTAGTCTTGTATTCTTCAATGCCTTTAGCTGTAAAGGAATCTGATGAAAGAAAGCTGCGGTTTGCACCTTTGACGCCAAGGGCGAATCCTGCCGGGATATTGAGAATAACGCCGGCAGAAAGCGGTACTCTGAAGAGCGAACGGTATTCCATATCGTACTTCATGAGGGCCTCCAGAAGCCCTGCCTGTCTGATATCTGCTATATAACCGGTATTATAGACCGTTGAACGGGTTTCGAGTTCGAGGCCTGCATAGAGTCCGGCGGAGAGGGAGAAGTTCCATGCCCAGAAATGTTTGACGCCAAGAGCGATGCCGGCGCGGAAAGCGGCGAGGGCCATGACGGCGCTTTCGCGGCCGATATTTTCTTCGGTTTTACCGTAGGCATAGAGGGCTTTTCTGACTCTGAGATCGAGGCCGGCGTATTTGAATCTGCCTTCAACACCTCCTGTAAGTTCATAAAGCGGAGTATAGTCTGTTCCGATATTTTCCGCCCATGTTTCGTTATTGAGGAACGATATTGCGGATTTAGTGTTGAAAACGGTAACGGAAGCATACGGAGTGGAGAACCCGAAGTTCTTTGAAGCGAGAGAAGCGGGGCTGTTGCCAAAGGTGATGGCAGAGTTTTCCACGGCGCATCCGCCGCCGGAGAATGCTTCATATACGGCATTGCTGTCGAATGACCAGTCGAGTGCATAGAGTGCATCCTCCCCTGTAACGGCAGCAATCGGGTTCATCAGAAGTGAAGCAAGCAGAAATACGATAAGGGCTTTTGGTTTCATAAACGCCTCCTTGAGATATTATAGCACATTACCGAATATGATATTACACTGTCACATTTCGTACGAAAAGGCGGAGGATGTGCTATAATACAGGTAGAGAGCAATACAATGGCCTGGAACACATATCTGGAAAATTTAGCAGGAATCATAGAGCAGGATCCGCGTCCTGCCGGATGGATACGGGCAAAAGGGACATACGGCGATTATCACGGGTGGGGAGACTGTGTACGTCTGCCGTATCAGGCTTTTCTTGCACTGACGGGATTTGAGGAAATTACAGCGAAGCATGACAGCAGGTATGCATACGTTGAAAACCAGAAGCTGATAGCACGGGTTGAAGCGGCATGCCCCTGGAAAGGAGCGCTGGTAATAACGAACGTCCCTGACATGAACGGGCAGGGTGCGTTTACGTTTACACTGACGGCACCGCCGCAGCCGAGGAGGCAGTAATGAGAGAAAAGAAAAAGAAAGTAATCAGCGATTTAGGTGTAAAACTTCTTGCAGGAGCGACGCTGGTAGTAGTTGGTGTCTGCATCTTTACGGCTTTTGCAGTAAGTACAAAACGGGCTTCTATGACTTCGATTGACATGTTATTGATGTTGGCATTCGGTCTTATTCCCACAGGGCTTGGGTTCTATATGCTGTCCGACGGGGTTGCGAGGATATGCCATACAGTGGAAAGGCTGGAAGCATTAGCGGAAACCCTTGAGGAAGGGATTAAAAAGAACCGTCGGGACACAAAGAATTAACAGGAGTAAAAAATGAGCAGAATTACAAGAAAAAAAAGAAAGGCGGTCGGGGGATGACGCCGGATATTCTTCTGATTATAACAGCGGCAATTGCCGTTTTTCTTCTGTCAGCATTGCATTCTGCAGGCGGATTTGTCATCTCTGTTTTAAAAAATTTGTTCGGCAGAAAAGACCGCGGAGACGAAGACAGAGAGATGCCGGGTTCCCCCGGCTTCCGGAAAAGAACCTCCTGTCTGAAGAAGATTGACACTTCACAGGCTGAAGACGCAGTCTTCTACGAAGTGACAGACTAACGGAAACAGCCGACACCTTTCTTCGGAGAGGTGTTTTTTACGTACAGAATCTTCCGAAAAGCGCTATAATATATTAAAGGATAAAAACCGGTGAACAGAATAGGCAGAAAAAAGAGCAGGGAGATGCGCGAAAAAGGACTGAAAACCAGACGCAGAAAACGTGAAGAGAAGAAGGCGGAGTTCGGGGGGGTGTATCTGTCGGGAAGTATAACCATAGCTGAAGCCTGTCGGGTCTGCGGCATATCGGAGCGGACGGGGAAGACTTTTTGGAAGGAGATAAAGGCCGAAACGGCAGGAGGCGAATATGCGGACAATTAAATTTACGGTTTTCATGATTGCAGTGCTTATGCTTTTTGCCGGCTGTGACAGCGGAACGTATTATGAAGTGACAGTTCTGAACGGAGAAGATCCTGTAGAAGAGCTTCTCATCAGGGACGGAGGGGTCTACACGCTTCCCGAAAACCCTGACAAGGATATGATTCTTGTCGGCTGGCAGATAAATGATGACAGAGAGAATCTGAAGCAGCCGGGGGATAGTGTGAAAATTTCCGGGACAACAGTCATAAGAGCCGTATGGAATGTTCCGTCTGCGGCATTCGTATCGGTAAAGCAGGTCTGGAGCAGTATAGAAACCGTTGTACTTGTAGCAGGCGATGACGTGACTGTTTTATACACAACAGACGGAAGCGACCCTGTGTACAACAGCCGCGAGGATCTGAGGAACGGGAAGATCGGGAGAGAAATAAGTCTGGCCGGTCTATCGGGAGCGGTAACGCTTAAGGCTGTCACCGTCAAGGGGGCCGGGGTTTCCGGCGTATTGAAACTCGACATAACTGTAGTTGAGCCTCCGCCATGTCCTGAATTGTACGGGATCAGCGATGTCATGAACAGAGGTGACAGGATTACAGTTGACAGGATAGAAGGCACGACGGTCAGATACACATTCGATGAAACCGTTCCGACGGAAGAAACGGGATTTGAAGGGGAAGAAATCTCTCTTGAAACAATTGTCGGAGAAAGGGTTCTTACGGTAGTCCGTATAGATGCGGGGGGTATTATATCGGAACCTGCAGTGAGGACAATAACAGTAAGGCCTCTGAAGCCGGAAGCTGATATTTCTGATGGGGAGGAAAAAGGACAGAAGGACAGGGTATCGATTACGGCGCAGAAGGGATGCTTTATAAGATATACGCTTGACGGGACAGAGCCGGGAGAAGAGAGCGCGGACATTTACGACAGCCCCGACGGGGTGAGGCTGCGGGGGCAGAGCGGGAGCGTCCGTCTCCGTGCTGTTGCCGTAGCAGGCGGCACGGTATCCGAAGAGCTGACGATCGACTTTTATGTAAAGCCGGCGGTGGCAGGTTTCAGTGCAAGGGAAGGTGAAGTGCTGGAACAGGAGAGAATTGTAACAGCCTCTGCGAACGACGGTGACGATATATACTACACACTGGACGGCAGCGACCCGAAAACGTCGGCAACGAGACAGAGCGGAAGCAGGATTTCTGTTGCAGGATGTTCGGGGTGCACTGTCATCAAAGCCTATGCCGTTGCGGACGGGATAGAGTCCGACACTGTAGAGAGAAGAGTCCTGGTAAAGCCGGCAGTGCCGGACATCAGCGGGGTTGTTGCTGCCGAACATAATCTCAGGACAGACAGGATAACGGGAATAACAGGGCCGGCAGGCACGGTGCTGCGATACACGATTGACGGAAGTCTTCCGAACAGGGAGAGCCGGGAAGTGCCGGCGGACGGCATACCGCTCTCCGATGCAGTAAGCGGTGAATCTGTAATAAAGGTAACCGCTGAAAAGGACGGAATTTGTTCACGGCCTGCCATACTGACAGTCATGATTTACGACTATCGACTTACCTACGATCTTGACGGCGGGACAGACAGGAACGGGACGACGGGGGAGGTCTGGTACAACAGCGGCAGTTCGATAACGATTCCGGGCGACGGCGGCATTACAAAGGACGGCTGGATTCTTGACGGCTGGTACACAGAGAGAAACGGGCAGGGGACATTCTACGCCCCGAACAGCA
>CAVFYD010000113.1:0-6165 GCA_963626615.1 Sphaerochaetaceae bacterium
TTCTTAATCATATCTGTATCACCAGTGACGCAGTTCATCGGCAGAATTCTAGCGCCGCTCCCCATTCCCAATCTGGGAAAAAATCCAGCTCCAGACAAAGTCGCTTTCCTTCTCTTCGGCTTCGTCGGAGAACATTGCAATCCCCTTCTCTTCTATTTCTCGCTTTCTGAAGGTGTCAAGGAGGGAGCAGTATTTTCGTGTCTCCGTTTTCTGCTGTCCTCTCATCTCTTCAGATACGTCTATGAAGTCCAGCTTCTCCACTGTGTAATCTTCTTCCTCTCCGCTGCTGTTCTTTCTGAGTGTCCGCTCTACATGAAGAATGTAAAGACTCCAGATATCATCAGAGCCGCCGACGGCCACGATACGGCTTTTCTTCAGTATTGAGCGGTTTATCATATCAACATCGCCGGAGGAGAGAACTATCCTCTTATCAGTGTCGACGTATGTTGAATATACCGTGCTGTCGAAAACGATGACTGCCCTCTTTCTTGTCAGGGGAAGGAGGAAGAATGCCCCCTTCGAGGATAAGAGGGAATCCTCTCCTTCTCCTTTCCTCCCGATATACAGCGGATTATCTCCAAGGAGGAAGAAGGAGTCTTCCGGTGCCTCGACGAGAGCATATTTGAGATCGATGAGAGCATCACGGCAGTACCATAGCCTCTTATCACACTCGATGAGGGAGGAAAGTGTCATCTTTCTCTTTTCCCCATCCTCTTCCTTTCCGGGGACAGTGAAACCCGAAGGAATCTTGAGAAGCATCTCGGTAACAAGAAGAGAAGCTGCCCAGAAGGGGTTGGTGTCTGTGCCTCCCTTGCCGGTCATCAGAGCTTCGAGGGAAGCCGAATACGCCTCAGTCGTGAACGACTCGAGGTCCTCCGGAACAGCCGTGGCTGTTTCGGCTTCAAGCCTCTCAGTAAAGAGTTCGTCATAAGGCTTCTCGGATAGCTTCACTCCGTCGTCCTCGATGACGATTGTGGATACGAATCCCTCTTCGTCTGCCCATTCCTCCACGATGCGCGTGGGAATGTAGTGGTAATCATAAGTCATGTTTCTTCTTTCTCCTTTCAGCGTTTATGCGCTCAGACGGTAAGTCCCGGAGAGGAGATCCTCTTTTCCTCTCCCCCGGTTTTCCAGACGTTTTTCAACAGGGATTAGAGCATTCGACGTAATTGTTATATCACGGGTCTCGGGGCCATACACGAACCACCCGAATACACGTCACAGATGAGTTCTCCCTCCGTCTCCCCGACGTCACAGAATAACGTTCTTCTCCCCGTAACACACTTCATCCCGATTTCTGCTCTCAGATGATCTTTCATTATCCCTCTCCTGTCTGATAGAGACGGAGTATGGAATTTCTCCGTTCCTCACCGTTTTTCCGGACGTTCATTCTCCTCTGCGCTGCGCTCTTCTTTCTGTAGACTTTCCCGGCCCCGCATTCATCTTCAGTCCCTGCTCCTTTTTGATGTATCCTGCAATACAACGGGTTCAGGGCCTGCTCTTTTGCTGTCCGGTATTAAAAAGCGTTCATCTCTTGTTTCCTCTCCACATACATCAATGTTAATACCCGGGATGGAACAGACAGTTCCTCTTTGAAGAAAAAGTGCATCTTTTTCTTTCTCCGACGATGAAGGAAAATCTCGTTTTCAGGCACAAATAAGTGTTGCAAAAAAAACAAATCCCATGTTACAGTGTTTGAAACAAAACAAATTACGATGAGGGGAAGAGTAAATTTATGAAGAAGACATTTACAGTTCTGATGATGGTATTGCTCGCTGCAATGCTTATCGTTTCGTGTGATAACAGGGCAACAGAACCAGGTTATACTGGAAAGACTTACGAAGTCGGGAAAGAAGGGCCTTCAGGCGGCATTGTATTCTACGATGTCGATGCCGATAACAATTCCGGCAATGCCGACGGCCTCAAGTCATCTGTCTGTGGCTGGAGATATCTTGAAGCTGCACCGACCAACATAGGTGGATGGTCAATCGGAGGACTTAAAGATGGTGCTAAAACCAGCGGAGGAATAGGAGCGGGAGACGAGGATACAGTTGCACTTGAAGGATATCTGGCAAATGCAACCTCAACTCAGGCGTTCAAAAAAGTAAAGGAATATAAAGTGACTAAGGACGGCGTTGATTATACCGGATGGTATATCCCTACAGAGGCAGAGCTGAAAGCCGCCATTCCATATCTCGGGGAAATCACGAAAAACCTCTGGACATGTACAATCAAAAGCAGCACAGAGCTCACAAGATATGCCTTTTCAAACAAGACTTTCTCGACATCAAATCCGTCAATGGTCTCCTGCACAATACACTGCGTAAGAAAATTCTGACAGTCTGACACCACAGGATACTGCACTGCTCTCCGCTTCTGCGGAGGGCATTTTCTTTTCGGTTTGAAGCATCATTCCTTGTGGCATTTTACTGACACGCCGGCGAAGTCTGACTTCCTGGATTAGCTGTACTGACTGGTGTAGTGCTATCAGGATAAAGATCGGGGCGCTCTCATAACTCCTTCCGGCCCCTTGTACCAGTCTACCGTCACTCTGATAATCAGATACTTTCTGAGTCTCTCTGCTTCCTCAGCTGTACTCTCCCTTCTTTCGTTGAGGATGAGGGCGAAGTCCTCATCTCCAAGTGGTGTGTCACTGAGGACGATGTACTCGACTCTGCGCCTTTTGAGATTGTCACAGCCTTCGACGGGTGAATAGGAGAAGAGCTTCTGTGTGACAAAGAGCCCGGATGTTCTGACTATCGGGTCAAGGATGGAGTCGAGTTTCTTCACACTATCATCTGTGTAGTCGTTGTGGGGCCACTCGATGTGGTATGTGAGTCTCAAGGCATCATTGAAGAGAATCTCTCTCCCTCTCCTGTCAGAGAGGAGTTTTCTCCCGCCGTCATTTCCCTTTCTGCACTTATCGAGAACACAGGAATCGCATGCTGATCCTCCTTCACCGAAGTAAGGGCGGTTTCCCGATGCCTTCATAACTGCGGCAAGAAGAAGGACGTACTTCTCCCATCCTCTCTCCTCGAAGAGTGCAAATTCGTCTGCAATCCTCTTCCTTTCCTTCTCTGATGTGGAGAGAGCCTCCACTTCCCTTCTGAATTCTGTCCACTTTTCCTCGCTGTACATCTTTCTTCCTCCGTCTTTCTGTCTGCTGTTTATGGAGAGCATCTGCTGCCTTCCTGACGTATCTGATACCATCCGGCCGGAGGAAGAGACGGCCGATGCCGTCCTCTCCTTTACCGTGCCCTGTATCAGAGTGCCGTCAGGTCTTACGGCAGCGCTCGGGGATCAGGACTTATCGTTCCCTTCATTCCCGTCACTGTCCTCCCCGTGGAGATGGGCCACGATGTCCCTGTAATCCTTCTTCGACATGCTGCACGTATCTTCAAGAAGATCGTCTTGGGCAAACTCCTTTCCGCTTATGAACGGACTCTCGACGCACTTCGGTGCAAGCTCGTCCATAAGGGAATCGAAGCACTGTATGCAGAGAGAAAGTCTTATGTGCGCTCCGTCATACTTCGAGCCGAAGCCCATCCAGTACTTGAAGCCGAGTCCTTCCTGGACATCCCAGAAATCGAAGGGCTTACCGCAGAGTGTGCAGTGAAACCTCTTTCCCGCTTCCCCGTCTGTTTCCTCTATGCTCATTCCGCCGAAGAGAGTCTTCATCATGAAATCCTTTGCTGTCTTTGTCATACTTCCGTCCTCCTCCTATGTGATAACACGCCAGAGAGGAACTTCCTGTTCACACTTCGCTTTTTCCTTTCTTTTTTCTTCTTCACCTGGCTGTCCCTGACATCGGATTTGAACTTACAACCTTGTAGATACTGTCGGATTCATCCATCATGAACTTCACCAACACATGAATCTTTCACATTTCCGCAGTAATTCACATTTACTGCGAAAATGGTAAAACCGGCGTTTCTTTTTTCATTGTCTTTTCCTCTTCAAACTGTCATTCTCCGGGACGCGCATACAATCCCCTAACATGTGGCTGAATATAGAGAGCCTTCCGCCAGAAAAGGCTCTGCTGTATGTCGAGTATGAAGAGGCAACCGGACTCAGAATCCGAAGCCTATCGTTCCTTTCCTCTTTTTGCCGGCATCCGTTTCCGAAAGGGAGAAGTCTCCTCCGCTGAGGACGATTGTGTCAGTGTTTCCGTTCCTGAGGGCTCTTCTCACTGCCTTCATTCTTGCTTCTTCATAGATGTTGCGCACAAAGCGTCCGTTACCGAAGTCATCGCTTTCGCGTGCCTCGTCGAAGATTCCGATCACGCTGTCGTGCACACTGTCATCAAGGATGGTGCCGTCTTCAGAGGCCATGAGGGAGAGAATGGAGTAAAGTTCGGATGAGGAGTAGTCGGCAAAGTTCACTATTCTCGATATTCTGCTTCTCAGTCCCGGGTTCCTTTCGAGGAACAACTCCATCCTGTCGGGGTAGCCTGCGAATATGACAATGGTGTCATCCCTCTGGTTCTCCATGCACTGCACTATCGCATTGATGGCCTCATCTCCGAAGGAGCCGCTTCTGTCATCCATGAGGGAATAGGCCTCGTCGATGAAGAGGACACTTCCCCGTGCACGGCGGAAGATGTTCCCGACGTTCTTAGCCGTCCATCCCACATACCTTGCGACAATGTCCTGTCGCCCGACTTCGATAAGTTCCCCTTTCGGGAGTATTCCCTTCTCTCTCATGACAGAGGCAAAGAGACGTGCAACCGTAGTCTTCGCCGTTCCGGGGTTGCCTGTGAATACCATGTGGCGCGACATCGTGATTCTCCTGCTTTTTGTGGAGAGAAGCATCCTGCTGTAGGTGTTGAAGTCGATTATCTCATCCATGATTTCCTTGACGGGGCCGAGTCCGATGAGAGAATGGAGCTTGTCGTAGGATGAAACGCCATCGTCTTTCTCTTCAGTCTTCATGCTGCCGACAGAGCTGTACTCGGGATAGATTTCCGTTCTCAGTACATTCCGGTACCAGTCCTTATACATCTTCTCAGCTTCCGTTTCGGAAAGGAATTTCACATCATCGGGGACAGTGACGCTTCCGCTGCTGTAATAGCGTCCGATGCCGTCCCTTTTTGCCCAGTTAAGGAACGTGCGGGGAATATCTGAGAGGGGAATGTCCTTCTCGTTGATGACGATGAAGTCCGCTTCCCCGACTTCCTGAATGAGGGCGAAAGCTTCCCGTGCACACGAACGGGGAAGAACAACAACTGTAAGAACATCGTGGAGGTCCGTCTTAACATCCCGGGCAAGCTCTTCGATGTCGATGTCGTCTGGAGAGAATTCTCCCCCTTCGGCTCTGAGGTCACCCGGAAAGAGGACGACGGTGCCGCCCTTTGCAGCCTTATATGCCGAAAGGGAAAGGGATGAAAAATCACAGTCGTCCATCATGAATCTTCTCCTCTCCCCGGGCCTGTACACCCTTATGACCCTCCGGCTCACAAGACGTCCTCTGCTGTTGAGGGCATTGAGAAGAAGCAGAAGCGATTCATTCACTGCATCCTCGCTGTCCATGAGAAATATGTAGTGAACAGGGTGGCCGTAGAATCCCCGCTCCTTCGTTCTCTTTATTCTCCCTATCTCCTCCTTCAGCGTCACAGATTCCGAAAGGGGGGAAGACTTACGTCCGAGGGGCGGAAGGATGGAGTCGACTAGGGCAGCATCCGCTGCGCTGCTCCGTCTTCCGTGCCGCCCCGGCACCATCTCCTCGATATCTGAGAGAAAGCGGGCCTTTCTCGCTTCACCGGCGAGAGAGGAAAAGATCTTTCCGTCAACCTCCTCCCACACGCTCCTTCCGTCTGCACTCACTCCGAGGGAGGAGAGGAATGACGAGAGGATATTCCCTTTCCTTTTCTCTTTGCCGAAGGGAATGCTCATTAGAAACTGTGCTTCCCCGTCCCCTGTCTTATGGAGACAGATTCTCTCCTCCCCCCTTCCGTTGAAGGAAGAGGAAGCCTCACTTATTCTGCTTCTGTCTTTGAATACAGCGGCGCTGTCTGATCCGATTTCTGTTCTCACTCTGAAATACATCTTCATTCTCCATTTTTACAGATAGCACACCGGAGGGAACTGAACGTTCCCGCCGGGAGAAAATTCATTATTCGGCGTGCCTTACATTTCCCTCAGAAAGAAGTTTCTGTTCTTCTCAGAA
>CAVFYD010000114.1:0-5986 GCA_963626615.1 Sphaerochaetaceae bacterium
AATATCTCATTCGGAGGCAGTTTACTGTTCGTTCTGAGCACATAGACACCGAAGTTTTCTCTCTCTTTCGCCAGCTTTTCCTCTGTGTAACCGGACTTCCCCAGGTCTATGCATCTGCGGTAATTGAAGATGGTGGCTGAATTCTCATCTATGTCTCTGAAGACATATACATTCTCTTCTTCCGAAATCTTCACTGTCATGTACTCAATGCGGGCATGTTTCTTTCCGCACGTGTAGTTGAATTCATCCGTGTATTTCACATCAGCCATTGCTGTCTTGAAGACGGTGGTATTCGACGGAACCGGAATTATGTATGTGTTTCCATTGGCGCTGAAGAGCTTGAGATTTCCTTCACTGTAGAACCCCCTGTCCATCATAAACAGAATATCGGAAAAGGTGAGAATATCGAAAAGATCCTTTACTGCAGTCTTGTCATTGCAGGAGCCTCTGAACATTCTCGAAAAGAGAGGCGTCATTGTCTTTACATCATAGCCCATGAGAAGATTCACCTGGTCGTCATTGAGCGAGGAGAACTTGTATCCCGCTTCTCCGAGGTCGTTCCTGTCCGAGCTTGAGCGTATTGCGTGGCCGTCAATCGCTATGCTTCCGGATGTCTTTATTGCATTGTTCTGGTATTCAAGGACCCTCGTAGCCCTCCGTCCGAGGTTATCGAGAAGGGTACCCAGTGCCTTTTTCCCCATGCTGAAGGAGAAATCCCTGTACTCCAGACTGAACCAGCACTGTTCAAAGTAACTGTTTACCTGATCCCGGTGCACGAAACCGTTTGCAAGAAATATCGCGGCATAACAGAAAATCTGTCTCGCCGTCTGTAAATCAAAGCATTTTTCCAGTGCAGCCATTACATCTGCCCCCACTGCCTCTATCAGTGCGTACTGCCCGTATTCCAGTAAGGTGATGTCGTCCCGGCTTTCCTCCCCGCTGTAGAGATGGTAGTTGCGGTTCGGTATGAATGAGGTACCTGGAATTATCTTACCTATACATGCTCCTGTCTTCTTTCCCCACCTGCCACTCTTGAGAAGTACTGCTTCATACATGTAAACATACCAGTTTCCGTTCACATTCTTAACTTCCGTGCAGGTACCAGGCCTGAATCTGAGGACATCTTCGGGGATCATAATGGGCTCCTTTACATATCGGTAATATCTATAAAAAAGAATACACGAAGCTCTCGGAAAATGCAAGAGAAAACGGGTCTGGAACGCGTTTTCAGCGTCAAAAGACCCGTTTTTTGCCCAAAATCGAATTATGGCTTAATTCATATCGGTAAACTCAGAAACGACTGTGTTTATGAGCTGTGGTCTTTCCATGATGAATTCGTTGAAGTGCGTAACTTGGTTCTTGATTCCTGACCTCTGGAAAATGTTATGAGCCAAGTAGTTCTTTCCTTGACTCCGATGCAAAACAATTCCCCTGATTTCTCAGGGGACATAGTTCGGAGAAGGGGGGATTCGAACCCCCGGACCCGGTATTAGCAGGTCAACTCCTTAGCAGGGAGCCCGATTCGGCCTCTCTCGCACCTCTCCATTTGCTAACAAGCTATGTTGTATTCTGAATGAATTTGAGAATCTTGACAAGTGGGTATGTACAGCAAAAAACTTGATCAGCTCTAAGAGTGTCAGTTGAGATGTGACGGATTTGACGACAAAAAATGCTCCCATCGGGAGCTAGAGCGGAAGGAGAGGGATTCGAACCCCCGGTGAGTTGCCCCACGGCTGCTTTCAAGGCAGCTACCATCGACCTCTCGGACATCCTTCCAGATAAGTACAGATGGAATTTTAGGAAATTGAATCACCAATGTCAAGCTGAATGCGTCCCTGTCCCCAATCTCCTATTTCTTTTCTGAATGATGCTGTTGTGGAGGATGGTATGTTTCCTTTAATCCTGACTGCCGTATCGAACTCTTCGGTGAGGGATGTGCAGCTGTACTTCGTGAGAATTGTCTTTATAGGTGTATAGAGATCGTACTGGAGTGTGAGGCGGAATGGAGTGTAGTCCACGAGCTCCTCCGTCTCCACGACTTTCAGCACTTCCTTGACTGAGTCTCCGTAGGCCTTCACAAGGCCTCCCGTTCCGAGGAGGGTTCCTCCGAAGTAGCGTATTATGCATACGCAGATATTCGTGATTCCGCTCCCCTTGAGAACTTCAAGGGCAGGGCGTCCTGCCGTGTTCTTCGGCTCCCTGTCGTCTGAAGAGGAGTAGAGTGTGCCGCTTCTTCCGACGACGGCTGCATGCACGACGTGTGTGGCATCGCTGTACTTTTTTCTCGTCTCGCTGACCCTTTCTCGCACTTCCTCGAGCGTCGTGACGGGAGACGCCACGGCGATGAAGCGTGAGCGCTTCACGACTATCTCAGCCTCGGCTTTTTCTTTAAGTCTCTTCACGTCGCTCTCCCTTCCATCTGTGCGAGAAGATGTTGTCTTCCTCTGTCTCTGCGGTAATGAGTGCAGCTGTAGCGGTAAGGAGTGTGTTCTCCTCTTCTCTCAGCTCCACTCTCGTCCAGTCCAGCTGACTCTCTTTTGATATTCCCCTTATTACCGTATCAGGATATTGATTATACACCCAGGAGAGGGCGATGTCTGTTCTTCTGACATTTCTTTTCTCTGCCGCTTCATCGAGGAGACTGTAGAGTTTATCGAGATGAGGGGACGATGAGAACTTCAGTGATGACAGCATCGGCTTTGATGATGAGAGTATCCCCATTCCGAGAGGCGAATAGGCGAGGGTCTTTAATCCGAGTTTCCTCTCTTCCTCCCAGTCCCTGTTCCACACAAGGGAAAGGGGACGTTCGTGGTATGTTATGGGAAAATCGGAAGAAACCTTCCCGAGAAGTGTGAGGGGGAAGTTGCTGACTCCGATTTGTAATGCCTTTTTCTCATTCTTCATTCTCTCGAGAGTTTTCAGTGTGCTGTAGAGGTTCTCCTCTTCTGTCGGCCAGTGTATGAGGAGAATATCGAAATAGGACGTGTGAAGGCGCTTGAGGGCTGCCTCGGCCTTTTTCTCGAATGTGGGGAGCGGCATTATCTTCTCGATTATATGCCACTCATTCCTTTCTGCCCCGAGCTCTCTGAGAGCTGAAGAGAGTATTGTGTCTGCATCGGTGTAGGAATACGCCGAATCGAAGGTTCGGATGCCCTTCTTCCAGGCACTCTTTATTATCCTCTTCGATTCGAGGGGGGAGAGACGGCTGTGAAACCGTCCTTCCCCTGTGTTCCAGAGGCCGAGGGCCTCACTCGGCATCGTCTTCACTTTCTTTTTCCGGGATTTCCTCTATTCTGCTGTCGATAAGCTTTCTGTCATCAAAGATGAAGTAGCCGTTGAATCTCTTTCCCTTTAAGAGCAGCGGGAACCAGAGCCTGTCATCCTCCCACATGTTGGAGTAATCCAGCTCAGATATCTTAGCCCAGAAGGGCTTTGTCTCATCGCATTCGTCGATGAGAGTTCCCGAGTACGTATGTGTGGTGAATACGTAGCCGATCATCCTCGTGCCGTCCCTGAACTGGAAGTAAAGAGTTCCCATGTCGGTGAGGTCGGAAACATCGAGTCCCGTCTCTTCTTTTGTTTCCCTTATCGCGGCTTCAGTCTTCGTTTCCTCGAGTTCTATGTGACCTCCAGGTCCGTTGTAGTACCCATCTCCCATTCCTCTCTTCTTGAGAATAAGGAGAATGCTGTCTCCGTCGATGACGTATGTGAGCACGCACCTTTCTGTCGGCTCCCACATATCCCAGTCGATGTCAGTCGTCTTTCCGGCCTTCTGGCACTCCTGGTTGAACTTGTCCTCAAGGTATGTCGGACTCTTCTTTTTCTCCTCTTCTTCCTTCTTTACCTTTTCTTCAGGATGAAGCTCATAATAGCAGTCATCGCAGAGATTCTCGTCCCTCCCGAAGACTGCGTCCCAACTCATCTTCTTACCGCATTTCGTGCACTTTCTTCTCCAGGGCCAGACCTTCTTTCTGAGGAGTATCAGGGAGAGAAGGAAGAGAGCGAGTGCGACCCACTCGAGCCATGAGGGAAGTGCTTCCACCATGTTTATCATGATGAGAAGGAAATAGAAGAGAAGAAAGAGAAGGGCGATGAGAACAAGAGAGAATCTCTTCTTCTGCCCGTCCTTATACTTTCTGAGTGAGAGATTGAGTATGATGACCGTAATCATCACAAAGTCCAGCATCTGGGTTACAACAGTTAAAACCATACGTCCGATTCTATATGTTCCATCTCCGTTCTTCAACTTCGGCTTTCTGTTTTGTTTGATTCGGAATACGACAGACTGAAAAATAGTGAAGAAAAAGTGTTGCAAATCAAATATGTTTGGCTTAATATTGTTGTAAATAAAACAGGGAGTGTAAAAACAATGAAGAAAATTTTGTTAATCTTGTCAGCTGTTCTTCTGCTCTTTTCCTTCGTATCATGCAAGGACAGTTCAGAAGATATAGTTGCAGTGTATGAAGAATACAAGGCGACAGAAGTGATTAAGAATTGTGTCTATGGTCTTTTTTATTTCGATGCGGATACGGATGGTACTGTAAACTATACTGCGAAAATAGAGAACATTACCACGAGTGACATTTCCTCACTGCTTAAGGTCCTTGGTATTGAAGAGACCCCTTCTGCAATTAAATCCGTCAGCGGTACGATAGAAGGAACACGTAAATCGGATATAGATATCGAGTACAAGGACATCGAGATCAAATACACGATATCTGGAAGTGACGAGGTAAAGACGTTCACGCTCAGCGGAACTTATAAGGCGAATGTGCCTGATGCCTCGGTTAAGGGTGTCACGAATGACGACTACAGCTTTAAGCTGAACGGAAAGGAATACTCTCTTTCTAATTCCAGAATCTCTTCTGAACGTAAATACACAAGAGCCGTCGTCAACGGAAAGAATGTAGAAATCAGACTTCTTAATTCCAGAATAGAGAGTGCTACTTGATAGGAGGTGACGGTATGAAAAAATTAGCTATTGTTTTATTGGCAGCTATGCTTGCTTTCTCTCTTACATCCTGTAAGGACAAGGGGGATGAGGTGATTGCAACCTATGAGGAGTTCTGTTCGACTGTTACTCTCGGCATGCGTGTTGAACAAGTTTTCGGCAGTCCGTTTGATTACGATGATCCTGCCACAACTGCGGAACCGAATGGACATGGCATTTCGGCAATTATCGGTCTCAGTTCCGGTTCTGCCTGTGAAGTAAAGAGTATTGACAGCAAGGCTGGAAAAGTTGAAGTTACCTCAAATGACGACAACAGCAAGAAAACGGTAACATGGAAGAATGTTGTCATTGGTTACGCAGAAGAAGATGGCAAGACCGGGAATCTTACACTCAATGGTACATATGAGAAGGAGGCTGTTCTGAATCGTGCTAAAGCAACGACTACTGCATACAGATATAACTTCACTATCAACGGCACGCCGTACAGTGCAAGTTATACTATCGACTATAATACCGGCTACAGTGCAGCCAGTGTAAACGGAAAGGATGTCAACCTGAGAATCCTCAACGCAGGAAAATGATGGGCTGACATAATCGGATGACAGGGGACAGAGCGGAAAGCCTGCCCCCGTTTTCTTTGTGCCCTCAGAGGGGAAGTCCATCAATGGACAACCGAATGAGGAATCATGAATCATCAGTTGAGAGCAGAGGCATTGCATCAATCGAACCTCTGGAAAATCATGAACGTTGCTTACGAGGTTCATTGTTTGGATGAGTATGCAAGAAACCTGTAGTGGCCAGCAGAGGCTCCCGGGTAATCATCAGCATCTTCTCCGGGAATATTCGTTGTCGGGGCTTTACAGAAGAGAACAAATGTGGACGGCCATTTTCACACCGCATCAAATTGTGTTGTATGCTCTACGTTTTCTGATATAGAATCGTATCAGGGAGTAAAAAATGAGAAAAATAATCATAGTTATGTTAATCGTACTTGCCATGCTCTTTGTCTCATGCAGTCCGGAGAGCAGAAAAGAG
>CAVFYD010000115.1:0-5666 GCA_963626615.1 Sphaerochaetaceae bacterium
AGTTCATGGACCAGGTCAACCCGCTTGCAGAGCTCACTCACAAGAGAAGAATCTCCGCTATCGGTCCTAAGGGCGGTATCAAGAGGGACAATGCACGTCAGCTCTTCGATGTACGTGATGTCAACTACACACACTACGGAAAGATCTGTCCTATCGAGACACCTGAAGGCGGCAACATCGGTCTTATCCTGACGCTTGCCAACTATGCGAAGATCAACAGCTACGGCTTCATCCAGACACCTTACAGAAAGGTGCTCAACGGTGTTGTCACAGACGAGTGCCGTTACCTCGACGTCAACGACGAGGAGAAGGCCAGGATTGCACAGGGCAACGCTGCCGTGGAGAAGAAGAAGGACGGTTCCTTCATCCTCAAGGGCGAGGTATCAGTCAGAGCCAACCAGGATTACTCGACAGCAAATCCGGAAGAGATTGACTGGATGGATGTATCCCCCAAGCAGGTTGTGTCCGTAGCAGCTTCCCTCATTCCGTTCCTCGAACACGACGACGCCAACCGTGCTCTCATGGGTTCGAACATGCAGCGCCAGGCAGTTCCTCTCGTATTCCCCGAGACTCCGCGTGTCGGAACAGGTATGGAGGGCAGAACAGCCTACGACTCGTCAATCATGGTCAAGGCAAGAAGAAGCGGTAAGGTTGTCTACGTTTCCTCTCTCACGATCAAGGTGCAGCCTGACGAGCCGACGGTTCCGGGCGAACTTGACGTGTATGAACTCAGAAAGTACGAAATCACCAACCAGGATTCCTGCATGAACCAGCGCCCGCTCGTTCACGTCGGTGATGCGATAAGGAAGAACGATGTCCTCGCAGACGGACCGAGCACCGACCACGGTGAGCTCGCACTGGGAAGAAACATCCTCGTCGGCTTCGTTCCATGGAACGGATACAACTACGAGGACGCTGTCCTCATCAGCGAGAGAGTCGTCAGCGAAGATATCTATACATCGATTCATATCAAGGAATATGAGGTCGACAGAAAGGAGACGAAGCTGGGTGAGGAGAGATTCTCGCGCGACCTCCCGAATACGAGCGAGAGAGCTGTCGAGCATCTTGATGCCGAAGGAATCGTATGCATCGGTACATACGTGCACAGCGGAGACATCCTCGTGGGTAAGACAACTCCGAAGACAGAGACGGAGAACACGCCTGAGCAGAAGCTTCTGAACTCCATCTTCGGCGAGAAGAGCAAGGATACGAGAAACGCATCCCTCGTCGTCCCGCACGGCGTTGAGGGTACTGTCATCGACATCCAGAGAATAACGAAGAAGGAAGAGCTCACACCGGGTTCCCTCGAAACCGTCAAGGTCTATATCGCCACAAAGCGTAAGCTCAAGCAGGGCGACAAGATGGCCGGCAGGCACGGTAACAAGGGTGTCGTATCGAGAGTTCTTCCCCAGGAAGACATGCCTTACATGGAAGACGGTACACCGCTCGATGTATGTCTCAACCCGCTCGGCGTTCCTTCACGAATGAACATCGGACAGCTCATGGAGACACAGCTCGGATGGGCTGCGGTCAAGAACGATGTCTGGTACAAGACACCTGTCTTCCAGTCCGCTTCAATGGAGCAGATCGAGGAGGAGATGGTCAAGGCCGGACTTCCGAAGGACAGCAAGGTAACCCTCTACGACGGCAGAACAGGTGTTCCGTTCGTCAACAAGGTATTCTGCGGCTATATCTACTACCTCAAGCTCCACCATCTCGTCGACGACAAGATGCATGCAAGAGCTACAGGTCCGTACTCACTCGTAACACAGCAGCCTCTCGGCGGTAAGGCAATGTTCGGCGGCCAGAGACTCGGTGAAATGGAGGTATGGGCATTCGAGGCATACGGTGCTGCAAACAACCTCCAGGAACTCCTCACCGTCAAGTCCGATGACATGAAGGGAAGGGTCAATATCTATCAGGCAATCGTCAAGGGCGAGCCTGCAGAGAGACCGGATGATCTTCCGGAAGGTTACAAGGTACTGTGTCAGGGCCTCAGGGGTCTTGCACTCGACCTTGCCGCATACGATGAGAACGGCAAGCTGATTCCTCTCACCGAAAGGGACAGGGAACTCATCAGCAAGGCCGAAAAGGAAAAGAACGTTCAGTAAGGAGGAACGGGATGAGCGATACACATGACATCAATACACTTAGAATAAAGATTGCATCTCCGGACCAGATTCTCGCCTGGTCTTACGGCGAAGTCAAAAAGCCCGAGACAATCAATTATCGTTCTCTCAGACCGGAGAGAGACGGTCTCTTCTGCGAGCGTATCTTCGGTACGACACGTGACTGGGAATGCTGGTGCGGTAAGTTCAAGAGCAAGAGATACAAGGGAACGGTATGTGAACGCTGCGGTGTCGAAGTCACCGAAAAGAAGGTAAGACGTGAGCGCAGCGGCCACATCAAGCTTGCAACTCCTGTCGCACATGTCTGGTTCTACAAGTCTCAGCCATCCATCATGAGCTATCTCCTCGAGATGAAGAAGGCTGACTTCAACTCCATCTTCAAGTATGAGAGCTATGTCGTCATCGACCCCGGTCAGGTCGAGGGACTCAGCAAGTGTCAGGTTCTCAGCGAGGCCGAGTATGAGGAGTACATCCTCAAGTACGGCGAGGACTCCTTCAAGGCAGGAATGGGCGCAGAGGCTATCTACGAACTCCTGAAGGGGCTTGACCTTGTCGCTCTCAGGGAGAAGAACAGGGAAATCCTCGCGGAAATCATCCGCAAGAACGGAAAGACAGACAGCGGAGAGGCCAAGAAGGCCGCATCCGTCATCAAATACTGCACATGGTTCATCGATTCGGGTAACCAGCCCGAGTGGATGATTCTCACTGTTCTCCCGGTCATCCCGCCAGATCTCAGGCCTATGGTCCAGCTCGACGGCGGAAGGTTTGCAACAACCGACCTCAACGAACTGTACAGAAGAGTCATCAACAGAAACAACCGTCTGCAGCGCCTCATTTCAATCCAGGCACCGGACATCATCGTCCGCAACGAGAAGAGAATGCTCCAGGAAGCAGTCGACTGCCTTCTCGACAACGGCAAGGTCGAAAACCCGGCAAAGGGCGCTTCGAAGAGGGATCTCAAGTCTCTTGCTGACCAGCTCAAGGGTAAGCAGGGAAGATTCAGACAGAACCTCCTGGGTAAGCGTGTCGACTACTCCGGCCGTTCCGTCATCGTCGTCGGGCCTGAACTCAAGATGCATCAGTGCGGTGTCCCGTCACTCATGGCTCTTGAACTCTTCAAGCCGTTCCTCATCAGAAAGCTTCACGACAACGGTATCGCACCGAACGTCAAGAAGGCAAAGGTCATGGTCGAGGAAGGTGCTCCGGAAGTATGGTCAATCCTCGAGGATGTCGTAAAGGAACACCCCGTCATGCTCAACCGTGCTCCGACACTCCATCGTCTCGGCTTCCAGGCGTTCGAGCCCGTCCTCGTCGACGGCAAGGCCCTCAAGCTCCATCCGCTCGTATGTCACGCATTCAACGCCGACTTCGACGGAGACCAGATGGCTATCCATGTTCCTCTTTCAGAGGCTGCACAGCTTGAGTGCTGGACACTCATGCTCAGCACCACGAACCTCCTCGACCCGGCAAACGGAAAGCCCATTGCCTACCCCAGCCAGGACATGGTCCTCGGTATCTACTACCTCACGAAGGAGAGATTCGACCTTGACAGGGGAGAGAAGAGAAAGCACTTCGAGTCGCTGAGCGAGATCGAGGCAGCAATCGACTCATACAGCGTTTCCTATAACGAAAGAATATATTACCGCCTGAAGAAGGGCCTCGTGATCATCGACGAGAAGGGCAACAAGACAGTATCCGACGGTGTGAAGTGGACGGAGACAACTGCGGGAAGAATCATCTTCAACTCATCCATCCCCTCAGGTCTTCCGTACCAGAACTACTGCCTCGGCGACAAGCAGCTCAAGAAGCTCATCACGGCTACTCTCGAGAGTGACAAGCCGAGTGTTGCAGTCGAGCTCCTCGACTCCGTAAAGAGCCTCGGCTACAAGTATGCAACCCTCTTCGGTGCCACAATCGGCCTGAGCGACATGATTGTCCCGTCAGGAAAGAAGGACCTCATCGCAAAGGCGGAGAAGGAAGAAGCACACATCAAGGATCAGCTCCTCAGCGGTACAATCTCCGAAGAAGAGAAGAAGAGCAAGGTCATCTCGCTCTGGAACAACACCAAGAACGAGCTTACCGATCTCCTCATGAAGGAGATGAGGGAAGACCAGCACGGTTTCAACCCGCTCTTCATGATGGCCGACTCCGGAGCCCGCGGTTCGTCAAAGCAGATTTCGCAGCTCGGCGCCATGAGAGGTATCATGACAAAGCCGAACGGAGACAACATCGAACTTCCTGTCAAGTCGAACTTCAAGGAAGGTCTCTCCATCATCGAATTCTTCTTCTCCTCCAACGGTGCAAGAAAGGGTCTTACAGATACAGCTCTCAAGACAGCGCGTGCAGGTTATCTTACACGTAAGCTCGTCGATGTTGCGCAGGATGTCGTCGTCACGATGGAGGACTGCCATACAATCAACGGTATGTGGGTCACTGCCGATGCGGCAAAGAACGAGACTCTCTACTCCAAGATTGCAGGTGCATTCCCTGTCGAGGATGTACTGCATCCGTTCCTCAAGGACGAGAACGGAAAGCCGGTAGTGCTGGCAAAGGCCAATGAACTCATCACCAACGAGATGGCTGCGGCTATTGAAGACGCAGGTGTCGAGAAGGTCCTTATCAGAAGCGTCCTCACATGTGAGGCAGAACACGGCGTCTGCAAGAAGTGCTACGGCCGTAACTATGCAACAAACAAGACTGTCGAAATCGGAGAGGCTGTCGGTGTCGTAGCCGCACAGTCAATCGGCCAGCCCGGTACACAGCTGACGATGAGAACCTTCCATGCCGGCGGTATTGCAACTGTCTCCTCCAACGAGAAGAGCTTCGATTATCCTGTAATCATCGACGGTATCAACGAGAACCTCTATGTAATCAACAGAGAGGGAAAGAGAATATATCCGCGTAAGAGCAGATATACCGTCACGAAGATTCTCGATGAAATCACCGGCAAGTTCTCAGAGCTCCTTGTACAGAGCGGCGAGAACGTAGGTAAGGGCTATGCCTTCTATAAGGATAACAGCGGGAAGGAAGTCATTTCCAAGTTCAACGGTAAGCTCCTTGTAACCGACGGCAGGACATTCGTCATCGGTTCGACAAGCGAAGAGGAAATCCCTGTCGGCACAGTACTCAGTGACGGTGTCGAGAACGGCGCAGTCATTCCGTCAGGAGATGTCGTCTACACATTCGACCCGTTCAACGAGCTCATCATTGCCGAAGAGAACAGCACAATCAGCGAGATGAGGGACTTCGTCGCAAGAAAGAGTTACCTCGTCGTCGAGAACCATGCTTCCGGCGTCAAGGAATGGCATACTGTATCGAGAGACAAGCTCGGTAAGTACAACCCGACTGTAGTCGTCACACTTGAGAACGGTGATGAGAAGTCATACACAATCCTCGGCGGCTCCATCATGCACTTCCAGGAAGAGGGACAGAAGATTCACGCAGGTGACATCATCGCATCCGCTCCGAAGGAAGATGCATCAAAGAGTAAGGATATCGCGGGTGGTCTTCCTCTCGTCAACTCTCTCTTCGATGCCA
>CAVFYD010000116.1:0-5660 GCA_963626615.1 Sphaerochaetaceae bacterium
CAGACATCTACATGCTTGACGACTCGGTCAAGGGATTCTTCTCCAACCCGCTCGGTTACAAGTATTTCATGTATTGCACGATCGAAGGCTGATTATAAGTCGGAGCCTGATGCCCTCAGCGAAAGCCGGGGGCATTTTCATACACAAAAAGAGGATGCATCCCGAGAGTGACGGTGCATCCTTATTTTCCAATGATGACCGATGTTCTCTGAAAATATCCCTATTGGAGCGGGGGCCAGAGATTCTGGTACAGAACTGGTACACGATTTACAGAATCTTCCAGTAGCCGTAGCGGTTGTTTCCCATCTTCTTTATGTAATTCTTTTCTACCAGGATATCAGTGATTCTCTGTGATGTTCTGATGCTTACACCGAGAGCGGCCGAGAGTGTTTCTCTTGTGACCCTCGGATTGTTTCTGATAATCATGAAGGCTGTCAGTTCTTCCTGGTTCAAATCCGATGTGTTCATTTCCTTCTTTCTGATGAAGGAGAACATGAAGCTATAATGGAGTCTGGTGCATTCCCATCTGACGCCGGCTTTTTCGCAGAGTTCATTCATTCGGCTGAAACCTGTTCCTGACATCTCAGCATCTCTGCATCTGTAAAGAACATCGAGGATCAGAGGGTTTCTTTTCATGGATGGCTGACTTGTCGTTATAAAATCCTCCGGCGTCATGTCAAAGGGGAATGTCCCCGGGTTTGTTATGCTTACTTTACCGGGATAGATGTCACTTCGGGAACCCTTGAGGAGAAGCTTCTTTCGTATCTTGAGAATATTGCTCCTACCCATGAGACGGAGAGTGTCGACAGTACGATGAGAATACTGCATGCATCGAGGCGACAGCTCCAGAGAGTTCCTGCAAAACTTTCACAAGAGGGAAAAACAGTGAAGACGGGACGAGGGCGCTACCGTCTCACTTCCTTCTGAAACGGATGCAAATGGTCTCTCTGATGCTCTTTAGTGATATGGAACAGAGAAGCTATCTGATGTAAACTTCTTTCGAGGTGCTTTATGGAAAATCTCGAAGAGAAAGCTTTACGTTATCATTCCCAGGGGAGACCCGGAAAGGTCTCCGTCGTCCCGACAAAGCCGTGTTCTACGGCAGAGGATCTGTCACTGGCTTATACGCCGGGAGTTGCAAAGGCTGTACTGAAGATAGCCGAAAACAGTAACGATGCATATAAGTATACAAGCAAGGGCAACCTTGTTGCCGTAATCTCGAACGGAACGGCAATACTGGGACTTGGGGACAGAGGTGCAACGGCAAGTAAGCCCGTCATGGAAGGAAAGGGTGTTCTCTTCAAGCGCTTTGCAGATATTGACGTATTCGACATCGAAGTCGACGAGAAGGATCCCGATAAGTTCATCGACATAGTAAGGGCAATCTCTCCTTCCTTCGGGGGAATCAACCTTGAAGACATCAGGGGCCCCGAATGCTTCTACATAGAGACAGAACTCAAGAAGAAGTGTGACATTCCCGTATTCCATGATGACCAGCACGGTACTGCGATAATCGCATCGGCTGCTCTTATAAACGCCGCCGAGATTGTCGGAAAGAAACTCGGGAACATGAAGGTCGTGTTCTCCGGTGCAGGTGCCGCAGGATGCTCGTGTGCAAAAATGTTCCTGAAGATGGGTGTGAAGAAAGAGAATCTCATCATGACGGACATTGACGGCGTTATCTACAAAGGGCGGCCGAACATGAATCCGGTGCATGAGGAACTGGCAACTGAGAGTCCGGCACGCACTCTCCGGGAGGCCATAGTCGGAGCCGACATGTTCATGGGAGTATCTGCAAAGGGACTTCTGAAGAGCGACATGCTTCTCAGCATGGCTGCTAACCCCATCGTCTTTGCAATGGCCAACCCCGACCCGGAGATTACATATGAGGAAGCTGTCGCCACAAGAAGCGACGTGATTATGGGAACGGGAAGAAGCGACTACCCCAACCAGATAAACAACATCCTCGGTTTTCCGTTCATATTCCGCGGAGCGCTGGATGTGAAGGCCAGTGAGATAACCGAGAACATGAAGAAGGCTGCAGCCCTTGCTCTCGCGGCATTGGCTAAGGAACCGGTTCCGGAAGAAGTGAGAAAGGCATATGGAGGAGAGAACTTCTCGTTCGGCCGCAACTACATCGTACCCAAGCCGTTTGATCCGAGAGTAATCGAATGGGAGGCTGTCGCAGTTGCCCGCGCTGCTGTCGAAGACGGTGTTGCACGCGAGCCCATCACCGACTGGGAGGCATACAGGCTTTCTCTCAGGGAAAGGATGAAGGGCTACTGGAAATGACTCTTCTTGCATTCGGGGAGGTTCTCTACGATGTCTTCGGTGAAGAGAAGACAATAGGCGGTGCTCCCCTCAACGTCTCCTACCACTTTCATAAGTGCGGAGGGGAGGCGGCAGTCATCAGCGCTGTGGGGGATGACGGACTCGGAAGAAATGCCGTCAGGGTAATGAAGGCGGCAGGGCTCTCGACAGAGTATATTTCCGTTTCCGGATACCCCACTGGCAGAGCCGATGTCGTGATGAACGTAGAGGAGGCGGGGTATGAGTTCAACTCTCCCTGTGCCTGGGATGATATAGCCGTTCCGGAGAAACTTCCCGGAAATACTGATGTCTTCTACTGGGGAACCCTTGCTCTCAGAAGTGAAAGAAGCCGGGAGACATTCAGGAAAATATCTTCCTCGATAAATGCGAAGATAAGGTACTTCGATGTGAATATCCGTAAGGAGTTCTACTCGGAAGATGTCATCAGAGAAGGTCTGGAGGGATGCAATGTCCTGAAGGTGAACGAGAACGAACTTCCGCTCATTCTCCGTCTTTCCGAAGCGGAGAATGTAGAAGAACTGAAGAGGAAGTACTCAGTCGGCATTGTCATACTCACAGAAGGCGAGAAGGGCTCGGCAGTCTATGCCGATGAAATAATCAGAGTACCCGCCGTGAAGACAGACGTAGTCGACACAGTCGGCGCAGGGGACAGCTATTCGGCATGCTTTCTCTATAACTGCCTTTCCTCCGGGAACGTCAGAGTAGCGGCAGAGAAGGCAGCGCTTCTTTCATCTTTTGTCTGTTCCAGGCGCGGCGGAATGCCGGAGTATTCAATGGTAGAGACTGTCAATTGCGGCTGACAGTAAATTTTCCTGAAGCAGGAATTGTGCAGCTGTCATTATCATAGGAGGAAGTCTTTATCTCCCGTGAGCAGGATGTCTGCTTTTCCTTGAATGTCTGCCCTGAGAATGGGTTTATCCTTGTCGTCCCGTATTAGATTTTCCTCGATAATAACATCCTCTTTGGTTTCGATTATGATGAGATTGTATGCTGCAATAGTAAGGAATGGTTTTAGAAGAATCACCTTGTCAGGAAATTTCTGTTAAAACATCATTCAATTCCTGGATGACTTCTGTCGAAATCAATCCCTGATGCGGAAAGGACAAAGCCTTGGAAAAGGCCTTGGCAGGTGTACTGTCACTATTGAGAATTGTTGAAATCAAAATGTTTGTATCGATGAATACACGCATTTGAACCTATTCTCTGTTGTTTCTCACTGTTTTTGCCAGTCTGTTGACAGCTTCTTCATCAGTGAGTCCGGCTTTTTCGGCTTCACCCTGCATTCCTTTTTGCAGTAGCTTCATTGCATAAACGGCAGGATTTACCAATAGAACATTTCCATTTTCAATTATAAATAACAATCTGTCCCCACATGAAACTCCAAGATAACTACGGATATCCTTTGGAATGGTAATCTGTCCTTTTGCCATTACCTTTGCGTTGTCAACAATAGTGTACTCGTTCATTTGTGTCGTCTCCTGTGCAATGTAGGAAAAGTAGGATTTTCCCTACTTTCATAACATTACAATGTTGAACGCGAGGCAAGTGGATTTTTATGCTCTTCTAAGTTTCTGTAGGAGCTTCGAATGTGTGACTTTATATAATTTTCTGATTTATAAAGAATTAATTTGAAATTTGGTGTCATTACATTTTGAAGTGGAGTACATGTCCGTTGCTGATTTGGGAACAGAATTCCAGAGAATAATGCCTGTCCGGCAAGTTAAATCAGCCCAAAACAGCAGTCAAGAAGATTCAGCTGAGGCGTAAATCCTGTCTAATCAATTGAATACCAGATAATCTTGTTCGCCTTCAGAGTGAGGCCGAATGAATTTCCGTTCTGTGTATAGAAAGTTGTCTTCTGCTCGGTGTAGGTGTTGTTGACGACAGAATACTTCCTGTTTTCCGGGTAGGCATTGACTTCCACATACGGATTGGAGCTTGGCCATGTGCGGAGCATCTCCTCGCTTGAGGAAGCCCGGGGTATGGTCCTCTCGAGGAGTTATGGGTTCTCTGCCGGAGACGGAAGAACCGGGATATAGCCCTCTCATCCTTTCCCGCATTCCCTTACTTCTTCTTGTTCCTCATTACGATTCGTATCTCTGAAGGAATGACGACTGTCGATTTCCGGAAAGGGGGGACAGCGCGTTAGTCCCCGATTCTCTTCTGTCTCTCCCCGGAGAGGTCAAGGTTGCGTCCGAATGAGGAGCCGGAGTCGAAGGATCCCCTGTCGACATTGACTCTTGAGTGGCCTGTTCTGAGACTTGTATCCCTGAAGGCGATGCGTCTTGCCTTTTCTTCAGTTTCAAGTTTGATGGATCTGACAATGGCGCTGTCCTTTCCTCCGGCTGTCTTCTTCTTTATCGCATCGTAGGCACCCACCATGAAACTGTCCTTCGATATTCTCTTCCCGCTTCTTCTCAGCCTTTCGACTTCCCCGTCCAGTGCCGATACAAGGTAATCGAAGAGATAGAGTGCGCTTTCGCACTGCTCCAGTGAGCCGTAGGCCGTAAGTGCGACACCGTCCCCCGTGTGATCCTTCACGAAGAAGACGCCCGTGTTCTCGCTGACTATTATCGAGATGTAGACGATGTAGGTCGGGATACGTCCCTTCTGGGTGACGACGACGTAATAAATCTTTTCCTCTTCGTCAGTATCCTTCTCCTCGAGGGATGCCTTCTTTATGAGTTCCCTTGCCTTCTCGAGTGCAACGAGTGCTTCGTTCTCGAAGGATGACGAGGAGAGGGCGAGAAGCTTGTCCAGCTTCTCCCTTGCCTTGGCTTTCATAGTGACGTCGGTCTTTATCCGGGCCTTCTCGAATCCTCTGTCTATTCCGAGATTTTCGCAGACTTCCCTGAAGAACGGGGAGTGTCCTGTCATTTCAGCGTGGCAGTACCAGTCTACTGCATGGGCACACTCGTGGATGAAGATGTTCCTTACGGCATAGAACGGGTAATCGATGAGAGACTCCGAGAGGATGATTATCTCGGAAGATGAGTCGAAGAGTCCGAGCTTTGTCTCGTTATCCATATGGGCGAAGAAGAGTCCCTTATACAGCGGCCTTGTAATTCCGTAGTACATGAAGGCCTTCTGTGCTGTCTCCTTCTCGACGAAACTGAGCTGTGCTCTTACTTTTTCTTCCTTTTCTCCGATTACCTTGATAGTTCTGTCCATAGGGAAAGAATAGGACGGAAGAAGGGGGAGAGACAATATGAGGGGAGGAAATCTCCTATGGTTCACTTATGAAGGGAAAGCCGTGTCAGCGGATAAGATAAAAGGCCTTTCGCTGTTTATGGTGGGTAAATCAGTTCATGTGACACAGTGAATATAAG
>CAVFYD010000117.1:0-5498 GCA_963626615.1 Sphaerochaetaceae bacterium
TTCAGCCTTTTCTCCATACACGTATCGCTCCTCATAGCTGAATGATACACGACTTCCTGTGTTTTCTCCACATAAGAAGCCATAGGCTCCATACACCAGGAGGTACGCATCTAATAATCCTTGACAGATGAGAAAAGGTATGAACCAGATCGGACATGTCCGTTTTATTACGCCAACTTCAGGTATATTGCGCCGATTATTACGCCAGGTCCTGTTTTAATACGTCATATATTACGCAATCCAGGAAATACTTTTGAGAAGGAAACAAAAATATTGCGAACGGCAGGGTTTGAACCAGCGACCCCAGCCGTGTGAAGGCTGTGCTCTCCCACTGAGCTACGTTCGCAATTACACAGAATATTATTATCTATCGGCTTCTTTGTCTAGCTAGAGAACAAGGCAAAGTGCAGTCAAAAGAAGGGCAATTAAAATTGCACCGATCATCGGAAGACGCAGACGTGATGCGACGAAGGCCGAAACGACGCCAGCAAGGCCTGCATACCACTCACCTCCGAAGTCCGTGAGGACAGACGGGAATATGAGAGCCCCCAGTGCAGCTACAGGAAGAAGCATCATGCACTTTCTCACTCTTTTCGGAAGCTTCTGTGTAAAGGAAAGGAAGTAAGGTATGGTACGGGGTATCTGGGTGACAAGTGCCGAAAGAATTATGATAAGTAGAATTCTGCTCATTCTATTCCAGCCTCCTCATCGGTATATATGAATGATGCGGCTACCGTTGCCGACAGCATCGATACAACTATCGAGAGTCCTGCAGAGAGGTTGAAGCCGAGAATCATGACAGAGTTGATCACGGCACTGATCAGAAAGACAACGAGAGCCTTCACATTCCTTCTGCTCTCTCCTCCGAGAATCGAGGCAAACATTGCATATACTGTAATAACCGCGGCACGCTTTATTACATCGGGAAGGAAGTCCCCGACGCTTGCTCCGACAATGCTTCCGCTCCACCATCCTGTCCAGGACGTGAGCCCCAGCCCGATAAGGTAGGGCCAGGAGATGCTTTCTCCCTTGAAGGAGGCTACCGAGAATACCTCATCCGTCGTATGGAAACCGGCAAAGAGACGGCCGCGTATGCTTTTCGACGGCAGACGCTGTGAGAGCGACGACGCCATGAAGATGTAGCGCGAATTGATGAAGAATACGGAGATGACAACGGAGGCAACCGAAGCCCCGCTCCTTATAAGCGAGAGAAGAAGGAACTGCGAGGATCCCGCGTAGACGAAGAACGAGGTAAGCCAGGTTTCGAAGAGCGTGAATGAAAGTGTCGTGCTCATGAGGCCGAACGCTATCGCAGTCGTGAAATAGCCTATGAATATCGGAAGACCGTCAAGAATTCCGTCCTTCAGTGTCAGTTTCGTTTCCATATATCCTCACTGAGAGCCTTGGCACCCTCGGTTCCGTCAACGGCTGCACTGACGATACCGCCGGCGTATCCGGATCCCTCTCCGACAACATAGAGCCCATCGGCTGCCATGTACCTCTCGTTCCTCACGATTCTGAGAGGAGCGCTTGTACGTGTCTCTGAAGCGAGCATAAGCGCTTCATTTGTTATAAATTTCCCCCTGCTGAACCTGTCGAAAAGGAGAAAGCCTTCCCTGAGGGACGATGATACGATATCAGGAAGAACACTGTAGAGGTCAGAGGAAACACATCCGGGGGCATACGTGGAGGACGGAAGCGTCGATGAGACACGCTTCAGGACAAAGTCGTCAAGACGCTGCGACGGGGCCCTGAAGCCTTCGATATAAGAATTCCTTTCAATGCTTTCCACCCAGTCCATCATTCCCCAGACGCCTCCTGAGAGGATATCACTCTGACGGATCTGGACGACGAATGCGGCATTGGCCTTTTTCCCCGAGCGCGATGAGGAGCTCATGCCGTTCACGACCTGAAGCCCCCTCTCCGTTGCCGCAGGAACAACAGTTCCACCCGGGCACATGCAGAAGGAATAGACACCTCGTCCACCGACCTGTGTGACGAACGAATATGATGCAGGCGGAAGATAAAGTCCCCTTCCCTTTTCAGAATGGTACTGCATGGAGTCGATTAGAGCCTGGGGATGCTCCACTCTCACACCGACGGCAGTATCCTTAACTTCAAGTCTCACGCCTTCCTTCTCAAGAAAACGGTAGACATCCTTTGCAGAGTGTCCGGCAGCAAGGATGACGGGAGACGGGAATTCCTCTCCGCACTCTGTTCTCACTCCTGTGACAGCACCGTCCTTCATGATGAGCGAAGTGACCTTTGTCCCGAAGTGCACTTCTCCCCCGTGACTGATGATTGTCTTTCTTATGTTCTCAATCACCCCCGGAAGCCTGTCCGTCCCTATATGGGGATGTGTCTCGTATAGAATACTCTCGTCAGCACCATGCTGCACGAAGAGTGACAGAACCTTCCCCACATCTCCTCTCTTCACGCTTCTGGTGAAAAGCTTGCCGTCAGAGTATGCTCCGGCCCCGCCTTCACCGAATGAGTAGTTGCTCTCTTCGTTGAGAGTGCCTGAAGTCGAAAGAAGCGCACAGTCAACCTTTCTCGAGTGGACATCCTTTCCTCTCTCGAGAACTATGGGTCTTATTCCTTTTTCAAGGAGTGTGAGCGCGGCAAAGAGTCCCGCAGGTCCCGCACCGACAACAGTCGCACATGGTGATGATGAATCGAGAAAAGGAAAAGAAGTCTCAGTCCAGGTGGTTTTCACATCCTCATCGATGAAGAGTCTCACAAGGAGATTGATCTTCACGTCACTGCGGCGCGCATCGATGCTCTTCCGGATGTACTTCAGGCCCTTTACCCTGTCCATTCTAATTGAGGCAGAAGACGAGGCCTTCCTCAGAACGGTCTTCTCGTCATACGCCTCAGCGGGTGTCAGTACAAGGTTTACATCTTTCGTCATAGTGTCAACAATAATAGTTAATTCACACGGTCGTATTCAATTCTGAAAGCTGTTTTTTCTTTCCTCTTTCCGTTACTATTGATGCGTGAACATTCTATCTATCGAGAATCTTGAAAAGACAGTTAAGGACGAGCCCCTCTTCGAAGGTGTGACCCTCGGTCTCAACGACGGGGAGAAAGTCGGAATCGTCGGAAAGAACGGAGAAGGAAAATCGACATTCCTCTATACGCTCACGGGGCATCTCACTCCCGACGAGGGAAAGGTGTCGATGCGTAACGGAACGAGAGTGACGTTCCTCGAGCAGAGAGTCACGTTCCGTGAAGGCGCCACAATATCTTCATACCTCTACGAAGCCGACGACAGCAACATCGCCATTCTCAACAGATATGCCACAGCCTCCCCGTCCGAAGCCGTCGCTCTCAGCGAGATAATCGAAAGAGACAACCTTTGGGATATAGAGCGCTCGTACATGGCCTATCTCACGGAAATGGGAGAAAGTTTCACTGGAGAAGAAAGAATGGCATCCCTCTCGGGAGGCGAGCAGAAGAAGGTCGCACTTGCACGCACGTTCGCACTGAGGGGAGATCTGGTGCTCCTTGACGAACCGACAAACCATCTTGACATAGAAACGATCGAATACCTCGAAGAATGGATAAAATCATCCCCGGCCGCAGTAATCATCGTAACACACGACCGTCACATACTCTCATCGGTATGTTCGACGATATGGGAACTCGACAGGAAGCACTTCTACCGTCATCCCGGTTCATTCACTGCCTACCTTGAAAGAAAGGAAGAGAGAATAGTGATGGAGGAGAAGGAGCAGGAAAGACTGAAGACAATTCTGAGGCGCGAGCTTGTGTGGCTCATGCGCGGTCCCCAGGCACGTACGGGAAAGGACAAGGGCAGAAAAGACAGAATCGAAGAGATGGAAGCATCCGTGAGAAAGGTCAGGGACGAGAGGATGACACGCTTTTCGTCCCTCGACAGAAGACTTGGAAAGAAGATTCTCGATATCACATCACTCGGCGCAAGATACGGAGAACGCACGCTCTTCTCCGGCTTCACATATTCTTTCACGAAAGGAACGAAAATCGGCCTCATCGGTGCCAACGGCTCTGGAAAGTCAACTCTGCTCGACATACTCAGCGGCGTAAGAAAATCCGACGAAGGAACGGTGGATATCGGGATAAACACGGTATTCGGCTACTACGACCAGAACGGAAGGAATCTCGACGGCGAAAAGACAGCACTCGAATATGCCGAAAGCTTCGGCGACAGAGTACGCTACACGAACGGTGATGATGTCACTGCTTCGCGCTTTCTCGAACTCTTCGGCTTCCCCGTCGAAAGCCAGCGTACTCCCATTTCTCTCCTCTCCGGCGGAGAGAGACGACGCCTCTATCTCATAACGCGTCTTATAAGGAACCCGAACTTCCTCCTATTCGACGAGCCGACGAACGACCTCGACATTCCAACGATGGAAAATCTTGAAGACTACATCTCCTCATTTCCAGGCTGTGCGATAATATCGTCCCACGACAGAACGTTTCTGGACTGCTCCGTCGATTTCCTATTCGTCATAGAAAACGGGAAGATAACACTCTTTCCCGGTAACTACACCCAGTACAGGGAAAAGAAGGATGAGGAGAAAAGGAAAAGAGAGAACGAAAAGAAAGAAGACACAAGACGTCCCAGGGAAAAGAAAGGCCTGAGTTACAAGGAAACGAAGGAACTCGAGTCTCTGGAAAATGAAATCGAAGTTCTTGAAGAGGAAATAGCACTTCTCGAGGCATCATTCTCCACAGCGGAGACAACAGAACTCGGGACACTTCAGGAAAGAACGAAGAAATACGGAGACAAAAAAACAGCGCTCGATGAAAAGACCGAACGCTGGCTTGAACTTGAGGAGAAGAAGGGTTAAACCTCACTCGATGAGACGTCCTCAGCGTCCATGAGCTGTGCATTGGTCTTTCCCGGAATGACACGACGTATGAAAGGAATGACACCGCTGTACGTCTTGCTGAACTCTTCCTCGCTTTCCTTCAGAGCTGCCTGCCATGCGGCACCGAATCCAGGGCTGTTGATGGTAAGCCTGTCCACAGCCTTCTGATAGACCTGAAGGCGCTCGACTTCCTTTCTTCCCGGCTTCTGACTCATCGTCTGCAGGGAGACACGGAGATTCTCATTATATTTCTTAAGCTCCTCGTTCTCGTTCTTGAGCTTCGTTATCCCGTCGCTCTCGATTTCCATGCGCTGCGTGAGCATGTCCTTGAGTTTCTTAGTTTCCGCCTCACCTTTCTTCTTTGCAAGATGAAGTCTCACGATGTAAACGAGCCATATAATAAGAGCGACAGCACAGCCGCTTCCGAGTCCGATGAAAAAATCCTTCCAGCTTGTCATAAAAGCCTCCTATTAGGAAGATAATCAATTTTAACTCATGAGAAAAGAAAACTCCACTACTTCCAATTACACCTGATTTTGGTTATGATTTTCCTGTTGAGCCAGGGTGGTGGAATGGTAGACACTGGAGACTTAAAATCTCCTGGACGAAAGTCCGTACGGGTTCGAGCCCCGTTCCTGGTAT
>CAVFYD010000118.1:0-5290 GCA_963626615.1 Sphaerochaetaceae bacterium
CGCTTGATGGTCTGAAAGCAGTGTGATTGGCGTAATGTGCATTATTTTGAAGTATAAGAAGCTTTCGGCTTATCTGCTGAAAAGATTCGGAAAAGAGCCGGACATGGAAATCCGTACCAGAACAAAACATTTGGACTTTAAATCCGTATTCCCCTTATCATTAGGGCATGAAGAAAAAACTATCGGCCATTCTGGCCTTGTCCCTTGTCGTCTGGGTGGCATCGGCCTTTGCTGTCAGTCCGTATATAATCCCGATATCGGAAAGTGAATTCTACAGCGACACATATACGCTGTACTCCCTTCTCGGTCTGGCTTCCCCGTCGTATTCACAGCCGTGGACCGGAAGCGAAGCTCAGATAATCCTCTCCCGCGCCGAAGAGAAGGCGGGAGAGAACGGAGCTGGACGCAGTCTCCTTTCGTCCCTCGAATCAAGGTTGGAAAGCATTATGCCCGAACATTCCCTCGCTGACGGTTTCAGCTATGACTTGGGAGTTGCGGCTTCTCCTGAAATCTATGTACACGCGAATACCGAGGACTACGTCAATGACAGTGACTGGTTCTACAGCTTCGATAACAGACAGAAACTTCTGACAATGAAGATAGAACTCGGCGTAAAGGATTTCTTCTACACATATTCCGAGCTCGCCCTCACGAAGAGCCGCTACTCCTGGGACGGTACGGAGCTCTACTCTCACGAGACGGACTACCAGTACGGCATCGGAGCCATTGTCGACTCGTATGAGAATGTGAAGAAGAAGTACATGAAGGAAAACGGTATTACTGATGAAGCTGATCTTCCGTCCGACTGGGATCAGGAGTACAGATATTCCCCCCATGTCGTGAAATCGAGTACGTCATTCTCCTCAGTCTACAACGACAACACCCCGTTCTGGAACTTCTGGAATGTAGCGGCGAACTTCCCGACACGTGCCGTCATATCATTCGGAGGAGATAACTGGAACTTCCTCTTCGGAAGGGACAGACTCAACTGGGGACGCTCGATAATCGGATCGTTCATCATAGACAGGCATGTGGGGTATCATGACTTTGCACGTCTTTCCGTCTATACCGATTCCTTCAAGTACGAGTGGAACAATCTTTTTCTGGAGACACAGCCTTATGTGTCCGAAGTCGACAGGAAGGGGCCGGAGGACATCAGGATATACATGAACCACCGTCTGGAGTTCAGGCCGTGGAACTGGCTGAGTTTCGTCCTGACAGAAAGCATCATGTACCGCAGTCAGGTTCTCGAAATCCAGAACCTCAATCCTTCCTTCATCTATCATCAGCTCAATAACAGGGACCTTTTCAACTCCATTGCGTCACTCGAGCTCTATGCAACACCGCTGAAGGGGTGGGATATCTACTGGCAGTTCGGACTCGACAACGGGACAATTCCCGGAGAGGGCAACAGTCAGGCGAATGCCCTGGGTCTTCTCCTGGGCTCTTCGTACAGCCACTCTCTCGGAAAGGGTTATCTCAGGGCAACGGCCGAGGGAGCATTCACGACGCCGATGATGTACAGGCGTGACGGTGTGGATTTCCTGATGCTGCAGCGTGACTACACCTTCATATATCTGGGATCGGGAACGGTGAAGCTCAACTACATCGGTTTTCCTTACGGCTCTGACGTGACGGTGGGGAAGGTACAGGTCGAATACAATGTTCCCGAAGTTCTCTACACGACATTCGGCGCCGAACTTATCCGAAAGGGTGAAATCAACATGTTCCATTCCCACAACAGTGACAACAACAACGGCGAGAAGGCCAACATCACGGGAAGCACCCCGTACGGTGATGTAATCACATATCAGGTGACGCTGTCGGGCGAAGCGAAGTACTGTGTGAGCGAGTTGGTGAGCTGGATGGATATGTCGGTATTCGGAAACCTTGCATACATAATGCGGTGGACGGATACGAAGAGCACGGGAGAAAAATCAGCGCCGGAGAACGACGTGCAGTTCTCCTTCGGATTTTGTGTAGAAGTTTGACGGAAAAACCTCCGGAATATGTTATCCTCTCTTCATGGACAGAAACTGCGCATACGAAAAGATAAAGAGCATCGAGAGGAACATCTCGAGTGTAATCGTCGGTAAGGGCGATAAGATAAAACTTATCCTGACAGCACTTCTTGCAGGAGGACATGTGCTTCTCGAGGATCTTCCGGGAAGTGGAAAGACGATGCTCGCAAAGAGCCTTGCAAAGAGCCTGGATGTACCGTTTTCGCGGCTCCAGGCTACCGCAGATCTTCTTCCGAGTGACGTTACGGGCATAAACTACTTCAGCCAGAAGGAAGGTGACTTCATCTTCAGGAAGGGGCCTGTCTTCACGTCAGTGCTCCTCGTCGACGAGATAAACAGAACGACGGCCAGAACGCAGTCGAGTCTTCTAGAGGCCATGGAGGAGAGGCAGGTGACAGTCGACGGCGTCACACGCATTCTTGAGGAGCCTTTCTTCGTCATTGCAACCCAGAATCCCATAGAGACTGCGGGCACGTATCCTCTGCCGGAAGCACAGCTGGACAGATTCTTCATGATGCTTTCCCTGGGCTTTGCAGATAAGGAAGAGGAAGTCAGGATTCTCGAGAGATTCATCTTCTCTTCTCCCCTCGATGAGATAGACTGTGTCTGTACAAGGGACGATCTTCTCGAGATGAAGAGACTTGCCGGAAATGTCTTCGTTCATAGAGATATCCTGAACTATATCGCCTCAGTCATCTGTGAAACAAGAAAGGACAGCCGGATAAGCGGTGTCAGTACACGAGGCACGCTTGCCCTTCTGAGAGGAAGCATGGCCTGGGCCTTCATCGAAGGCAGGGACTACGTCACCCCCGACGACGTCAAGGCTGTCGCTCCTGCCATACTGTCACACCGTATCATGTCATCCCATTCAATCATGGAGAGGAGAGATGGAGAGAGATTCATCTCGGGTGTTCTCTCCTCTGTTCCTGTCCCCAGCGAGAATTGGGAGAGATAGACTTTGCCTGTTTTCCTCTTCCTCTTTCTTGCTGTCATTCTCTTTCTGCTCCAGCGATGGCTGTATTTCCGTCTCTGGAGAAAAGATCTGTCTGTCTGTGTCAGCTTCGACCAGACCCGGACAGTGGAAGGGGAGGGAAACACTGTCATCGAGAGAATAGAGAACAGATCATTTTTTCCTGTCCACGTCATGTTCGTAAAGTACACACTGCTGAGATCGTATTCTCCTCTGTCCGATGACAGCGGAAGAAAGGAGATTTCCTTCAAGGGAGGAATCGGCGGCCGCAGGATAAGGGAGAGACGATACAGAATAGAGGGCCTGAAGCGCGGTTACTATACGGTAAGCCGCATCGACGCCTCCGGGTATGACATATTCCTTTTCACAGAGTATGAGAACAATTTCTTTTCACAGTCTTCCTTCTTCGTCTACCCGAAGAGAATAGATGACATTTCCTTTGACCTGGCATACCGTGAAGTCCTAGGTCTTGTTCTCTCGAAGAGAAGGAGAGAGGAGGATCCGTTCTCTCTCAGGGGAATCAGGGACTATATGACGTCTGACAGCATGAAGAGCGTCAACTGGAAGGCATCAGCCAAGACAGCCGCCCTGAAGGTCAATGAACATGACTGGACGACTGATGAAGGTGCGTCTCTTGTACTTGATCTCAGATTCGGGACGGAGAAAGAAAAGGAAATGCTTATCTCGTTTGCCGCCACCATAGCCGGAAGGTTTCTGAAAAGGGGAATAAGTACGTCGCTTGTGTCGAATGCACGCTCCTCCCGGGACGGATCGCGAATCCGAACCGACAGGGGAAGCGGCCCCGGTCACGGTTTCACCATAGATGAAGCTCTGTCGCTCATAAAGACAGAGACTGTGAGTGATGAGAGTCCAGAGGAACTGCTTTCACACATCGAGACGAAAAACACATCCCTTCTTCTGCTTACGAAGTCTCTTGCCTCTATTGAGGAATGCCGTTCGTTTGATGCTGTGATCTGCCTTGATTCTGAGGCGGAGAGAAGCGATGTGAGAGTTATCGGAATCGGAGGCGTGGAATGAAGAAAGACACTCTTCCGTATTCACGTTCACTCTTTTTCTTCTCGCTTGTTAATCCATGTCTCATCGCTCTGGCAATTATGTTTTCGTTCAATCTTGCACTGACGGAGAACTATCTTCATGCCTTCACTTTCAGCTTTCTCTCCCTCATTCCAATGCTTGCTGTGAAAACCATATCTGAAAGGACAGAGCGGAAAATAATCCGCTTTCCGGCGGCACTCCTCTTCATTCTGCTCTCCTTTCTCGTGCCCGGAGAGGTCATGAGACCGAGCTGGATAATCATGCTCACCATCTTTTCGTTCGTGTTCGTGTTCTGTCCTCATATAGAAGGTTTCACGATGATGAGTGAAGCGCACATATGGGACATCGTTCCTCTTTTTGCCGCATACATCCTCAGTCAGATCCTCAACAACCGGATAATGATTGCATCTGACACGATTCTTATCCTGACATTCATCCTCGAATACATGCTGGTAAGAAACATGAAAGGCGTGAGAAAGGAAGTCATGAGTCGGGATTGCTCTGTCAGCCGGAGCGGAATAATCAGGGAGAACAGGAAGGTCATCGTTCTCTTTGTCTCTGTATATCTTGTGCTCTGTGTCATTATTCCCGTCACTGTGAATCTCCTTTCGAAGAATAGAGCGGAGTCTGCTGTCACCTATACTTTCGGTGAATCGGCTGAAGAGGAAAGGGAAGTGAAGACGCCTGTTGAAAGGAAAGAGATAAGACTTTCGAAGAAGACGGAAGAGATAGACTATTCACCTCTGGGCAATATTCTCCTCTATCTTTTCCTCTCCGTTGTTGCAGGAGGTGTTATCTTATCTGTTGTCGCTGTAGGATACAGGCTCTTCAGTGCCGTCAATTCCGGAAGGAAAAGAAAGAGTACAGTACTTCCCGACGAGACCGTTCTCGAGAGCGGCATAACAGAGACAGGGAAGGAGAAGAAAAAAGACGTCATTGAGTCTAAGTTCCTGTCTCCGGAGTGGAGGATAAGGCGTCTCTACAGAAGTCTTGTCCTTTCGAAAAAGAAAGACAGATCCAGGCTCAGGACAATGACGACCGGTGAAATCGGAAAGCATGATGACATCTCAGCCGAGGTGACGGATATCTACAACAGGACACGCTACACAGAAGAGAACGTCGGGAAGGAAAGCGTCAGGCGGATGCAGCTCCTTGTGAGAGAAAACAAAAAATGCAGCAAATAGGTTAGGTCACATGAAAAATCCTCTGACCGTTGCTACATTCCTGTCCTGGCGGGGTTGGG
>CAVFYD010000119.1:0-5278 GCA_963626615.1 Sphaerochaetaceae bacterium
GAGATTCTTCTCTTGTGAGTGAGCTCTGCAAGCGGGTTGACCTGGTCCATGAACTGCGAGAGCTGAGATGAACCGAAGAACTCCCTGACGGCACCGATTACCGGCTTGATGGAGATGATGTCCTGGGGCCTGATGTCGTCATCGGAGACGTTCATCTTGTCCTTTGCAGCCTTGACCATCTTGCTGAATGCATCGCCGAGGCTGTTCTCGAGAAGTTCCCTGACTGTCCTGACTCTTCTGTTTCCGAGTGAGTCTTCATCGTCCTTGGGGAACTTGCCGTCGCCGAATGCCATGATGAGTTTTGTCGTTGCAATGACATCCTCGATGGTGAGCGTCGTTTCCTTTATGTACTTCTCTTCGTCCATGCCGAAGAACTTCTTGTTGAGCTTGTAGCGGCCGATTTCGGAGAAATCATAGCGTCCGGGATCGTTGAAGAAGTCCTTGTAGTAGTTGATGACCTTGTCACTGTCGGTTGTCGTTCTGATGTGCTGAGGAAGGAATGTCTTCCACTTCTCTGCAACATAGCCGATGTAGAGGTCCTTGAATTCCTTGCCTTCCTCGCGGTAGATGCGCTGGCAGTTCTCCCACTTCTCCTTGTCGAATGCGAGACTGCGCTTGTTGAGGGCAGATACATCGCCCTGGATGACCCTGTAGCAGAAGATCTTCTCCTGCTGGAGAGTCTTGAGGACAGCCATTGACGGAAGGTCATCAAGGTTCGTCTCCTGGGTGTCGACGACTTCGATGTCCTCAATTCCTGCGTTATGGAGTTCCTGGAGGTTGATGGGACCCAGTTCATCGCCTGCACAGAAGAGAACGGAGCCGTCCTTTCTGATGTCCTTATATGAGAAGCGCGGGAAATGGCCGTCATAGTCAGAAGTGCTGATGAGCTCGGAGGAATAGAACTGCGACACGATTTCGTCTCTCGTCTCGAGACCGAGCATACGCATGAAGAAGGTTACGGGGATTGCAATCTTCTTGAAGGACTGTGTGTCATCCTTGCTGCGGGGAGATGTGGCATAGATGAGGTTATGGATGGCACCGTAGATGAGTGTCTCCTTGCCCTTCTTGCCGTCGTCGGCGCCGACTGAGAAGTCGACCTTGTTCTCCTTGTCATCGACGTTCGTTCTCTCGAATACGAACGAGAGCATGGAGCCGAGGTAAGGATAGAGATTTGCAGCGAAGAGAGAGGACTTGAGACCCTTCTTGTTCATGTTCTTGAAGATGACTCCGGGTGAACGGACAATAGAAGAAACTATGACTCTCTCAGAGCCGTTGATTATGAACGTACCACGATCTGTCATGACGGGGAATTCGCCGAAGAAGATTTCCTTCTCCTGGATTTCACCGCCCTTCTTCTCGAGCTGGATTCTCACCTTGACAGGCACTCCAAAAGTACTTCCCTTCTTCTTGCATTCGCCTTCCGACTTCATTGCGAAGACATCGCTCTGGTCGACGGAATAACCGGCATAGCGTACTGTCATGCCTCCGTTGGGAGCTTCGATGGGGAAATAGGTCTGGAAAAGATGTTCGAGTCCGTACTTAGGGTCCGGCTCCTGTCCGTGCATGATCTTATCGAGCTGCAGGAAATCCTTGTATGATGCAGTCTGAATCTCTACAAGATTCGGAACAGGGTACTCATTGAGCACTTCAGAACCGATGTTGACTCTCTCAAATACTTTACCGTTTCCGGTCATATCGTTGTACCTCCAGAATGGAACAGAAATCTGTTCCGGAGCTTTCGCTGTAATTGTTCTTTGCCAGGGTAATTCGGCCGCCTTTGATTAGACGGCAAAGCCCCAGTGCCCCTGGGGAACACTGGGTGCCGTTATAAAATCGGTGTTATTTAACTTCGATAACACAACCTGCAGCTTCAAGCTTTTCCTTGAGAGATGCAGCTTCTTCCTTGCTGACAGCTTCCTTGAGCATACCGCCGTTCTCGCAGAGTTCCTTAGCTTCCTTGAGGCCGAGACCTGTGACAGCACGGACTTCCTTGATGCATGCGATCTTCTTTGCAGCGTCGACGCTCTTGAGAGAGACGTTGAATTCTGTCTGCTCTTCAACAGCTTCAGCAGCACCTGCAGCAGCAGGACCAGCAACAGCAGCAGCTGCTGCAACAACACCGAACTTCTCTTCCATCATCTTGATGAGTTCAGAGACTTCCATAACGCTCATAGCTGCGATGGATTCGAGGATTTCTTCTTTTGTAGCCATATTATCTTCTCCTTATTTTTTTGACGGTCTAGCAGGTTACTTGAAGACTAGGACCGTATATTTTTAATTTTCGGCAGGAACTCCACCCTTGCTCTCGACATATGCCAGGAGTGTTGCGGCGAGTTTCTGTACAGGTGCCTTCATCGTTCCCATGAGAGATGCGATGAGTTCCAGCTTCGTCGGAAGCTTGGAGATTGCCTCAATCTGCTCAGCAGAGAGTACCTCACCGTTAAGGAGAGCACCCTTTACCTGGACGTTGACACCGTCCTTCGCTGCGCCGAAGAGAACCTTTGCGACTACGTTTGCAGTGTCACCCTTGACAAGTGCAACAGCTGTAGGTCCGACCATCTGATCCTCAGCACCCGACTTCTCGAGGTTCTGGAGAGCAATCTTCGCATAGCGGTTCTTCACGACTCTGTATGCTGCCTCGTCCTTTCTCAGGTTCTTTCTGATCTGTGTGATCTGGTCGACAGTCATACCTCTGTAATCTGTGAAGATGTATCCATCGTAACCTGCAAACTCTTCACGGAGTGCAGCAACGGCATCTTCCTTGGCTTTGTTGACATGAGCCTTGTATTCTTCCATTTTGTCCTCCATTATGCGTTAGCAGCGTCAACTGCTTCCTTGACTTCAACGTGGACGCCGGGGCCCATTGTTGAAGAAAGAGCGATGGAAACCACATAGTCACCCTTAGCGTCGCTCGGCTTCTTTCTCATGATTTCAGAGAGAACTGCCGATGCGTTTTCAGCGATCTGTGCACCTTCCATGTTTACCTTACCTACTGCAAGGTGAACAACACCTGTCTTGTCAGAGCGGAACTCGACACGACCCTTGCTGAGCTCTGCGAGAGCGCCCTTGAGGTCGTTCGTGACGGTCTGTGTCTTCGGGTTAGGCATGAGGCCTCTTCTGCCGAGGATAGGACCGAGTTTACCGACTTCCTTCATCATGTCCGGAGTAGCAACTGCAACGTCGAAATCCATCCAGCCACCCTTGATCTTGTCGATGAGGTCGCTGTCGCCGACATATGCCGCGCCTGCTGCTCTTGCCTCTTCAGCCTTGTCGCCCTTTGCGAAGACGAGAACCTTCTTCTGTGCAGAGAACTGGTTAGGAAGAACAACGGTGTCTCTGACTGACTGGCTCTTCTTGAGGGTGAGCTTGACAGAGAGTTCTACAGTCTCGTTGAACTTTGCATAGGAGCAGCTCTTCACGATTGCTGCTGCGTCTGCGAAGCTGTAGGTCTTGGTTCTGTCAACCTTCTTCACTGCTTCCTGATATTTCTTGCCTCTCTTCATCTTACTTCTCCACTTCAACGCCCATTGAGCGAGCTGTACCAGCTATGATCTTCTTTGCTGCGTCGATGTCGTATGCATTGAGATCTTCAAGCTTTGTCTTGGCGATTTCAGTAAGCTGGGCATCTGTAAGCTTGCCGACCTTTGTCTTGTTCGGTGTGCCGCTTGCAGTCTGAAGGCCGAGAGCCTTCTTGATGAGAACAGCTGCTGGAGGAGTCTTCAGGATAAAAGTGAAACTCTTATCCGAGTAGACAGTGATGATAACAGGGATGATGAGTCCAGCTTCAAAACCTTTGGTCTTGTCGTTAAACTGCTGGACAAACTGAGGTGCGCTGACACCGTGCGGGCCGAGAGCAGGACCTACTGGAGGTGCTGGTGTAGCCTTCTGGGCAGGGCACTGAAGCTTGATTACTGCGGTAACCTTCTTCTTTGCCATTTTTTTCTCCTTACGCCGGAACCTGGTCTGAGCTGACCGATATGCGGGGTTCCGCGCTGGTATTAACGCTCTTCAACGAAGAGCTCCCACCCTGTATACCGTAGCATAGAGGGGAGATTACATAGATAAAAATAAAAAACCGAAAGGTTATCCTGCGATAACCTTTTCAACCTGATTGAAATCGACTTCGACAGGTGTCGAGCGGCCGAAGATCTGGACAGAGAGTCTGAGCCTTCCCTTCTGCACATCGATTTCGTCTATATTGCCGTGGAACGAAGAGAACGGACCAGCCGTGATGAGCACTTCCTCTCCGACGGAGAAATCCTGCTTCGGTCTGAAGCTCTTCTCCTCGGGAAGCTCACCGGTCATGACAAGTATTCTCTTGTGTTCTGCGGCTGAAAGCGGCTTGGGCGGTACCTTGCCGTTGGGGTCCCCTGTCAGGAAGCCGGAGACTCCGTTTATTCCCACAATCTTGGATACGATGGAATGCCAGCCTGTTTCGGGAAGCTGGAGTTCGACGAGAAGATAGCCGGGAAGAATCTTTCTGTCCTCGATCTTTACCTCTCCGTCCTTATCAGAGCGGACTCTCACCCTTTCCATCGGGATGCTGACTCCCGTGACGTAAGCCCTGAACTCCGGATCGATAGACATGTACTTGTTGATGATCTTCTCGATCTTCTGCTCGTAGCCTGAATATGTCTGGATTACGTACCAACCCTTTTCCATCGTATGTTCCCGTATTTACCTTAGAAAATAAGATCCATCAGCTGGCCGATGCCGATATCGACAAGGCCAAGAACAATTGCAAAGACAATAGTTGAGATGATGACGATCCATGTGTAATGGATAACTTCATCCTTCTTAGGCCATGAGACCTTCTTGAGTTCACCCCAGCTTTCCTTGAAATATTTAGCAATCTTCATATTCTCTCCATGTTCCTCGAAGTGCCAGCAGGCCAGGAGGGATTCGAACCCCCAACACCCGGTTTTGGAGACCAGTGCTCTAACCATTGGAGCTACTGACCTGCTCGCACCTCGAAGACAACCAGCTCGTCTTATTTGATCTTTGTCTCTCTGTGCAGAGTATGCTTGCGTTCGAACGGGCAATACTTCATGAGTTCAAGCTTCTCAGGTGTATTGCGGCGGTTCTTCTCCGTTGTATAGTTCTTCTGCTTGCACTCTGTGCACTGAAGGGCAATCTTCTCAACCGGTCCTTTCTTCTTTGAACTTGCCATATATTAACTCCTCACGACTGATGTCGCTTCTTTAAGCTCCCGGGCGGATTCGAACCGCCGACCCCCACCTTACCATGGTGGTGCTCTACCATGCTGAGCTACAAGAGC
>CAVFYD010000120.1:0-5222 GCA_963626615.1 Sphaerochaetaceae bacterium
ATCTTCTTCATCCTCGATAAGTAGTCCCATTGTTCCGGTAAGAGCAAGTCTCTTGGACCATCTGTACGTTGCAGCAGGGTCATCCTTGAATGCACCGCAGTCGACAACAAGCGGAAGAGGTGAGAACTCCGTTATCCTTTCAGCATAGAAAGCGAGTTCGGATGCATCCATTTCGTTCTCTCCAACCATGCCCATCGACTCTCCAACTTCGCCGCCGGAAAGGAGGAGAGCCTTATAACCCGCAAGTTCACAGGCTCTGGCTGACGAGCAGTCGTATACACAAGGAGTGTGTACGCAGTAGTTTTCCTGTTCACACAATTCGGGGATACTCAGAATTACTGACATCTTATCTCTCCTTACAGGTTCCTGCAGTCCTGCTCGAACTCCATCCACTTTTCATAGTCGTTAATCAGTGACATCTGCTTCCTAATATCGGGATTGCCGTTCATGTCGTGTGTTGCACTGAAGAGCGGGTTGCCGTTCTTTCTGTTTTCTGTGCCGTATTTGAGCATGCCGTACATGATGGCCTTCTCGAAGATATGCATTGTTACGAATCTGTAACCCATCTTGTCGATTTCATGGATGTCACAGTTCGGAACACCGTTTACAGAGAAGATATCCGGCCACATCTTCCAACCTTTGACATATTCGGCAACCCTTGTTCCGATTGTCATATCGTGGACGCCGCCGATCATTATCATCTTTGCTCCGAGATCCTGAGCGCGGAGTGCCCTGTCCATGGCTTCCCTGAAGCCTTCAGGTGTATTCATGTTGACGTGGATGCGTGCAATACACATACAGTCTGAGCCTTCGGTTGCTGCGAGTGCTGCCTTGATCTTGCTGAGCCAGAGTTCCTTTGAAACAACAGATTCCTTTGCTCTGTTTTTGGAGTGCATTCTTTCGAAGCCCCTGATTCCTGTCGAGTCATCAAGTGTGAAGCCTGCGGCACCTGTCTTTGCAACTCTGTACATGTTTCTGTAGACGACAACAGGGCTTTCGCCGTATCCATCGTCAGCGTCGACGATAAGTGGCCACGGATTGACATTGCAGATTCTTTCTGTTGCCCAGATGACTTCGTCGATTGTTCCGAATGCCATATCGGGAAGCCCGTCCTGACTGTATGCAATAGCACCGCCGGAGAGCATGAGAGCCTTGTAGCCACAGAGCTGTGCGGCACGGGCTGTCATTGCATCATAAACACAAGGAGCAAAGAGCTGTTCCTGTTCAAGAAGTTCATTGAATGTAGGTTTCTTTCCAGTCTCGATCATCTTTTCTCTCCTCAGTTGATTTCGTGCTTTATTGTCATGACATCTGACAGGTCGTTGAACTCGTCTTCCATCGGTAGCCAGAGCTTCCAGAACGAGAAGAGCACATGGTAGTCTTCGCCCGGCTGGAGGAGTCCGTCGTATGTATGAGTGTCGTGAAACACGGTATTACCGTCTTCAAGAGTCTTCTTTCCGTAGTAGAGCATGCCGAACATTGCTGCCTTGATTGCATAGTCTTCTGTGATGATGGCAACACCTTCGTTCTTGAGCTCCTCACTTGTCACGACACACCTGCTGTCTTCAACTGCAATCTGGGACCACATCTTGTATCCCGGAATCTTCGAGTTGATGAGCTTTGCATCATCAATGGTCTTTGCCTTTGCAATCCAGCAGATTGCAGCTCCAAGTTCCTTTGCTTTTGTGTTCCTCTCAATAGCTTCATCAATCGGAGCGATTGACTTTGCGATAATCTGGCATTTCGAGCCTTCTGCTGCCTTGAGAGCTGCCTTTATTCTTTCCCAGTAGATTTCACCGGAAACATATTTTTCGGTGTATCCATCCTGGAACTGTCTGTCAAAGCCGCCGTCAACTGTTTCGTCAGATACGACGATGGCATCAGCGCCTGCCTTGACGAGTCTGAAAGTATCGAGATAGACCTTTGAGGGATTATCTCCGGAAACCGCACCGGCATCGACGATGACCGGGAGCGGAGTATAGTTCGTCATTCTTGTTGTCAGCCAGATGACTTCTTCAATATTGAGAAGACCCATATCTGGTACACCATTCATGTTATATGATACAGCCCTTCCTGAAAGAATTGCGGCATCATAACCGGTGATTTCTATTGTTCTTACGGAAATGCAGTCAAAGACTGTTGCAGCTGTGAGCTGACCTTTTCTGAGTGCATCTTCCAGTGTCTTCTTTTCGAAGTCCTTATACATCTGTTCCTCCAAATGAATATGTGACGATTACCTGTTTAAACTTGCCTTACCCTCAAGAGCATGGATGCACTTGACTGTCATCTCATGATACGGAACTGCTATGTTGAGATCATGTGCAGCTTCAACGACCGAGCCGCTGATGGTGTCGACTTCACTGCGTCTGCCGTCGCGGATATCTGCATAGATTGATGTGTATCCGTTGGGAGCGTTGATGAGGACTGTCTCGACATCGCTGACGACTTCCTCTTCGCTGAAGTCAAGGCCGAGGGCATTGGCGACTGTCACTGCCTCGTGGCAGAGCTGTCTCATAATCCAGTTGGCATTCCTGTCTGTGTGGATGAAGCCGAGCGGAACCTGGAAGAGGGCTGTGAGTGAGGAGGCTGCCGTGTTTGTGAACATCTTCTTCCAGATCTGCTTCTGAACATTGTTTTCCGTGTGGCATTCGAGTCCGCATGCCGTAAATGATTCTGCAATCGGCTTGAGAACATCGCTGTTTCCGTCAAGAAGGCCGATGCTGCTCATTCCCGAGCCGCCGTGATTGACGAAGCCGGGTTCGATTACGGATGAGTTATGCTGTGTCGAACCGATGATTACATGGAGTCTGTCTGCAAACTTCAGAAGCTTGCTCTCATGTCCTGCTCCGTTCTGGAGTGTCATGAGGTATGTGTTCTCTCCGATGAGGTTTCTGTTGGTCTCAAGGGCAGATACTGTGTACATGGACTTCACGAATACGATTACAAGGTCCTGCTTTCCGAGTTTCGATGCGTCCGATGTTGCTTTCGGGTTGCGGACAGTAACGGAGCCGTCCTTTTCCCTGATCCTGACGCCGTTGGCGTTGATTGCGTCCACGATAGGCTGATAGAGATCCACGACTGTGACGTCGTTCTCCTTCGAGAGATATCCTCCGAAGAGGGAACCCATAGCTCCTGCACCGAGTACTGCGATTTTCATTTCTTGAGGCCTCCAATTTCTGAAATCGGTTTCAATGTACATCTATTAAATCACAGGTTTCCTCACGACGCAATAAAAAAGTTTTAAATTTGGATAAAAGAGTACTTATTGAAAATATTCGATACTCTAATTTCTTTAATTATCAAAAATTAGCGTTGTTGATTTCTGCATTACACTTTGTAAAATTCCGTAATTTTCAGTAATGGAATCAAATTGCATTTGACAGATTCCGGTCCTGATTTATAGAATAGTAACTGAAATCGGTTGCATTTGTTGCACGGTGTTGCGGGCGCTGTTTTCAAATTTAAGAACAAGAGGAAGTTTAAAGATGGTAAGTAACAAGATCGGACTGGAATACAGATATGATTTCAGTGAACCCAAGTTCAAGACAGCCTTTGCTTTTCTGGAGAGAAAGGACCTTATGGACCTTCCGCTCGGATGGATTGAACTGGATAACGGCGTAAGGGCATCAGTGCAGGGCTATGAATCAATCAGTCCCGACGAAGGATTCTACGAGACTCACGAGAAGTATTTTGATATCCAGTACGTCGTGAAGGGTAAGGAGTACATCGGTGTTACGGTTAGAGACGGACTTGAAGTGAAGACTCCATATGACAAGGACGGGGATATCACATTCTACTTCGATCCCAAGAGAAAGGAGAGCATGGTCTATCTTGAGGACGGCGACTATATCATCCTCGCTCCAGAGGATGCTCATAAGCCCCGTCTTGCTGCAGGTGAGAAGATGGAAATCAGAAAGATCGTCGTCAAGGTACCGGTCTGAGGAGTGGAATATGGTAAGAAAGTCAAATGAAAAGCAGGTAGACAGATTCGAGCACAAGTTCGGCGCCGACGGTTACATTACGGTAAGAAGCCTTATCAACTGCGATAAGGAACTCAATGACAAGGGCAGGGTATTCGCTCATACGACGGTTGCTCCGCACTCGGGTATCGGATATCACGTCCACAATGGTGATACCGAAATCTACTACGTACTCTCCGGAAAGGCTGAGTACAACGACAACGGTACTGTCACAACCATCGAAGCGGGAGATGTTACATTCACTCCTTCCGGAACGGGACACGGAATCAGGAACGACTCCGATGAACCCCTGGATATCATCGCACTCATCATCTATTCGTAATAAGTCCCTTTGATGAACAAGTTAACCCCGGCGGCTCCGGCCTTCGGGGTATTTCTTTGCTCTGTCGTGAGTTCTGCGGGGAAAGAAAAAGCTTAGGCCGGGGGAAAACCGACCTAAGCCAACGAGGGGGAGAATATATGCATTTATAATGAAAACAATACAGTGGATGTCATACATCTATAGGAGGAGATTACTTTGAGAAAACCATTCTCCACTATATTGCCATATATGCCTGAATTATTTCGAGAATTCGCTGAGACCTTCGATAGCGTAGACTCTGACAGGACACGAATCCAGGCCCTTGATATACATAGGAGCGAAGGAGATGAAGAATGTGTCTGTCTTGAGCTCGTCGAGGTTCTTCAGTACTTCAAGGAATGTGATGTCCTTAGCCATGCAGATGTCATGGAAGGGCTTAACATCCTCGTTGCAGTTCTCGATGGAAACACCGTCACCGAAGCCTACGCACTTCACGCCGTGGTCAACACACCACTGTGCTGTCTCACCGTTGACGAGAAGTCTCTTGTCGTTCGGACCGTTTGTTTCCGGTGTGAACGGATTGAGCTTGTAGATGGAGTCGATGATGATGACATCGCCGTTCTGAATTCTGGAGCCGAATGCCTTGTCGAGGTCTGCGGCCGAGATATGAGAAAGAGGAGCGAGGTCCTTGAATTCATAGTAGAGAGCTCTTCCCATGAAGGAAACGAGAGGAAGTGCAGATACATCCTTTCCGTCATCGAAGTGATGATACGGACACTCGCAGTGAGTTCCGAGATGTGTCATGATATCCACATTAGTATGATAGTCTGGGATTGCTCCGCCTGTATTGAATCTGTCCAGCTTGCATCTTCTTGTTTCTGTAGCGGGATCAACTTTCTTTGTCAAATCAACAACACGTAAATTACCTAGCTGATAAACAC
>CAVFYD010000121.1:0-5040 GCA_963626615.1 Sphaerochaetaceae bacterium
GAAGTTCCTGGGAGTAGAAAGGAAAGCAATTCAACTGGATTTATTCGGAGGTGATTATTCATGAAGTTCAAGACTCCGACGGGAAGACAGAGCCAAAATCAAAAGACGTTTGAAACTTTGTGTAAACAGTGTGGTATCTCTTACGACCTGGCACGCTCTCTGGATGATGTGAAGGAAATAGCAAGGAGGCATGGAGTGAAATGAATTTTGAAAATGGGATGAATATCTGGGAAATTGTCGAACACGTGGTTATCCGGAATTTTCTTAAACAGAAAGAGAAGGACGACAGAGCACGGGAAAGGCATAGAAGGAGAAGGAGGCATGGAGTAGTATGAGTGAGCTACGGTGTCCAAGGACAAAAGAAGAGGATAGATGGGTACGAGCTCAAGGAGAGACGAAGGAAGCCAGAAATGAACTAGCACGCAGGAGAGCCAGAGAGCGAGGACTTGAGTCTGCCCTCACTGTTGATGAGTATGGTTGGCTTGGTTATCCAAGGGAAAAACTCTATCCGCAGATAGAAACCATCAAACTGGATGACAGGGCATGTGGAAATAAAATTTATCTTTTTTTTATTCCCGAGATAAAGAAATGGGTGGCCGACTTTCAGTGGTATGCAAAGGAGGAGTTTACGGGTTGCGCCGGATATCCTCATCCGCTGTGGTCTACCCTGTACAATACAAGAGAGGATGCCTTGGATGCAGCATGGAGAGAACTTGAGAAAAAGGGAGTAAAGAGACCGTACATTCAGGGCGATCTTTTCGGAGGTGACTATTCATGAAGTTTCTAGGTGTGATTATTGTTTCGGCTATCACGGCATTTCTTGTCGTCTGTTATCTCGAAGGGGCAAACCCTTTGGAAGTGGCGCAGAGTTTTATTTAAGAAAAGGCATAAAAAGGACTTTACACACGCCGTAATGTGCCGTATAGTAAGATTACCGGGGAAAGAAAGGGATGCCGTAAAAAAGCGAATCCTCCCTCTATTTACTAAATTTACGGCCCCCCCCCTTCTTTCTCCGGTAGCCGACAGGCAGAAAGAAGGGTTTTTCATTTATCACCCCTCCTTCTGGCTTGGGTGGAGAGCTGAAAGCTTTTACTACGGTAGGCTCTCCCCCTTCTTCCTGCTTGTCGGGAAGGAGAACCTATATGACAAGAGAAAACGGGACATGGAGCTATTCGTGGAGAGGAGTCAAAATCTCTGCCTCATCTCTGGAAAAGCTCATTGAGGCAGTTGCCGAGCTTGGACTCCTGACAGAAGGAGGAAGAGCATGAACGCTGTTGAACTCATCAGCCAGCGCGTGACCTCTTACAAGTGGTCACGTAATGAGCTTAAAGCTCACAAGCTCAGAAGGGATGCACTCCCTTTTGAAATCGCTGTGGCAAGGAAGGAGCTTGCCAGAATGGAGAGGACCCTCTCCCAGATGGTCAAGGTCGAGAACCTTGAAGAGCTCTCCAAGGAAAGAGCTGCACTTGAGAAGACTCTCCCGAAGAAAAAGAAGGGCGAGGAGTATTCGGAGGAGTTGGCCGAAACTGTGGAGAAAGTCAAAGCTCTCAAAGAGTCCATCAAGGCCGGGATTCTTTACGCAACTCTTGAAGGCAAGATTGCCGATAAGAAAGCGGAGATTGAAGCTCGAAAGGCAGAGCTTTCTGGTCTTATGCAGACAGCGAAGGCAGAGAGGAAAGAGCTCTTTTTCTTGGAGGGCAAGATAGCCGAGGCGGAGGAATGCCTTGCTCTCGTCTCTACTGCTGACAAGTGGCAGGATAAAGTGATGGCTCTTGCAAAGGCCTGCGAAAAAGCTACAAAGAAGACTGGTAACGTCGGATGCGGTAGTTGCCAGTACTACTCCCAGAGACTGGGAGGCTGCACGATCATGAAGGAATGGTCTTCAAGGCCAAGCCACTGGAAGGTGGACAGAATGGAGGCGGTACTATGGCAGGCTTGACGACATTCAAAGAAATGAAGGGCATCAAGGCGATTGACGCTAAGGGTGAGAAGGTCGAGATGAAGAGCTACAAGTTTGCTCTCGGCTCGGACTTTGTCTTTACTACCTGGGCAACTGACCTCTGGCATGCTTTCCAGAATCTTAATAGCACATACTCCCCTTCTGAAATCGCTCACATGGGCGGAGTACAGAAGGTGACTGTCTCTTTCACAAAGGACCCTGAAGGGCTTAACACCACACCGTCTTATGACGGTCCTATCTGGGCGAAAGACCCTGACTACCTTTACGACATGCACGAAGTTGCAGCCATCTTAGACCTTGACTTTGTATCGGTTAAGGAAATGGTCAAGACCGGACAGATTGAATATGTGGAAATTCGGCCCAAGTCTAACCCGAGCGGAAAGGCTCGTATCGTCTTCACAAAGGCGCAGATAGAGGCGGTGCTGTGATGGATGACTGGATGTTGACCGTTATAGGTATGACTGGCGTCTTCATCGCTGGGCTTATCTGGATGATACACCTGGATAGGGAGCAGATGAGGATAGAGGGGAAAGTCAGGGCGATGAGAGAGGAAATCAACGCCCTCAGGGAGAGATTGCGAAATGGCTAACTTGGTTTTTATCGTTGGACTGGTCGCTGTGGATTTCATTTTCCTCTCCCTTATCTGGGGGCTTATAGAGGAAGTGGAGGCACTCCATGACGAAATGGATATACGTCGTCAGGGAAAATGACGAGTACGAGCTTCCGGTGTTAGTCACAGAGAGCCCGGTAGAAGCGGCTGCCTTCTTGGGCATTACCGTCAACGGGCTCCATGTGCATTTTTGCAAAGGGCTAAGTAGTCCGATAAGAAAGTCCCACTACACAGTGGAAAGGATAGATGAGGCGGATTTATGGAGTTGTTGAAGAAGATAAAAGTTCGGCTCAGAGATGAGGAGAATCTTATCGAAGAGCTGGAAGAACAGGGAGAGGACGTTGAATGGGAGAAAGGTTACAGAGAAGCTCTTGCGTGGGTTCTCGATAGAATGGAGGAGGAAGAAGGGAATGGCTAAAAGAATTAGCACGGCAGGGGAAGTTATTACCACGATTGACGGAATGCCCCTCAAAGATAAGGAGACATACACTGTCGATTTCGTTTGCAAAATGGCAGTTGTCGGGTTTGACGTTGAGGCATTCAATGTAAATGATGTGGCCTCTATTATCGAAGAAAAACTGGAGGAAATGGCCGAGAAAGTCATGCCGGAAATGCAGGAGATGTATGCCCCTCTTTATAATGATGGCATTTCCGGTTATTGGATATCGGTAGACCATATCCGCAGAGTTGAAAAGGACAGAGAAGTTGTCTATAGTTCCCCGGTCTTAGAAGCTGAAGAACGAGAAAGGGAAGCTAAAAGAGCTAAAGAGATGAATGGTGAGGCTTAAATGACCGAAGTAGAACTTATCACAAGTGAAATTCACAAGATGAGAAGTCACCTCCATATCAAGTACAGACTTCTCTACACGGATGAAGGCATAGTTATCGACCGCTACTACAACGGGCCTGTCGGGAGGAGCGGAGCGATTGAGGACTTCGACACTGCGTGGAATCTGTGGCTCAACGAGTGCGACATGATCGGGATTCCCGGGAAGTCGGGATTTAAGGCAAGGACTAAGGCAAGGTACGAGAATCTTGTGAATGGAGGGAAGACGTGAGAGGATTCATCGAAGTGCATGGCCCTGCTGACAGAGTCGTGCTTATCAACGCAAACGGCATCGAGTATGTAGCTCCTTATGGACTGCACGTGAAGATACAGATGAGGAGCGGGAGAAGCTACTGTGTTAAGGAAGACCTCAAGACAGTCAAGGCTCTCGTTATCAAGGCTCTCACACCGTCTTTCACAGTGATGAAGGAGGGAGACGATGACCGCTCTTGAACGACTACAGCAGATACAGAAAGAGTGCATAGACAGAAAGGACTGCTCTGACTGTCCGCACATGGTCGAGGTCTCTTTCACCCGTTCGGAATGCATCTACGGCATGACTTTCGGAACAGAGCCCTTTAACTGGAATCTGGAGAATATTGAAGGAGTATTGAAGGAGTATTAAATGACGAGGAAGGAATATGAAGCGCACCTGGAAGAAGTCGGAGCTGTCCTGACACGCTCCACGATCGAGTGCGACAAGTGGACGATAGGCAAGGCTGTTATCCTTGTATATCCGACTTATGCGACATGTGGAGGGAAGGAAGTATGGAAAGCATGCTGACAGTTACGAGCATGGCAGATGACAAGCCAGTTACTATCCCTCTCTGCATGATAAAGACGTTTGAGGGCTTTGTCCTCAACGGTAAGGAACACTGTTTTATCAACCTTGACAATGGTCGGCAGATAAAGGCCTGGGAAAGCATAAAGGAGATAAGAGGATGCTAGTAGCGGTTATACTTGCGTCAGTAACCTATCTTGTACTGGCGCACCTGGACAAGAGCGAGGACTACTTTCGTAACTCCACATGCTCACTTATCATCTTCCTTTTCTGTCTTGGGTCTTATGCTCTTCTGTGGAGGCTTGTATGTCTAATCACCAGATGAGGTGCGGGTCCTGCATATACTGCGAATACCGCAACAGGAGGTATCACTGTCACAAAGGCAGAGGGGATGAGCTGACTACTACCTGGCAGCCCGCATGCAAGGCGTATGTCAAGGCCGAGTGTCCTGCATGCTCTGACCGTTCGAGGGTTATCCCTCGGAGGATGGGGATACAGTGGGAAGGGTAAGGCACATCAAAGGTAAGCCTATAATTTTAATTACCGAGGGGACTACATACTGGTATCCCTCGGTTGCTATGCTATGTGAACGGAGGAATCTGTGCAAGAGCACTGTCTTTCTAGCTTTAAAGAAGGACGGTGCTTTACCGACGATTCCTCCGTCTTTTGTTGACTATGCATGTGAGGACTACGATGTGGAGGACATGATATGAGCGAAAGAAGGAAAGCATGTAAACAATGGGGATGCCCGAACTTTCATCACAACAAAAACGGCTACTGCGACGAGTGTAATGCGAAGTACAGAGCGAAGCATCCAGAGAAGTACAACAGCGACGGGACAAGGAAGTATGAAGAGAACCGCC
>CAVFYD010000122.1:0-4999 GCA_963626615.1 Sphaerochaetaceae bacterium
CTGCCGGGAGAAGCGGGAGGAGAAGCGCTTTCGAATCTCCTTTACGGCAGAGTCTGTCCGTCAGGGAAGCTCAGCGAGAGCTGGCCTCTATCCTACGACGATGTCCCCTCCTCTGAAATATATGCAAAGACAAAGGACGCACTCTACGAAGAAGGTATCTACGTGGGGTACCGCTATTACGACAAGGCGGAAAGCAGCCTCCGCTGGCCCTTCGGCTGGGGCCTCAGCTACACATCCTTCTCGTATTCCGACCTCACGGCAGAGAGCGGAGGAGTCTCCGTAACGGTCACGAATACAGGAAACAGAGAGGGAAAGGAAGCCGTACTTCTCTTCGTTTCCCTCCCATCAAGTAATATCCACAGGCCCAGGAGGGAACTCAGGGGGTTTGAAAAGATATCTCTTCTTCCGGGAGAAAGCAGAAGAGTGAAAATTCCGTTTGACGAATATACCTTCAGAGTCTGGAATGACGGCTGGAAGGAGGAAGGGGGATGCTACACCCTTACAGTGGGGCCTCTAAGCACCAGCCTCGAAAGAAAGGGTGTGACTCTACCCCGCGATCCCGTTACTGAGGGAACATGGTACGAAAGATGCAAAGGTAAACCATCAAGAGAGGAATGGGAGAAGGTCACGGGAATACACTACCAGGAGCCGGTGCTCAGAAAGGGAAGCTTCACAAAAGACAACTCGGTAATCGAGATGAAGGAATACAGTCTGATGATGAAAATCATGTTCATCGCTGTGGAAAGAACGGTGGCAAAGGCATACGGAGGAAGAAAAGCCTACGACAATGCCGTCTTCCGCATGCAGATAGCATCCTCCGCAGGCTCTCCCCTCAGAAGCATGCACATCTCGGGCGGCATGAAGGGAGGAGTACTCCCGGGAATGCTGGAGATAGCCAACGGACACTTCTTCAAAGGGATACTGAAGATAATCAGAGGATGATTACAGAGAGAGGAAGTAACACTGTACTTTGGGGTATTTCCCGGCATCTCTCAATAACATCATCCCGAACAGAAATCAATCAGCCTTATTATGCGCGAAGCTGAAAAAACAAGACTTTCTCTTTCAAGTTCGCCGCTTTTCAGAGCCTGAAGAACACTCTCATAATCCGAGGCACTTCCCGGCATGAGAAGATCGTTTCCTGCCGCCAGAGAAGAAACAGCGGACTGTTTTCTGTGCATCATGGGATCTTCCGCGCCCCCTATCGAGGAGACAACCCAGTCAGACATCACAACCCCTTCAAATCCCCACTCACAGCGGAGAACGGTCTCGAGAAGATCCCTTCGCTCTGCCGTATGGATGCCGTTAAGAAGATTGTATGAGGTCATCACAGAGACAGGGCGGGACTCCCTAACGGCAATCTCAAAGGGTCTGAGATAGATTTCCCTTAGTGCCCTGCCTCTCACAACACTGTTGGAGCGGAAGCGGTTGGTCTCCTGATTGTTGCAGCAGAAATGCTTGAGGGTAACACCTTTACCCCTGTGCGCCTGTACTGCAGTGATTACAGCAGCGGCCGTCCTGCCACTCACGACGGGATCCTCGCTGTAGTATTCGAAGTTCCTGCCACAGAGTACATCACGCTGGATATTGCATGCCGGAGCAAGCCATATATCGATTCCGAACTCTTCCATCTCCTCTGCGACAATATCGCCGCAGAGGGCTTGAACAGAGGGGTTGAAACTCTGTGCCAGCGCCGTGGCGACCGGAATGGCAGAGGCCCAGTGATGGAGGATTTCTCCCGTTGGGACAGTCTTTTCTCCGATGAGCGGAAAAAGGGATGGCGGAAGAAGCTTCCTGAGTCTGTCAATTGTCCCGTTGTCGAGAGAATGAGATCCCTTTTCATCCTCGAAGTATGTGCTCGCTATCCTTATTCCCGCCGGTCCGTCGGCAAGGACAAGGCTCCGTCTTCCGTACTTGTCGAGTTTCCCCGTTGTCTCCCCCGCAGCCCCCGCAACAGCAAAACCCGCATTTCCTATTATGCTCTGCCCGCCCTCTCCATATTTACCGATACATACAGATACAAGCTCCTCATCGGAGAGAGAGGAGACCGTTTTCTTAACATTCTCAGAAAAGGATTCAGCGGAGGAAAGAGAGTCGCTTCCACTGTAATGAAAGTCGATGACGGGAAGAGCCAAGCCGGAAAGAGGTGTATATTCAGGACAGAAATCATCACAAGGAGCACTTCCCCCTGCTTTGTGGAGATGCTGCACCACCGTGTCTTGCTCAATTCTCAGAACAGCAGAAGGAGTAACAGAGTACGAAGAGGCACCGAGAAGGAGAATGTAATCACCCCGCTCGAGAACCAGGCAGTTCGTCTCATCATTGAACGAAGCACAAAGGGTCATATCGAAAGAGATTGTCATCCTCTCCTTCCCGCCCTGAGCGAGTTCTCCGGTCTTCTTATATGCAACGAGGTCCTTGGGAGCCTTGTAGAGTTTTCCCTGCGGCTTACTTACATAAACCTGGACGCATTCACGCCCCGGATAAGAGCCTGTATTCTCAACCGTCACATCAATGCTGACAGTATTGCCGTTGACACTGACACGGTTGAAGAAAATGGAGAAATCGGTATATCCGAGGCCGAAGCCGAATGGAAAGAGAGGTGTCTTACCGACTGCATCAAACCATCTGTAACCTACGAGAAGTCCCTCTCTGTAATATGTGTCCCTGACGCCACGGTAAGTCCCTGCATCGGGGTAATCCTCTGCCTTCGCCCACGTCGCAGTAAGCTTTCCCGATGGATAGCTTCTGCCCAGGATAAGGTCAACCAGACATTCTCCCGTTACCTCCCCCAGCTGAGAGAGAAGGAGGATATCTGGAACGAAGGACACGACAGGAGAGAGATCGACTACTCCCGCAGTATTGAGTACAAGCATGAAGCGTCTGTAGAGGCGGGAGATGAGAAGTATGTCACGTCTCTCTGTGTCCGTCAGAAGAAAATCACCCTTCTCGTTTTTTCTGTCTGTTCCTTCGCCGGACTGACGCTTCAGGACATAGAGAGCGGTATCGCAGGTCTTTTCAACCGCTATGTCGTATTCAGGCTCTGGAACACTCTCTCCCATTGAAGACAGAAGCTCCTTCAGTCCACCTTTTTCAATGCGTTTTCTGATGGATGAGAGGTGTTCCTCCTCCGATGCTTTGATCTTCCCGTCATAACAGTCGAGCCAGCTCGATGTGGTTACCTCGAAACCTTCGTCAAGGAAAGCTTTCTCTATTGTGGAAAAGAAGCGTACATTCACATCTCCGCTTCCCGTTCCACCCTTCTCCGTGTGTCTTACGCCGGAGCCGTAGAGTGCTATCTGCGAGACTCCGGCGAGAGGAAAAGCTCCGCTTCTCTTGAGAAGCACGGTGCACTCCGGAGCGATTTTCCTCAGTTCATTGCGGTGTCTTATCTCGTATTCCTTCATTCTCATTCTCCGAAAGAATAATTACCACTGCCGACTTCATGTTTCCTGCCTTTCCAGAAGATATCTGCCGTCGTATTGGGTGGAATGGAAACCTTCAAAGTGTCCTTATTCCATTCAACCGTTACCGCCCCGGCTTCTGAGATGAACTCTCTCTTCGAGAATGAAAGACATGAATCAGTGTCGGGAGCTATCAGGATATGCGAGAAACCGGGAGTATCGCTGTCGATACCGCATATTCTGCGGCAGATAAAATCATCAACAGAGCCGAATGCATAGTGATCGAAGCTGACAAAGCGGGCGTTTGACCGGGCATCATCTGCATCCCATGACTCCCAGATTGCAGTTGCCCCGTTCTCAACCTCATACAGCCAGGACGGCCGGGAGGTGTTGAAGAGAATACGGTATGCAAGGTCCTTCCGGCCAAGAGTGTACAGGACATCGAGAATGAACGGAGTCGCGAGGAATCCTGTGTCAAGTCGCAAGCCGTTTGCCTCGAGAAGAGAAACAAGTCTGTCTCTGTACTCTTCTTTCAGATCATCGGGAACAAGATCGAAGGCAAAGGCGAGGATGTAGGCTCCCATATATTTTTCTGGCATTCCTCCTCTTCGCATTATTCCGTTCTGTATGGCCCATTTCATCTTCCGCCCGATTTCGGCATACCTTCTTTCATCTTCTGTTTCACCGAGAAGAGAAGCAATCCGGGAAAGCTTCCTCGTCGTCATGTAACCGAAGAAAGGAGCAGTGTAATAGGAGGTCTCGACACATGCGTCATACGGCCCCTCGCCTTCTTTCAGCGGTCTCGATGGCACCAGCCACTCTCCGAAATGGAATCCAGTGTTCCAAAGGTACTGATCATATTCTAAGGGAATGCCACTCTCGCCGCGTCTGGTGCTGGCAGTACGGATGATATATTCCGCCCACTTCTTCATTGCCTTGTAGTTATCACAAAGCACTCTTCTGTTTCCGGTAATCATGTACATGTCATACGGAACCCATACAACAGCATCACTCCAGCCCGAAACTCCGGCAATTCCGGTATCACCGAATTTCTCGGTCTGAACCTTCAGAAGGTTTTCATAAAGCTTCATGAAAGGTGAAACGATTGTTATGACGCCGTTATCCCTCTGGTCGTCCCTGACCGCCCTCAACCAGGATGAAAGAAATGGCGTCATATCCTCATTAAGCATCGCTGTTCTGGCGTAGACGAGGATATCTCCTGTCCATCCTGCCTTTTCGCGTGACGGACAGTCGGTGGGAATGCTCATCATGTTGTTGTACTGTGAGTACCGTATGTTCCTGTATAGCCTGTTCAGGCGACTGTCTGATGAAGAGAAGGAACCACAGTTTTCCTTCTTCGTGCTCAAGAGCACAGCGGTGAAATCCTCCTTCTTCATCGTCTCGATGATTTTCTTTCCGCTGACGCGTATATACCTGAATCCGTGGAATGTGAAGACTGCTTCGTATTCTGTACACTCTCCGCCGGAGACAAATGTATCCTTCTGGGGAGCGAACATCGTATTGAGGTAGTTCCCGTTTACATCGAGAATCTCGAAATACTCGAAGACAGCCTCCTCTCCCCGGGGAATGTCGAT
>CAVFYD010000123.1:0-4957 GCA_963626615.1 Sphaerochaetaceae bacterium
TATCTGCAAAGGATCTCGGAACAGGCAAGGAGCAGAAGATCAGAATCGAATCCTCATCCGGTCTCAGCGAAGCAGATATCGACAAGATGGTGAAGGAAGCTGAAGCTCATGCCGAGGACGACAAGAAGGCAAGAGAGACAATCGAGGCAAAGAACAACGCCGAGACGACAATCTACGCTACCGAGAAGGCTCTCAAGGACTACGGCGACAAGGTTTCTCCTCAGGAGAGAAGCGCAATCGAAGATGCCATCAAGGAGCTCAAGGATACTCTTGCAAATGCCAATGCAACGGCAGAGGAAATCAAGAGCAAGGTCGAGAAGGTACAGAGTGCTTCAATGCAGCTCGGACAGAAGGTCTATGAAGCATCCCAGCAGGCACAGCAGAACGCGCAGAATAACGGCGGTGCTCAGCAGTCCTATCAGGAAACTTCACAGAACCAGAACACCCAGAGCGGCAATGATGACACAATGGATGCTAGCTTCGAAGAAGTAAAGTAAAATTCAACGGAAAATACCTTGAGGCAGCACTTTAAAATGTGCTGCCTTTATGGTGTATTATAGGGTAACTATGGCAAAACGTGATTATTATGAAGTACTCGGTGTACAGAAGGGAGCAACCGAGGAGGAAATAAAGAAGGCCTACCGTAAGATTGCAATGGCCAATCACCCTGACACGCATCCGGGAGACAAGGATGCCGAGGAGAGATTCAAGGAAGCCAGCGAGGCCTACGAGGTTCTTTCCGACCAGAAGAAGAGAAGCGCGTACGACCAGTTCGGTTTCGCAGGTGTCGACGGTATGGGCGGAGCTGCAAGCGGAGGATATCAGAATGTCTACAGGGACTTCTCCGATCTCTTCGGAGGTTCTGGAGGCTTCTCGGATATTTTCTCATCGTTCTTCGGCGGCGGTTCATCCTCACGCTCCAGGAACTCCTCCGGTCCCAGACAGGGCCAGTCCCTCCGTTATGACATCACCATAGACTTCAAGGAAGCCGCATTCGGCTGCAAGAAGGAAATCTCCTTCTCCCATGACGAGCAGTGTCCTTCCTGTAAGGGTACAGGCGGAACGGGCAGAAGGACATGTCCTACCTGCGGCGGATCTGGCCAGACGATATCCGGCGGCGGATTCTTCCAGATGGCACAGACATGCCGTTCCTGCCGCGGTACGGGATATGTAGTCGATAATCCGTGTTCCGAGTGTCACGGTACCGGAACGGTGAGAAAGAGCGAGAAGCTCAGCGTCAATATTCCTGCAGGAAGCGATGACGGCACACGCCTCACGCTCAGGGGTAAGGGAGACGCAGGAGCGAACGGCGGCCCGAACGGGGATCTGCAGCTTGTCGTGAACGTCAGACCAGACAGATACTTCGTCAGGGACGGAAGCGACCTCTATATCCAGATTCCGATTTCATTCGTACAGGCGGCACTGGGTGACACCATTCAGGTAACTACACTGGATGACAAGGAAATCAAGGTCGATATCCCCGAGGGAACGCAGTCGGGTAAGCTTCTGAGACTGAAGGGTATGGGAGTACCGTCACTCAGAACCGGCACAAGAGGCGACATGTATCTCAAGATTGTCGTCGAAATCCCGAAGCGTCTCGGACTCAAGGAGAAGAAGATCATGAAGGAACTTTATGATACCATGGCTCCTACGAAGACTCCGAAACCCGTGACATTCACAAACGACTGAGAGAGGTAATAATGGGCGAAAAGGTTTACGGCTACCATGCCATTGAAGAAGCTTTGAAGAAAGCGGGAATGGGTTCGACACTCTACCTCCAGCGTAACGGCGGAGAGAGAATCGCGGCCCTCGAAAGACAGGCGATGCTTACCGGCAAGGTTGCCGTGAAGAAGGTGAGCAAGGACGAACTGGGACGCATGATGGAAGGCGTCGACCTCAGGGGCGCTCTTCTCGATATCGGAGGTCCGAGAAGAGGGGCTTCGAGACTGAAGGAAATGACGGTCGAGGAGTTCTGCTCCTCCCTTAAGGAAGATGACGGCGCACTCGTTCTCATTCTCGACGGTATAACGGATCCCCATAACCTCGGGGCAATCCTGAGATCCGCAGACCAGTTCGGAGCTGACCTTGTTCTCATACCCGAGAGAAGGTCGGTACAGGCGAACGAGACAGTTGTGAAGGTTTCATCGGGAGCTGCACAGTATGTTCCTGTCTCCGTCGTGACGAATCTCACGCGTGAGATAAAGACACTCAAGGACAACGGCTTCTGGATTTACGGGGCGGACATGAACGGGGACTCCTCCTACAGCGAGAAGTTCGCTCCGCGCTCGGCAATAGTCATGGGAAGCGAAGGTGACGGAATGTCGACGCTTGTCAGGAAGAACTGCGACTACATAGTCTCGATTCCGATGCGGGGCCACATAGACTCGCTCAACGTATCGGTAGCAGCCGGAATCCTGATGTACGAATTCAGAAGGACACACTGATTCTGAAATGAAATATATGAGCCTCCATTCCGGAGGCTCGATTACTTACTGGTTGAAGAACTTGTTTCCTATGTCATCCCTGTACCAGAGAGACGAGAAGTTCTTCTCCTTTATGAGAGTGTAGGCCTGTTCGTTGGCTTCTTCGAATGTGGCGCCTCTGCCCACGACCGTGATGCATCGTCCGCCGTCCGTGAAGTATCTTCCGTCCTTATCCTTTCTGACAGCTCCGATGAAAACAAGGGGTTTGTCGGAGGTGTTCATCAGGAACGCATTCGTTATTCCCTCTATCTCGTTTCCCTTTTCCGGAGCGAGAGGATAGCCTTTCGAGGCGAGTACGACAGCGACTGTGGCTTCGTTGTATGTCTCAAGCTTCAGCGTGCTCAGCCTGTTTTCCTTCATTGCCTCCATTATCTCGATGACATCTGTTCTGATGATCGGGACCATGGCCTGTGTTGCGGGGTCGTTGAGGCGAACGTGGTAATCGACGAGTACGGGGCCGTTGTCCGTGATGACGAGAGAGAGCGTAAGAACACCATAGTAGGCAAAACCTTCCTCCTTCATTCCGTCGAGCGTCGGTTCGATTATCTTTGCCTTTATCTCGTCCTTTATATCGTCATCGAGAGGAATCGGAGCGATGGCTCCCATGCCTCCCGTCGGAGTTCCCTGTGATTTGGAGACGTTCGTGTATTCGTTTGCCAGCGGCAGGAGAAGGTATCCGTTCTTGTCGACAAAGAGCGTTGCAGTTGCATGGAGTCCCTCCACATGCCTTTCCACAAGAACCGGGCCTTTCGTGAAGAGAAGCTCCGCGTAGTTGAGAAGCGCTTCCTTGTCCGAGGAGGAAAGCATGATGCGCGACGGGGTTATCGAATTGGATTTTATCGTGTATCTGATGCCCCTGTGCTCATCGAGGAATGCGGAGAGAGATTCCCTCGACGAGAAGACCGCATTCTCCGGAACCGGGATATTGTGTCTCTGGGTGAATGCTCTCGAGAAAGCCCTGTCGTCCTCAAGCCGCAGAGCTTCCTTCGTTGCGCCGCAGCAGACGACGCCTCTTTCCTTGAGGTATTCCCTGACACCCGAAAGCAGCGGGGCTTCCGTTCCTATGAATACCATATCTATCCTGTTGTCGATTATCGCCCTGTAGACAGCCTTCGGGTCTGAAGGATCAGTATCGGGAAGATTCGTTGCAATGTCTTCAGTCCCTGGAGTGCCGGGAGCGACGAAGAGCTCCGAAATAAATGTACTCTGACTCAGCCACCATGCTGCGGCATGATCCTTTGCGCCGGAACCCAAAACCAGAATTCTCACTTTTTCACCTCTTTCAGATTATTCTACACTACGCAAAAAGCAAAAATCAAAGAAGAAAAATTCACTTAACATAGATTATGATATCATACGATATGCAGAAAATGCATAAATTTCCGTTATTATGAAGACGTTTCTCTTTCCTGACTTTAGGACTTTAACATAACTTTATACCTTGTCTAATTTGCCCCGGAGCATAGAAATCCGGGGCTTTTCGCTGCCGAAAATTCCCCTAGATTTTGTTCGACCAATTACGACCAAGCTCTTTACAATACAAAGGTATGGTGATATACTATCTTCGGAGGTCAGATATGTACGTTTCGCTTACCGGTCCGAAGGGCTATGAACATGTTGTACTCAAGGAGGCAGTCAGGGATCCGCGCACCAACAAGAAGAAGGAATATGTCATCAAGAGCTATGGCAGCCTGAAGTCCTGTCAGGAGAAGGATCCTGATTTTCTTGAAAAGCTCAAAGCTGATGTTAAGAAGCAGAGAGAAGAAGCTAAGGAAGATAAGACGATCACACTGACAACCAAGCCACGTACAATCAATGCAGCTTCCGACCAGAGGGCATCCTTTCAGTTCGGACACATGATAGTTCAGAAGCTCTGGGAGATGATGAATCTCGATGATTTCTTTGAGAAGAACGTAACTGCAAAGAACAAGGATGAAGTCATAAATGGGCTCTACAATCTCATCACCTCGAGACTCGGAAGGCCCGTGAGCATACTCCGCACATCCAGGGAGCAGAATACCAAGGCGGGAATGAAGACCATTTCACTGGAGGTTCTCTATTCCGTTCTTGATCTTCTCTATGATGACAGGGAGAAACTTCTGAAACATCTGTCATCCTTTTTCGAGAAGAATACCAGGAGAGACCTCAAGACAGTCAGCTATGACGTTACCAACTACTACTTCGAGAGTCAGAAGGCAGGAGAGCTGAGACTTTTCGGTTACAGCAAGGAGAACAGGCATAATGAAGTCATAGTGGTAATGGGTCTCTTGATAGACAGCAACGGTATTCCGGTTGCCATGCGTCTCTTCCCCGGTAACACCATGGACCAGAACACACTTCAGGATTCGATAGACGACCTGAAGGGGCTTTACGGCTTCGAGAAGATAACAGTAATAGCCGACAGAGGGATGAACTGCAAGGAGAATCTGGTGTTTCTGACATCCAATGACCAGCATTTTCTCATCAGCTATACA
>CAVFYD010000124.1:0-4752 GCA_963626615.1 Sphaerochaetaceae bacterium
TACGCACCACCTTGCCAAGGTGGGTCACGCGGGTCCGATTCCCGTCCGCCGCTCTTCAGGGCTGACAATGTCAGCTCTATTTTTTTGCTTGCGTTTTCACCTCAATTGTCATTATATTTTTCCCTGTACGATGGTATGGAGGTTTCATAATGATCAGAGTGAATTGCATCGGAGATGCCTGTCCGATTCCTGTTGTCAAGACTAAGAAGGCCATTGCCGGCCTGACGGAGGCAGAAGATATACTGGTTTCAGTTGATAATACAGCTGCATGTGAAAACATAAAAAGACTTTCTGCATCCTTCGGATACGGCTTTTCGGCACAGAAGAAGAGTGAAAGCGAATACGAGATAACAATCAGTGTCGACAGACTTCCCGTAAAGAGTGAAAAAGACATGGATGAAGAGTATCCTCTTCCCTCATCGAAGAGGAAGAAGGTTGTCGTTATATCGAAAGACCACATGGGGGAAGGTGACGATAAGCTCGGCCGGACTCTTCTCAAGGGATTCATATATGCTCTGACACAGCTTGAGGATTTGCCGTCTCTTATGCTCTTCTACAATTCCGGTGCATTCCTGACAACAGAGGGAAGCGAAAGCATTCAGGACCTCAGGACTCTTGAGTCCCTCGGTGTCGAAATCCTTACATGCGGAACATGTCTGAATAACTATAAGATTGCAGACAAGCTTCTTGTCGGTGGTGTCACGAACATGTATGTCATAGCAGAGAGCCTTATGTCGGCTGACCTCCTTGTAAAGCCGTAAGGTTATGAGAAAACGACGGCTTTTCTCCTTTGTTTCGTTCGACGAAACGGAGGATGCACTCAGAGCTGAAAGCCTCCTCGGGGAGAGAGGAATCGGCGGCAGGCTTGTCCCGACGCCTCCTGAGGTTACGGCTTCGTGCGGCCTCGCATGGCGAGGAGAGATCGGGGATGAGGAAGCTGTCATGGATGCGCTTCTTTCCGAACGCGTGAGTTATTCTGGCGTTAGAAGACTCGAGGCTTTCGAATGATCTATCTTGACAGTGCCGCAACATCATTTCTGAAACCGGAAACGGTGAGGAAGGCTGTATATGATGCCTTTTCTCTTTTCGCCAATCCTTCGCGCGGGGCCCATTCCTCTTCCCTGGCGGCATCAAGAATGATTTATGAAACAAGAAAACTTCTCTCGCAGCTTTTCAATGCTCCTTCTCCAGAAAGAGTCGTCTTCACGTCGAATTCGACCGAGGCACTCAACACTGTACTTTACGGCATTCTGAAGGAAGGAGATCATGTGGTGACGACTGAGGCCGAGCACAACAGTGTTCTGAGGCCTCTCTACGATCTCGAAAGAAGGGGAATCATAGAACTCAGCTTTGTCAGATGTGACGGCAGGGGAAGGATGGACTACGATGATTTTGAGCGTATGATAAGGAAAAACACACGCCTCATCGTGACAACGCATGCTTCAAACGTTACCGGTAACATCTTCGACATTGCCGCGATAGGAAGAAAGGCAAGGGAGCACGGCATTCTCTATGTCGTTGACGCCTCGCAGAGTGCAGGCGTGATTGACATAGACATGGCTAAAGACAATATTGACGTGCTCTGCTTTACGGGACACAAGAGCCTTCTCGGCCCCCAGGGGACGGGAGGAATGTGTATTGCTGAAGGTGTCTCGATACGTCCCCTCAAACGTGGAGGCACCGGAATATTGTCATACTCTGAGGATATGCCGGAGAAATATCCCTCGCACCTTGAAGCCGGGACGCTTGCAGTTCCATCGATAGCGGGACTCAATGCCGCATTGAAGTATATAAATGAAACCGGAATCAGGACTCTCAGAGAGAGGGAGAAAACACTTTCCGACTTCTTTCAGAAAAGCCTCGAGGGTATCCCGTCGATAGAGTTTTACGGCGACATGGATGGAGAGAGAACGGCAGTTGTTTCGATTAATGTCGGATTCTGGACGTCTGACGATGTTGCCGCATTTCTCTCCTCGGAGCATGATATTGCAGTGCGTTCGGGTGCTCACTGTGCACCTCTCATGCACCGTGCACTCGGAACGGAGAAGAGGGGATGTGTCCGCTTCAGCTTCTCACCGTTCAATACCATGAATGAGGCAGAAAAGGCAGTGGAGGCGGTAAAGGAAATCGCACTTTGAAAAATTCTCGGTGACTTTTTCTTCGGGTGTTGTCATTTATTTATAAACATGGTAGAAAAAATCGCATCTATATTAATCAAAGGTGCTCCATGCAAGCTTTAAAAGAAAGAATTCAGAATGAAGGAAAGATTCTGCCTGGTAACATAATCAAGGTGGACGGGTTTTTAAACCACAGGGTAGATACCGCGCTCCTGGGCGGTATTGCCGAGGAGTTCAAGAAGTATTTCGATACCACGAAGATCAGTGTGGTATTGACCGCGGAGGCATCAGGCATCCCATTGGCAACCATGTGTGCCAGCGCTTACGGGGTGCCTCTTCTTTTTGCAAAGAAGGCCAAAAGCGACAATATCGAGAACGGACTCTTCAAGAGCGAGGTCTGGTCTTATACGTACAAGAAGAAGTTCACACTCATCGTTTCGAAGGAATGGCTTCATGAGGATGACAACGTCCTCATCATCGACGACTTCATGGCCAAGGGCAATGCAGTCCAGGGTCTGATCGATATCGTCAATGAGGCCGGCTGTCATCTCGAGGGAATCGGAATAGCGGTCGAGAAGGGCTTCCAGGGAGGCGGTGACAACCTCCGCCAGAAGGGTCTCAACTACAAGGCACTCGCAGTCATCGACAGCATCGGTGAAGACGGAAAGCTCACATTCAGAGAGGATGATTGATGAAGAAGGTTCTCATACTCGATTTCGGAGGTCAGTACAACCTCCTTATCGCACGCAGGGTAAGACAGAGCGGCGTCTACTGCGAAATCAAGAGCTACAGAATGAAGATGGACGAAATCATCTCATTCAATCCTGATGCCGTCATTCTCACAGGAGGACCTGCAACAGTCTTCGAGGAGAATGCCCCGAAGCTCGATGAGAGAATATTCAATATGGGGATTCCCGTACTGGGTATCTGCTACGGCATGCAGCTCATGGTATATGAGAATGGAGGTGAATGCAGAAGAGCCGAGAAGAGGGAATACGGAAAGGTAATCCTCAATCATTCGGATTCTCTTCTCTTCAAGGATGTTCCCGAATCATCAGTCTGCTGGATGAGTCACGGCGTCGAATGCGAAGTTCTTCCCGAGGGCTTCGTGCGTACAGCCTGGTCTGATTCCTGTTCATTTGCCGGAGTCGAAAACAGGAACCGCAATCTCTACGGCGTTCAGTTCCATCCGGAAGTCGTTCATACTGAATACGGCACAAAGATTCTCGAGAACTTCTTATACGAAGTTTGCGGTTTCAGACGCGAATGGACGATGAACAGCTACCTCGAGACTGCAGTCAGGTCGATAAGGGAGAAGGTTGGAGATGGCCGTGTTCTTCTTGCTCTCTCCGGCGGAGTCGACAGCACAGTCTGTGCAGCGCTCCTTTCAAAGGCAGTGGGGCCGAAACTCACATGCATCTTCGTCGATCACGGACTACTGAGAAAGAACGAGGGCGATGAAGTCGAATCCGTCATGACAAAACTCTTCGATGCCGATATAAGGCGCGTCAATGCCCAGGATAAGTTCCTTACTCTTCTCAAGGGCGTAACGGAGCCCGAGAGAAAGAGAAAGATCATCGGTGAGACATTCATCCGTGTATTCGAGGAAGAAGCGAAGAAAATCGGAAAGGTCGAATTTCTTGCTCAGGGAACAATCTACCCGGACGTCGTCGAAAGCGGACTGGGAGGCGAGAGCGCCGTCATCAAGAGCCATCACAATGTCGGAGGACTTCCCTCCGTTGTTGCCTTCAATGAGATAATCGAACCCTTGCGTATGCTCTTCAAGGATGAAGTGAGAGAGCTCGGACTCGAGCTCGGACTTCCCGAAAGCATCGTAATGCGTCAGCCGTTCCCCGGGCCCGGTCTAGCGATAAGAATCATCGGAGAGGTAACGCAGGAGAAACTCAGCATTCTCAGAGAAGCGGATGCGATTTTCAGAGAGGAGGCAATAAAGAACGGCTACAAGAATGCTCCATCTCAATACTTTGCCGCTCTCACGAACATGAGAAGCGTCGGAGTCATGGGCGACGAGAGAAGCTACGACTATGCCATAGCACTCCGTGCCGTCAATACATCCGACTTCATGACTGCCACTTGGTCACGGCTCGATTACGATCTCCTTGATAGGGTTTCCTCTCGTATCGTGGGAGAGGTCAAGCATGTCAACCGTGTCCTCTACGATATAACGAGCAAACCGCCAGCAACGATAGAACTCGAATAATTTCACAGAAAGCTAACTTGTTATTATGTAATGAGTTAGCTTTTTATTTTGGTCTCGTGAAAGAAAATTGAAGGAAAGTGTTCTTCAGGACTTCAGTATCATATTTCATTCTCCCCATTCAATATTTTTTCTCAACTTGTCAGAAGAAACATCTGCACATGCCGTAGTTTTTCTCTCTGATGATTGTCATAAATTCGTTTGTTCTTGAAAAGAAGAAGGTTAACCGAAAGAAAACGTACGTTATAATGTACGTATGAAGGGGTATAGGCAGATGGTTAATACGAATATTACAACATTCAGAAAGAATATCTATTCAATGCTGAGCCAGACAATCAAATATAACGAACCGCTCAATATAATCTGAGTTTTGCACACAGAGTTTAGTATAAATCCCTTAGCCCGGTAATCGTATCG
>CAVFYD010000125.1:0-4742 GCA_963626615.1 Sphaerochaetaceae bacterium
CTGAAGAAACCCTTTTTCCTGAGCTTCTCCGTGAAGGCCCTGACATAACTCGAGCCGGTTACCGGCCAGCGGAAGCCCAGACGGTAGAGAATCTGGAGAGTCAGGGCGTTGTCCACAGTTTCGATGCCGTTCTCCCGAAGTGACTCCTCTCCCCTGCCGGATGAGTAAGTCATCAGAGGGCTCACTGTTTCAGAGCGTCTGTCATCGGAAAGAGCAGATGAGAGATCCCGAGTGAACTGTTCATCCTCGACAAGCCTTATGCTCTCATCCATCTCCTCCAGAATGTCCGCAAGATGCCTCAGATGCTGGTTGGAAGGCATGAACGTGATGCATTCGTCCGGCGTTGAAGCAAGAAGAAGGATGCTCTCAGCTGTGCTGTCGACAGGAGAAAAATCCACTTTCGTGTCAGCTGCCGAGTAAGGGATCTCACCCAGCTCAAGGTATGCACGCAGTATTTTCATGAAGCCGTTTGTACTGTAGTTGACCTGGAAAACACCGTCGCTGAAACGCGGGGAAAGATTTCCGACCCTCATGACCTTGGCTCTCAGCCCCTTTTCGATTACGGCCGTGTAGACAGCTCTCTCTGCAAGGAACTTCGATCTCACGTACTGGTTGTTCTCTGTTTTCTGTCCCTTGTAGAGATCCTTCTCGGTGAAGACGAAGCTCCCTTCGTCAGCGGATGTGTCGCTGTAACCGGCTGTGCTCTCGGTCGATACATGGACAAGAAGTGCCCTGTTTTCGAGACACCACCTTATCAGATTCTCGACACTTTTCACGTTGATTCTCTCTATCTCATCGTCTCTGGAAAAATGCTTTACACATGCCAGACAGTTGAATACGGTGAGTCCCTCCCTTCTGAAGGAATCAAGTCCGCCGGGAAGAAGCACGTCATTATCGAGAATGATGATTCTTTTCCCGACAAGCGGTATAAGCTCATCCATGCAGTAATCTGAAAGCAGAGAAGAAAGACGCTCCTCTCCGCTCACACCGTCCTTTGCTCTGACCGGGGCCCAGACTGTGCGTTTTACGTCCTTTACGAGAGAACGCAGCATATGTATGCCAAGATATCCCGTACAGCCCAGAAGAAGCACATCCCCCGTCACGTTTCTCCTTCCGTTTCTGAAGGCATCTACGGTATTCTTCCCCAGAAGGCTGTTGATTAAGGAATAATCGAATCCTTCGTCGTCTGAAGTCCGGGATTTTCTCTCCATCTTTCTGCTCTCATCCTTCTTCTCCTCGAAGCCGAGAAGTGAAGATAGAAGATGCGGAGTAGGATTATCGAATATATCCTTGTAGGCAATCTTGTAACCTTTCTTCCCCGCCTCGACAACGACCTTCATGGCACTGATCGACGAACCTCCGAGAAGGAAGAAATCGTCGTCACGTCCGACACTCTCAACTCCGAGCACACTCTGGAACACAGAGCAGAAATCCTCCTCTGCACTTCCTTCGGGCGCCGTGTACCCTGCTCTTGAGAACTCGGGCTTCGGCAGAGCTCTTCTATCAACCTTCTGGTTGACGGTAAGGGGAATCCTGTCTATCTGCATCGTTACAGACGGCACCATGTAGGGAGGAAGCTTTGATGCGATGAAACAGTTGAGTGAATCGACATCTACTTTTTCGTCGCTCACGATGTAGGCTGCAACAAACTTTCCTCCCGATGGAGAGTCGAAGGCTGCAACGGTTGCATCACTGACGGGGGCATATTCCCTTATGACCTTCTCGATTTCGGTGAGTTCAATCCTGAATCCCCTCACCTTCACCTGACCGTCACGTCGTCCGACAAAGTCGATGTTGCCGGAAGGAAGATACCTGACAATATCGCCGGTACGATAAAGAATGCGGTAGCCCTCCTCCTGTGTGAACGGATTCGGGACAAAGCTCTCTGCGCTCTTATCGGGACGGTTGAGGTAACCCTTTCCCACCTGAAGACCTGCGATGCAGAGTTCACCCACGGCTCCCGGCGGAAGAACATGCATGGACGGATCCACGACATAGAGTTTCGTGTTATACATCGCCCTGCCTATCGGAAGCAGGCTGCTGTCGTCCGTCACTCTGTAGTTCGTCACAGCTACCGTACACTCGGTGGGGCCGTAGATATTGTAGAAGTTCAGTCCCTCTGGGGGAGAGAGAGGCGTCAGCTTCTCGCCTCCTGCCGAAAGATACTTCAGACTCTTCGACTTCGTATAGAGTGCAAACTGCCTTCCCACCTGCGTCGTCATGAACGCATGTGTGATACCCATCCTGGAGAAGTATTCGTCGATAAGCTCCAGGTCCATTCTTATCTCATCGGGGAGAATGTGGAGCTCGGCCCCGCTGACAAGCGTCGGGTAGGTATCCATCATGTTGGCATCGAAGCCGAACGAGGCATATGCCGCAACGCGGCTGGAAGAGGAAAGCGCCATCGTGTCACAGTACCAGTGAACATAGTTGAGGATGTTCGAATGGCTGAGCATCGCACCCTTTGGCTGCCCCGTCGTTCCCGATGTGTAGAGAAGGATGAATGTATCTTCCACTGACGGGAATGGAGGTACTTCTCCAGTTTCGAGTTTTCTGATTTCATCTGTATACAGCACCTTCCCTCTGTAGCCTGGTATGAGTGACATGAGAGACCTCTCTGCTATGATGAGCTGGGCCCCACTATCCTCGATCATGAAAGAGAGTCTCTCTGCAGGATATGAGGGATCAAGAGGCTGGTAACAGGCCCCGCTTCTGAGAACCCCCAATGCCGAGATAGGCATCCACTCACTCCTCTTCAGGAGAATCGGGACAACACTGCCCCGTCCTGTCCCGTTCGAGCGGAGGAACGAGGCTATGCGGGAGGAGAGGTCATCGAGTTCACAATAGCTGATTTTCACATCCCTGAAGACAACGGCCGTCTTTTCCGGTCTCAATGCAGCCTGATGTGATATCATAGACACTACGGTCTCTTTTCTGTCATATTCCTTCTCCGTCCTGTTGAACGAATCGATTCTGGCTCTGTCCTCCTCTGAACATGGATCTATTTCCGAGAAGGACTCCTTTTCAAGAAGGAGTGAAAGCACTCTGTCAAGACTTCTCAGGAACGAGAGGGTGAAAGCTTCAGTATACAAGGCGCTGCTGGACGAGAAGGTATAGACATACTTCCCGTTCTCCTCGGATACAAGAACTACAGCCTTCGCCTTTTCCGTATCACGTTCGAGGGATTTCACCTGGGCCTTCTCTCCAGCAATGGAATCGAAGGCGAACTGACTCCCCTGGTAAGAGAAGAGAACTGATGACGGGAGTGAATAGTCACGCACCATCTCCGAATACGGGTAGACATCGTGGGCCATGGCGTCGAGATACTGCTTTCCCACTGCCCTGACAGTTTCCTCAACCGTGGAACCGGAAGAGACGGAGAAATACATGGGGAACGTCTTGACGAACATCGAAACCGCCCGCTCGAGCCTCGGATCGCTGCGTCCGGAGTAGACCGTAGCGTAGACGGCATCCTTCGTCCCTGAAAAGAGCGAAAGCGTGTAGCCGAATGCGGTGTTGAAAACGGCACCGGCACTGACAGAGTGTTTTTCGATCCACTCCTTCATCCTCTCGGGGGAAACAGACGAGGTGAAAACGGTATTCCGGGGAGCGGATGGAGCTCCCTTCAGTGTATCGGAAGGTGGAAGTGAATCAGTATTCTCGAGAGAAGAGAAGATGGCGTCGAAGTGCTTCTTCGCCTCGGTGTACTTCTCTCCCTTCACAGCCTCCTCTTCGTCGAGTGCATACTCGAATGCAGTATATGTCTCCTCTTCGATTCTCTCTCCCCTGTATGCCTTCTCTATATCCTCGAGAAGAATTACGAAGGAAGTTCCGTCGAATATTATGTGGTGTATATCCATGAAGAGATAGTTGCCGTCTGAAGTATGAAATAAAGCAATTCTGTAGAGTTCCTTCTCCGTAAGCGGAAAGCGCTGTACGAGCTTGTCTTCTCCCGGCAGAGACTGACAGGACTCCTCTCCGATGCTGACCCTGGCCTCGTCACGTCTTACGGCCCTCACTTCACCCTCCTGGTTGACGGTGAGGATTGTCTTGAGGTACGGATGTGCATTGACGGCCCTGATTAAAGCCTTCTTCAGTCTTGAAGTATCGACCCTCTCGGAAAGTTTGAACACAAAGGGGATATTGTAGAGTGTGGAAGACGGAGAAGAGAGACATTCTGCAAAAATGCCTTTCTGACTGGAGCTTATGGGATAAAAGACCTCCTTCTTTCTTTCCATTAGGGGTTTCTGAAGGGAGACGAAGGAAGCAAGACGCTCGATTGTGTCGTTGGCTGCGAGGTCGCTTATCTGAAGAGCCGCATCAAACTCCCTCTTCATGAAGGCCGTGAGCTGTATGATGCCTATGCTTGTAAGTCCCGCTCTGTCAAGGGAATCCGTGACGCTGATCTTCTCTCCGCCGAGAAGCATCGAAACAAAGGCAGATATCTTCTCCTCTCTGTCGTTACGGGGAGGAATGTAGCCGCTCGAGCTCTTTCTCTGAGGAACGGGAAGAGCACGTCTGTTGACCTTCTGGTTCGTCGTAAGAGGGATGGCGTCTATCTGCATCGTCACTTCCGGAACCATATAGTCGGGTTTACGTTCGGCTATGAAGGCATTCAGCTTTTCAATGTCGACCTTTTGAGGAGAAACGACATAGGCTGCGACATACTTTCCGCCTGCGGGATTGTCGAAGGCTGCAACTGTCGCATCCGTTATTCCCGGATATTCCCTTATCACCTTCTC
>CAVFYD010000126.1:0-1314 GCA_963626615.1 Sphaerochaetaceae bacterium
GGCTATGTCTTCTATGACTGCGATGCCGATAACACGAAGGATGGTGCCGGTCCGGATGGTCTGATGTCGTCTGTCTGCGGATGGCGTTTCCTTGAAGCTGCACCATCGGATTTAGAGAAAAATTATCCTTTCGGGTATTACAGAGAAGGTGATACAGCTGTAAACGAAACAGTCGGAACGGAAGAAGGTATCGGAAAGGGACAGGCGAATACTGCAGCTCTTGTTTTAGCGATGGGCAGCACGGCATACACTTCTTCCAGCGGCTCGGAGAAGGGAGTATATGCAGCAGCGGCATGTGATGGATGGACGTGCTCCAGCACTGAAACCGGTGTCAGCTACAGTGACTGGTTCCTCCCGAGCATGGGAGAGCTGAATCTTATGTGTGAAAACCTTTATAAGAAGAATCTGGGATCTTTCAAGAACGGTACCGTCTACTTGTCAAGTTCCGAGTACGATGACACACACGTAAATGGAAAGGATTTCAGCGAGAATGATAAGCCCTGTCAAAGAGATTCTACTGTCAGTACCGGCATACGTCCGATCCGTGCTTTCAGGTAAGCCCGGGTTGTCTTCACCTTATGCTCTCTGCCTCTCATATTGAAGCAGAGGGCAATTTTTTTCGAGACAGGGTGAGGGGATATCAAAAACAGGAGGGATTTGAGGGAGCAGGACAACAGGATGAATTTCGTTGACGTTTTCGGAAAACGCCGGAGCGGGTAAGGCTCTTCGGCTTTCTGTGTTCTTTTCTCTCTTCATTTTCATCGATAAGATCTCGGAAGTCGAATCTTCTCTTTCTTCGGACGGAGCAGGTTTTCTATTCTACCGGTGAATGGTGATGCTCTGGTTCTCATGTGGACTTTGCGGAAGACGGAGTGCAGAGAGCTGGAGCGTTATCCGAAAAACGGGATGGGAGATGCCGGCCTGTGGACAGACGTCGGGATGTTCCTCAAATGCGGCTGTATGTTCGCAGATCCATGTTCCGGAACAGACTGCCGGGTATTCTGCATGATACTAAATGAACTCAGAAATCGTACTCTACCTTTCCCCGGACGAAAGTCAGATAATGCGGCAGTGTGATTACACCCCCTTCCTCGCTGATATTGTAGTCGCCTATCTTTATAAGTCTTGTTTTTCCGTAGTGCTCCGGATGACTCATTACTGTCCTGCTGGATTTCGTGTTACCTGTCTTTGCCTTTGCCTCTATAAGTGCCTTCGTAGGAAATGACAAAGTCCACACTGAGTCCGCTTTCCTTTGCAAAATAGTACGGCTCGATTCCTGCCTTAATGAGAGAGTCAAATACCAGGGATTCATAA
>CAVFYD010000126.1:1387-4685 GCA_963626615.1 Sphaerochaetaceae bacterium
CTATCCCGATCTTCGGGATACAGCTTGAACTGGGGTTCAATCCGTTCTCCCGCCAGAGGAAGAGACGGAATACTGACATTGCATACCTTTGAAACTATGTGGGCCTGTCTGAGAGATACAAGAGTATCATTACGGGCATAGTATCCGCCGGATACCTTTGAAACGATGAAACGTTTGTTGTCTCTGGACAGAAATGTGGGGATGATGACATAGACGCTCTGTATTCCTGAGACTTCAGAGGCGTTGAAAACAGGTTCCCCTTTTCTGTCCTTTCTTCTGCCGAAATCCGTCTTCGTGTCGAAGACGATGCTGCTTAGCAGTCTGTAGGCATCAACGATTCTCTGCGACTCCATGTATTTTTTTACAACGCGAGGAAAACCTCCGATGCACGCATACTTAAGGAATATGTTCTTGTAAATGCCATGTACATTTTCCGGGACGGGCTGTTTTCTGTTGTAACAGTCAACGAGGAAATCGACTTTATCCTCCGAATAACCCATCGCTGTTTGAAACTGCTACAAGTAGAACCACACTTGACGGTAAACATCCGGGGCTGGAACTGAATAGATGTTTGAAGAGCTGTATGCGGGAATAGTATGATAAACATACACGCTGTTGAATATTTCCGGAAATAAAGGTGGCAGGCGCTCTCGCTTATGTTGTAAACTGTTGAGCAAAGGTCGTTCACAGTGAAGATTTTCTATTTTTTCTTTAACCTCTTCTGGAGTGCGCTGTTCTACATTCCGCTCCCGGGAGGAAACAGGCTCGGTATTCCGCTTCTCGTTCTCATTCTCATTCCTCTCGGAATCTTCTATACGGTATATCTCAGGGGAGTACAGTTCAGAAAGTTCCCCCTTATGATAAAGCTCACCCTCGAGAAGAAGGGTGCCCATCCCGGAGCTCTCTCCGGCATGCAGGCACTTCTTGTCTCGACTGCAACAAGAGTCGGCATGGGCAATCTTGTCGGCGTAGTCGCGGCAGTATCTGCAGGCGGGGCCGGTGCCGTGTTCTGGATGTGGCTGAGTGCACTCCTGGGAGGTGCAACGGCATTCGTCGAGGGAACACTCGCACAGAAGTTCAAGACAGAGGACAAGCTCTACGGCGGCTTCAAGGGAGGCCCGGCTTACTACCTTGATTATCTCTACAGGGGAAAGAAGAAAAAGAGTGTCATCGCTGTGCTCTTCGCTCTCTCGGGACTCTTGTGCTGGTGCGGAATCAGTCAGGTAATCGGGAACTCCGTCTCTTCGGCGATGAACAATGCGTTTTCCATTGATCCGTTGGTATCTACGATAGTTCTTGTCGCACTTTCGGCAGTAATAGTCCTTAGAAAGAAGGCAACAGTCAAGGCTGTTGATGTAATCGTTCCCGTAATGGCTGTTCTCTACTTTGTGGTGACAATATTCATCATCATAAAGAACATCACCCTCATACCGGCGGTAATCGCATCAATCTTCCGTGAGGCATTCAACGTCAGAAGTGCAGTCGCCGGAGGGCTCGGTGCCGTACTGATGAACGGCGTCAAGCGCGGTCTCTTCAGTAACGAAGCCGGGTCCGGAAGTGCTCCATGTGCAGCTGCAGCCGCATCGGTTAGCAACCCCGTCAACGCAGGACTGCTGCAGTCACTGGGCGTCTTCATCGACACAATCGTCATCTGCTCATGCACGGCATTCATCATGCTCCTCTCACCCGAGAGCGTGACGGCAGGAAAGTCCGGCATGGACCTTCTGCAGAGCGCGATGGTATATCACATGGGACAGGCGGGAAGCATCCTCATCGCAGTGACACTCTTCCTCTTCTCCTTCTCGACATTCATCGGAGTTCTCTTCTATGCCAGATCCAACGTCAGTTACGTGTTCGGAGAGAACTGGCTGAGTCAGACCCTTTATAAGGTACTTGCACTCGTGATGCTCTTCATCGGAGGACTTGCGGAGTACACATTCGTCTGGGATCTCGGAGACTTCGGAATTGCACTGATGACCGTCTTCAACCTCTTTGCTCTTCTTCCTCTATCGAAGATGGTGAAGGGAATGCTCTCCGACTACGAGAAAGACCTGAGGAACAAGAAGATAGAAGCATGACATAGAGAGGGCTCTTCAGAAGGGCCCTCTTATTACACCATGTTCTCAATCGGGCAAAAAAGGGTATCTCTCATGCCTTGATTTACAGAAGGGAAAAGAACATAGTGTCATCATGAAAAAGACAATCACTCTACTTACACTCATGCTGGTTGTTCTCACTCTCGGTGCGGCGACGTACTCCGTCGGCTTCGAGGCAGGTCCGGACTACAACATGGTTATTGCAGGCAAGGGATACAGGAACTACAGTTACAGAGGAAAAGTGAACCTCACGGCCTCTGTTCCCGTCCTCATCGAGTTCACTCCGTCCCTCGGTCTTCAGACAGGACTCACATACGCTGAGAAAGACTATGACTACAAGAGAGCTGCCGGCAGCTCCATCATGGGAGCTTCCTACTTCGTGGACACCATCGACTATACTCTCTACAACGAATTTCTGGAGCTTCCAGTCGCCTTCCGTTATACATTCAATTTCGGGGAAAGTGACTGGGCGATGTATGCCACTGCAGGCGGCTTCGTCGGCTGGTGGCTGAGAGGTAGGCGCATGGGTCTGGCATATGACACAGGACTGGAGCCCGGGCTCACACAGATTGATGACTCTGTCAACTTCGACTACTACAACCGCTTCGAGGCAGGCGTGAATGCATCTCTGGGTGTGAAGTGGCAGTTCTCCCGGAAATTCGAAGCTCATGTCCAGATCGGATACTCACTTGCTCTTACCGATATGAACAGGTATCAGAAGCACGGATCATATCCGATTCACAATTCGACCTTCTCGATAACAGGAGGTGTCATGTGGGGGATTAACAGATGAAAAAGAGAATAATGCTTATACTTCTATCGGCTGCACTTCTGCTTCTGGCATCATGTACGAATGATATCAAGGCACCGGATGACTCGTGGGAGAATGTCTTCCTGCAGTACTGGAATGCAATGAACACCGAGTACGTCCATTTCGATACGGACAGCGACCTTGACTGGGACAGGGTCTATGATGAGTACCTGCCTCGCTTCCAGGCACTTGACTATACCATTCAGACAGATTCCCTCACTGCCTTTAAGTACTTCAAGGAAATCTCGCTCAAAGTGGATGACTACCATTACAGTCTTACGGTGAAAGACGGCTTCGGAAGCTATCTCAAGATTTCTCCGGCACTGGAAAGAAAATGGTATGAGGGAGAGAAGAAGGATCCGACTGAGGGTACAGAAGATAATCCATATAC
>CAVFYD010000127.1:0-4680 GCA_963626615.1 Sphaerochaetaceae bacterium
TAAACTTCGTCTGTACTGTAAAGGCGTCATTCCGTTTAGCTTATGCTGAATCCTTCTGCTGTTGTACCATTCGATGCAGTCGTCTGTTGCAGCGATAAACTCTTCAGGAGATTTGTATTCTTTCTCCTTCCCGAACCATATTGCTTTCTTGAGTGTCGAGAAGACGGATTCTCTTAAGGACCCTGAGAAGCAGGTGTTGATATAATCCTGAGGAGTGGTGCCGTGTACTACTGGATATAGCATTCAATTATTCAGCTGGAAGGGAACGGAATTCCACTATGATGTTTTCCCGCCGGTTCGTGAAAAAATGAACTGTTGAAGCAAGGTAACCATTTTACATACAACAAAAGGATGGTAATATCTTTTTTCAGGAAAAGGTGTAGGCAATGCAGATTTCGAGCAGATTTACGATGGCAATTCATATGTTTGCCTGTATGGATAAGTTTTCAGATCAGAAGATGACAAGCGATTTCATGGCACTCAGCATCGGAACCAATCCCGTCATAGTAAGAAAGATGCTTCAGCAGCTGAAAGCGGCAGGTCTGATTGAAGTCGCAAGGGGAACCGGAGGCGTAACGGTAAAGAGACCCCTTGATGAGATTACGTTCCTTGATGTGTACAGGGCAGTGGAATGTACTCCTGATAAGGAGATGTTCCATTTCCATGAGAATCCGAATCCGGAATGCCCGGTGGGCAGTAATATCCATCGCGTACTTGATAAAAGGCTGCTGGAAGTACAGAGGGCAATGGAAGAGAAGCTCTCGGAAATGACGCTTGCGGATGTGAAAAAAGATATTGAGGCATTAACCTGAAAGGACTCCGGATGAGATATTCCGGAGTTTATATTTATAAGGGAGATCATGCTCAAAAATATTATTGTAACTGTTGACATTACATCTAACATGTGATAGTTTGCCTTTGTTAGATGTAATAGAAAATATTACATCAAGGGAGTAGTTTTATATGAAGAAAGTAGTAGAATTCCTGCAGAAGAATCCCGTTCAGTATCTGGCAACAGTCGGAAGGGACGGAAAGGCAAAGTGCAGGCCGTTCATGTTCTGCTTCGAGCAGGACGGAAAGCTTTGGTTCTGTACAAACAGCACGAAGGATGTTTACAAGGATATGATTGCAAATCCCGAGGTCGAGATATCTGTATCTTCACCCGAATACGCGTGGATCCGTCTTGCCGGCAAGGCAGTCTTCGAGAACAACATGAGCGTGAAGGAAGGATGCATGAACAACCCGATCGTCAAAGGACAGTACAAGACGGCTGACAATCCGATTTTTGAGGTGTTCTATCTCGAAAATCCCCATGGCGTGATAGCTGATTTCTCAGGCAATCCTCCATACGAGTTCTGAGGCGAACAAGAAAAATGAAGTCCCGCAGGAAAATTCGTTCTGCGGGATTTTAAGTTCAATCGGTCCTGATCATTCTGCCGATGAAATCCAGGCAATGGAAAATCCGACAAAACGGAGGCGATGCTTTAAAATGACGAAAACTGATTATATGAAACTTCTGGTGGAGGAAATTCATTCTGTGACTGTTGCAACCACAGGTTCAGACGGACATCCGCAGACAAGGATTATAGATATGATGTACGCCGATGAAGAGGGAGTGTATTTTCTTACTGCCAGGGGAAAGGCATTCCATGAACAGCTGATGGAGCAGCAGTATGTGGCAATCTCGGGAGTAAAGAACAAAATGGCGGTTTCCCTTCGCGGCAGGGTCAGGAACATCGGAAAAAGAAACCTTGACGTGATGTTCAGGAAAAATCCGTACATGCAGGAAATATATCCCGGAGATACAAGCGGACCGCTCGAAGTATTCGTTCTTTATGAGGCGCAGGGCGAATATTTTGATATCAGCAATCCCGCGAAGATTGTCCGTGAAGCCATATTCATCGGCATGGAAGAGGTGATTGAGAGCGGATATCATGCAGGAAAAGACTGCATCGGATGCAAGCTTTGCTATTCAGTCTGCCCTCAGAAGTGCATCGACATATCTTCTGTTCCGGTGGTTATTATCCGGAATAACTGTCTCAGATGCGGGAGCTGCGCGGAAATATGTCCGAAACAGTGCATAGAGAAAAGGTGATGAGTATATTTTTCAATAAAAAACAGAAAGAGCATATAGACTGGGAAAGCCTGCTTTCAGGAATTCCCGCCCACGATTATGTCTTTCAGAAAGATGCATACGAAGACAGAGTCGTTCATGCTGCAGAAGCTTTAAAAAGCGCAGAAAGCGTGATTATCGGGGCCGGAGCCGGCACATCGACAGCCGCAGGCATCGTGATGGGCGGCAAAAGATTCCGTGAAAACTTTTCGCAGTTCATAGTCAAATACGGCCCCCGTTACATGACGGATATGTATGCTGCCGGTTTCTATCCGTTCCCGACAGAAGAGGCGAAGTGGGGATTCTGGTCAAAGTCTTCCCTTGTAAATCAGTTTGATCTTCCTGCATTGCCGCTTTATGAGGAAATCCATGACATCGTAAAGGATAAGGATTATTTTGTGCTTACAACAAATGTGGATGCTCAGTTTTACAAGGCGGGCTTCGACGAAAAGAGGATATTTGCAACTCAGGGTGATTACGGAAAAATTCAGTGCCGGAAAGCCTGCCACCCGAAGACATATGACGCTGAAGAGTTGTTCAGGAAGATGGATGGCCAGAGAAAGGACTGCATGATTCCGTCCTCCCTTGTACCCAGATGTCCGGTTTGCGGAGGGGAAATGGAAATGAACCTGCGCAGTGATGATTATTTTGTCGAGGACGAAGAGTGGCATGAGGCGGCTGACAGATATGAGCATTTTCTGAAAGAGGTCAAAGGAAGGAATGTTGCCCTCCTGGAACTGGGAGTCGGATTCAATACCCCGACGATAATACGCTTTCCGTTCGAGAAGATGATGCGCGAAAATGAATCGTACACCCTGATCCGCCTGAATATGGATGAGTCGTTCGTGCCTGAAAGCTTCGGCAAGAGGGCAATCGGAATCGGCGGCGATATGGCAAAGGCCGTTGAAGATATAAGGCGGGTGTTTTCAGACAATAGGTAAAGTGCGTCAGAGTGCGTCTTTACGAGGCGGATTGTGACCACAGGAGAGTGATTACTACCGGAATACTACTTCCGGGGATTTTTACTTTCTTTGAAACAGGTACGTTTTGAGTGTTTCGAATCTGTCGCAATGTTCATGTTTTCGTCCAGAAGATTGATGTTTCGTCCAAATTGGATATATAATTGGACGAAAACAAAAGGAGTTGGACGAAAAGCCATGAGGTCATTCGATTACAGCAGGCTTAAGGAGAGAACCTGGGATACCGAAATTCTGGGACTCATTGCAAAGATTCATGAATGCAAGGGCCGACAGGATCTGTTCATACGACAGAAGCCTGTGGAGCTGGAACGTCTCGTGGAAACAGCAAAGATCCAGAGTACTGAAGCATCCAACAGAATCGAAGGTATTGTTACTACCGACACGAGGATGAAACAGCTTTTTGAAGAAAGAACGGCTCCGAGAAACCGCGATGAAGATGAAATAATGGGTTACAGGGACGTGCTGAACACAATCCATGAGAGCAATGAATATATCCCGATTCGTCCGTCCTTCATACTGCAGCTCCATAGGGACCTGTTGAAGAGAACCGGGCTGTCATACGGCGGAAACTTCAAGAATACCCAGAATTATATCAACGAGATGAAATCGGACGGAACGGTGGTTACAAGATTCACGCCTGTTGCACCTTATGATACCCCTCAGGCCGTGGAAGACATATGTTCTTCCTACGAAGCCGTAGCGGCAGAGGAAAAGGTAGACTCATTGCTTCTCATTCCTGCCTTCATCTGTGATTTTCTGTGCATACATCCGTTTTCTGACGGCAATGGCAGGATGAGCAGGCTGCTGACTCTTCTTCTCCTCTATAAGAACGGCTACAGTGTCGGAAAATACATCAGTATCGAAAAGGAAATAGAGAAAACGAAGGATCTGTATTATGATGCGCTGGAGAAATCCGACTGGGGATGGCATGAAGGGAAGAATGACCCGGTGCCGTTCATCAGGTACATGCTCCGTGTTATTCTCTCCTGCTATCTTAAGTTCGAGGAGCGTGTCGGGCTGATGACTGAGAAGAGCGGCAGCACCGCATATGATATCGTAAAAAGATATGTTGAAGGAAAGGTCGGCAGATTTACAGGAGCTGACGCTGTGATAAGCTGTCCGAAACTCAGCAGATCTTCTGTGCTCTCTCAATTGAAGAGACTTACAGAGGAAGGTCTCATAATCAGGAAAGAGTCCGGGAGAAACACCTTTTACGTCAGGGCAACGTGAAGGCCTACGGCATAAAGCTGAGTAGTAGAAGTCTCTGTAATTACTGCTTTCCGACTACTTTTGATGGATTCGATGTGTCCCGATCTGCCTCGTTCTGCATCCTTTTCCCTCTGCTGTGGTTTCTGCTACACTCTGCGTAATTCTTCGTTTTGACGCAATATGGAGCAAATGGAGCGCTAATGAAAATAATGTTTGTCTGCCAAGGCATGATGAACTGTGAGCTTCCGGATTGAGTATAAAGTGCGACAGAGTGCATCTTTCTGCGGCGGATTGTGACCACAGGAGAGAGTGATTACTACCGGAATACTACTTTTGGTTATCTCTTTCATTTTTCTGCACTTGTGTTACAATGAAGAA
>CAVFYD010000128.1:0-4589 GCA_963626615.1 Sphaerochaetaceae bacterium
TCGAGATGGGCACTCATCCTGCCGTCGGCCATCAACACATTCAACCTCATCGTTTTAAGAACGGCAATGGCTGCAGTTCCCGAGTCCCTTCCTGAGTCTGCAATGATTGACGGTGCGGGACACGTCACGATTCTCACAAGAATCATGGTACCGGTAACGAAGGCATCCATCGCTGTAATCCTGCTCTATTATGCAGTATCACACTGGAACTCATGGTTCCCGGCAATGATCTACCTCAGAAAGAAGAGCATGTATCCGCTGCAGCTTATCCTGAGGACAATCCTTGTCCAGGACGAGACAAGCACGATGTCATCAGGCTCTCTGGATTCCCTTGCCCTCAGTTCGGATTCGGTAAAATACGCAACGATAGTCGTCGCGACGGCTCCTATCCTTGCCGTTTATCCTTTCCTGCAGAAATTCTTCGTCAAGGGTGTCATGGTCGGCGCCGTAAAGGGTTGATGAGATGTTCGTTCCCGGTATCGTAAGTGCTACATTCAAGACAGAAAGCGTCGATTATGTAATCTCCGCGGCCTCAGATGCCGGCCTCAAGGCAGTCGAGTGGAGCGAGAACCACCACATAAGGAAGGGTGACCTCGCTTCTGCAAAGGAGACAGCCGAGAAAAGTGCTGACGCCGGACTCGAGATTGCAGGCTACGGCTCCTACTACCGCCTCGGACAGAACATGGAGATACGCGAAAGTCTCGATACGGCCTCTGCCCTCGGAGCATCCCAGATGCGCATCTGGGCGGGAAACGTTCCCTCTTCTTCCCTGACAGAAGAGGAGAGGAAAGAGCTCACCGAAGAGCTCAGAGCGGCCGCAAAGACGGCTGAAAGCTACTCCATCATCCTCAATCTCGAGTGGCACAAGAATACTCTCACAGATACGAACGAGTCTGGTCTGGATGTTCTTGAAAGTGTCTCGAGCCCGTATCTCAGAACCCTTTGGCAGCCGACACAGGCGCTCTCGTTTCCGGAGCGTAAAGAAGGACTGGAGATGATAATGCCATTTTTATCGTACCTCCACGTTTACTACTGGGACGAGAGTGGAAGAAGACCATTGAGGGAAGGAATCAGTCACTGGAGAGAGTATTTCTCCCTCCTCGATAGCGAAAAGAAATATTACACACTGCTGGAGTTCGTGAAGGACGACAGCAGAGAGCAGTTCATTGAGGATGCAAAGGTCCTCATAAAACTCATAAAAGGAGAGAATTGACTATGGCTGATATGCATATCGACTGTTTCGACATGATCAACCCGTTCGTAATCGCGTCAAGCCCGGCTACCCGCGGCGCTGACAATGTAATAAAGAGCTCCCAGTGCCATCCAGGTGCAATCACGATGCGCAACTTCGGTCACGGCATGGGCGGCGGCGGATTTTTCTATCCCGACTTCGAGAGTGTCAGAAAGGGACTTCCCGCATTCCACTCCCACGCTGTCGGAAGACAGTGCCCGGACAAGATTGCCTCTCTTGACGAGTACTGCGAGGAAGTCAGGAGAGCAAGAAAGGAGATGTATCCTGAGACAAAGCTCTGGGCTTCGGTTGGTCACTACCATGATATAGAGAAGTACCCCGACTGGGCCGAGAAGTGGGTGAGAGAGGCGAAGGAAGTCGTTCTTGCAGGAGCGGACGCCATCGAACTTCACTTCAATACTCCCGGTGTCGCTACAGCTGCTGACAGACAGTTCAACTACTACCAGCTTGTAGAGACATGCACGAAGATGATCAAGGCTGCCGTTCCGGGAACTCCCGTAATGGTCAAGCTTGCGATAGAGGATGTCGACTGTCTCACTTCGATGAGACGGGCAGTTGCTGCAGGTGCCGACGCTGTCGGTCCCACGGCAAGATGGAAGGCATTCTATTTCGACCTCGACTGGAAGACAACACAGACCCGTCCCGGCGCTGGCTACGGCGGCACGCAGGCCAATCCTCTCGTATGCTTCGAGATAGCTGATGCAAGAAAGAGGGGAATCACGATCCCGATGTATGCAGGTGGCGGCGTCTTCTCCTATGACCAGGCCCTCAGATACATAATGGCTGGTGCCGAGATGGTTCAGTTCGGTGCTCTGGCATGCTCGGGCGGTATCAGGGAATGCCAGAGAGTCATGAAAGAATGCGAGACCTGGATGGACAGAAACGGCTACAGGTCCGTAAAGGAACTCCGTGGTGTTGCCCTGGAGCTCTTCAACATGAGCGAAGAGAAGACGAAGAAGAGACAGAATATGCTCGGTGAGGCATACCGCACGACTCTTGTCGACACCGACAAGTGCATCGGATGCGGCAGGTGCGAGGATGTATGCTGGTACAAGGGTATCCAGCTTGAAGGCAGAAAGGCACAGAAGACGGAAAACTGTATCGGTTGCGGTTACTGTTTCCAGGTATGTCCCGTGAAGGCACTCCATGTTGACGCTCCTGCAATCCTCAGGAAAGGTTTCGAGGAGAATTGAAGATGGCAGTCAAAGTTTTGCTCTGCGGCATGGGAGGCTACGGCGAGAACTACGTGAAGGAGTACCTGTCGCGTGATGTCCTGGGCTCCGTTCTTGTGGCAATTGCAGATCCGTTTGCAGAAAAGAGTCCGCTTTATGCTGACGTCATGGCAAAGGGTATTCCGGTATATCCGTCACCCGAGGCTTTCTTTGCATCGGATAAAGTCGACCTCACGATAATCTCATCCCCGATTCATACTCACTATCCGTACATAATGACGGCACTCGAAAACGGGAGCAATGTTCTTACGGAGAAACCTGTCTGCTTCAGAACGGAACAGATAGAGGAGATGGAGAAGAAGAGCAGGGACACAGGTCTCTTCGTCGCAGTCGGCTACCAGCTCTGCTTCTCCCGCGACGTCCTCGCTCTCAAGAAGGATATCCTCAGCGGCGTCTACGGCAAGGCCGTGAAGTTCCGCACTATCCGCCTGATGAGACGTAACGACATCTATTACTCACGCTCTGCCTGGGCAGGAGCCGAGATGTGTCACGGGGAACCGGTGTTCGATTCACCGTTCACCAATGCATGCGCACATCAGTACCAGAACATGGTCTTTCTTCTGGGAAAGACGATGGAGGAGAGTGCAGAGAGCGTCTCTGTCGAAGGAAATCTCGTGAGGGTGCGGCCGACTATCACGAACTGTGACACGGCTTCTCTGAAGTTCACGACTGCAGACGGCACAGAGCTCTATTACTACGCGTCCCACGCTGTGGACGATATAAAGCTTGGACCTCTCAGCACTTATGTCTTCGAGAAAGGGTATGTCGAAGAGACAGACAAAGGTTTTGTCGGACATCTTGATGACGGTAAGACCATCGACTACACAGTCCTCGATAAGGGCGAGAGAATGGAGAAGCTCTGGGAGTGTGTGAGATGCATAGAGGAGAAGAGAACTCCCGTATGCACTCTCAAGACGGCAAAGGAGCACACTTCAGCCGTTCTGATGGCACAGGAGAGGGGAGTTGAGGACCTTTCATCTTCTGCAGTGGCGAAGACGGACGACAAGGGAAGCACCTACTACACGCTTCCCGGACTCGGAAAGGCCCTGAAAGAGGCCTATGACAACTGGTCAGTTGATTCTGAATCAATATATAAGAAATAAAAGGAGAATGGAAAATGAAAAAGACATTACTATTCTGTATGGCACTTCTCATGGTTGTTCTTCCGCTTGCAGCACAGGGCGCAAGTGAGGCATCAACCTCTTCTTCCGACGCTCCGGCAAAGCTCACATACTGGGCACCGATGAGCGCGAAGATCAAGAACGTCAATGACTTCTCTGAGCTTCCCTACTGGCAGGAAATCATGAAGAGAACGAACACCGAAATCGAGTTCACGAACGTTTCAAGTGAAAACAAGATTCTCGGCGAGCAGTTCTCTATCCTCCAGGTTTCTTCCGAGCTCCCTGACATCGTTGAATACAAGTGGGCTGAATATGTCGGCGGACCTCAGGCAGCAATCGATGACGGCTTCATCATTCCGCTCAACGACATCTTCGAGAAGTACTGCCCGAACATCACGAAGTTCCTCGAGGAGCATCCAGACATCGCAAAGGAATGTTCCACAGATGACGGAACCTACTACTGCTTCCCGTTCGTAAGAGGCGAGAGCTATGAGAACAACGCTCTTCTGTACAGCGAAGGTCCTGTCTACAGAATGGACATCCTGAAGCAGCTCGGCTTCGAATCCGCTCCCGAGACACCGGAAGAGCTCTATGAAGTACTCAAGGCAGTCAAGGAATCCGGCCTCGTGGAAATCCCGATGTCAATCAGAGCTGAGCACATCTCGAGATTCTTCTCACCGGCCTTCGACAGCTGGGATACATGGTACGTTGAAGACGGCACAGTCCATCACGGCTACCTCGAGTCCACAAGATATGATTATCTCCAGTACATCCACAAACTCTATGCTGAAGGTCTCCTCGACAACGACTACATGTCAGTCAACAAGAACGGCATGAACAGCATGTTCCTCTCCGGCAAGGTTGCTCTCGCTTACAACCCCGGTTCACTCATCGCTACAGCAGTAACGACAATGGGTGACGGTGTCGAAGTAAGCTCCGCTAAGCCTCTTTCTCCCGTCAAGGGCAGAAACAGCAAGTTCGCAA
>CAVFYD010000129.1:0-4563 GCA_963626615.1 Sphaerochaetaceae bacterium
ACCCCTAAAGGCAGAACCAGAATCTGCAGTGTTACCATTACACTACATCCCAATTTAACGACAAGTGAAACAATAAAGAAATTCGTCTAAAGTTGCAATACCTTTTACGAAATTTCCTCAACTGTTTTTGAAAGCCTTCACTCTCGCACTGGCAGTGAGTGTGTCTCCGTCACGGCCGCCGTCAATGAGGTAGCGGTACCCAAGTCCCGCTATCATGGCACCGTTGTCGGTGCAGAGTTTGAGAGACGGGAACGTCACGGTGTAGCCGCCCTTCTCGAGTTCCTTGAGCTCCTTCCTCAAGAGCGAGTTTGCGGCAACTCCGCCGCCTGCGCTGACACGCTTCAGTCCCGTATCGCGGAGGGCAAGCTTCACCCTCTTCATCAGGATTCCCACAGCCTGACGCTGGAAGGAAGCGGCAATGTTCTCGAGAGTATCCGGAGCATCACCGTTCCTGAACTGATCCTTCTGGTTGATGACGGCAGTCTTGAGACCGGAGTATGACATGTCGTAAGGGTGCTCCGTCCTGTCGAGAGTCGGACCGGGGAACAGGAATGCATTCGGATCCCCGTTTCTGCTGAGTCTGTCGATGACAACTCCTCCGGGATAACCCATGTCGTAGAACTTCGCGACCTTGTCGAAAGCCTCGCCTATTGCGTCGTCGATTGTCGTACCCATTACCTCGACATCGGAGTATGAGTTTACACGGCAGATTACCGTATGGCCGCCGGAGACAAGTACTCCGAGATACGGATACTCGAGAGGATTCTCGATCTGTGAAGCGTAGAGGTGAGCCCTTATGTGGTCTATTCCTATATACGGGATGCCGAGTCCTTCGGCAAAGCCCTTTGCAAAGTTGACGCCGACAAGAAGGGAGCCCAGTAAGCCCGGTCTGTTCGTGACAGCAACGGCGTCGAGGTCTCTCTTCGTGATCCCCGCCTGTGCGATTGCGGCAGTTACAACCTGCTCTATCCACTCGGTGTGGAGTCTCGATGCAAGTTCCGGCACAACTCCCTGATAGGGCTTATGAAGCTCTATCTGGGTTGCAATCACATTGCTCATTATCTCACGGCCGTTTCTGAGAACGGCTGCCGAACACTCGTCACAGCTTGTTTCTATACCGAGAACTATCATAATCCGTAGTCATCCTCCGCCTGGGGGAAATAGCCGAATGTGGCAAATGTCATGATATCGTTTATCTGTTCCTCGCTCAGGCCGCTCTCGAAGAAATAATCGAAGACCTTCGCATTCCACGGAAGCCCTACCTGTGCGCCTTCCGCTGATTTCTGAATAAGTTCGTTGAACTCTGCCGACGTAAGCTTGAGAAACTCGACTTCGGACGGGTCTATTTTAATCTCTTCCATACTGCGTTCCTTTTTCATTCCGTTCCTGTCATATAAGGTAAGACAGAAAACCGGAAAGGAAAAATCTTTTATCTAGAATAATCCAAAAAAGGGACAGATAAAAGAGCCAAATGCAACTTTGGCTCTTCCAATGCCTCCTGGACGGATGAATAATGACTCGGGAATTCTTATTTTCCCTTTTTTCCTCTTACCTTCTCCAGATATTCACGGCTCTCCACAGACCAGTTTCCGTCAAGTTTTGCAGATCTCCTGAGCGACGACATGGCACCGCCCATGTTTCTGTAGGCCCACATTGTTCCCTCACTGTCGGCAACGTAGTCAGAGACGCGCGAGGAATCGATTCCGATTCTCTCTGCAGTCTCCACGGAGTCTATGTTTGCGCCGAGGAACAGAAACTCCCATCCGTACTTCGTCTTCTCCTTCTCGATACGTGCCTTCACTTCTTCACTCGACCAGCGTCTCGAAGCATTCTCCATACCGTCGGTCGTGATGACGAATATCGTATGCTCCGGCCTGTCCTCCTCACGGATGTACCTGTGAACGCTGACAATGTGATGGATGGCGTCCCCGATGGCATCAAGAAGAGCCGTCGATCCCGTTACGTAGTATTCCTTCTCCGTAAGAGGAGGGACACTTTCAAGGGGAACCCTGTCGTGAATGACCGTGCTTTCATGAGAGAAGAGGACAGTCGAGACAAGAGCCTCGCCATTTTCCTTCCTCTGTTTCTCTATGAGGGAATTGAACCCTCCGATAGTGTCACTCTCGAGTCCGCGCATCGAACCGCTTCTGTCCAGGATGAATACCATTTCAGTCAAACCTTTCTTCATCTGTTTGTCCTCCGTTAATTGTAATCATATGATGGCATTAACGGCGAAGAGAAAGGTCGCCTGAGAAGCGACAATCACTACTTTTTGTAGCCTATGGGAATGAGGTCGAGAGCGAAGAGAGCCTCGTTTATCTTAAGAATATCGTAAAAGCGGTGTTCGACGAAATATCTGATGACGAGGTCTTTTCTGTCAGCCGGGGAAAGCGCGAATCCGGCACGCGAGAGCATGTCCGAAAAATCATCTTCGTCCAGTTCAAGTGCAAGGGCAAGAGCGATGGCCGTGTCACGGCTGGGCTTGTAGTTCCTGTCGCACATTATCTTCGAATAGAGCTTATGACTGATGTTCGCCTTCTTATAGACTTCAACCGGTGTCTTTCCTTCCTCAAACACCTTGCTTCTCAAATACTCGGAAAAACCGTCAGGGCAGTTCTTCGAGAGGGACCTGAAAGCACTGGGATCAATGGACTCGCAGGCAGGCGGAATGAACGGAGTTTTCTTCTTTTCTTCCTGAAGAGTTTTCTTACCCTTCTCCTCCTCTTTTCCTTCAGCCGGCAGTGTCCCCTTCTCTCCGGAGTCTGAATCAGATGAGTCATCAGTCTCGATTTCTGCCTCTGTCACTGCTCCGCCGATGATTTCCTTCTTCTGGGGACGTATCTCATATTTGCCGTTACGCTGGAAGCGGAGCATATCTTTTGAAAAGTCATCCTCACTCATGTTCTCCCTGTAACGGGGAATGCACCTGCTCCTGCCGTATCCTCTTTCCCAGCGGGAGACCTCCTCTTCCCCGATGTACTGGGCAACGTCATGGAATATTCCCTTTGAAATATCGAAGGCAAGACGATTGTAGACAACGATGAACACTTCGCAATCATAGGTGTCGAGAAACTGTCTGATTGTATCTGTAGCGGTACGGAGTGAGAGAGAGTCGGGAACGCCGTAGTACCCCGCAGAAATGAGAGGAACGGCAACGGATGAGAGCGAGAGCTCTCTCACGCATTCGAGGGATGAACGGTAGGCCTTCTCCAGCACCTCCAGTTCGCCCCAGTCACCTCCGTTCCAGTGAGGCCCCACAGTCATGATGACGTACTTCGAGGGCAGATCGTGTCCGTTGAGAACGACGGCTCCGCCTTCGGGGCACCATGCCTTCTCGCGGCATTCTTCGCCAAAGCCATCTCCGGCCTTTTCATATACTACCCTGTCGATTCCAGAGCCGGGAAGAAGATGTCTGTTCGTCGGACACACGATGGCGTCGACGTCGAGAGTTGTTATATCTGCTCTGATGATCTGAAGCGGCATTCAGTTCTCCTCTGTTTCTCTTATCGTGTCACTCTGCCAGTATTCACCGCTGTCCATATCCATGCAGGTGAGACGTCCATCGGGAGATGCGGCTCCTGTATCGATTGCGGTTATGTGAAATGTCTTCGAAGAAAATGGAGTGTCCCCTACTATCGAGTGTCCCGTGAAGATAGTGCGGGTACGGGATGCAATATAGAGTCTTCCAGTCCGAATCTTATCTCCGAGTTCGTCATACTGCCCCTTCATTCCGATGCAGTATTCATCAAACTTGATTCCACATTTCTTCTCTTCGCTCAACAGCCAGTGTTCATACAAGAATGCGGTTCTGAGATACGTGCGGTCCCATAGCTCGTCCGGAATTTCCTTTGCGTCACTCTCCCTCACGTAATTTCTAGGTCTTTCGAGCTCCCTGAGGTTACGTCCGATGGGGCCTCCGTGTATGATGATAATCCCCTTTTCGATTCTGCAGTACGGGATTGAATCAAGCCAGAGGGATAATCTCTTCCTCTCCTCTTTTGATATTCCTTCAAACGAAGCGACAGTCGTCTTTCCTCCGTTACGGCAGTACCAGTTGTCACTCATGACACAGCCTGTCCTGAGATAGTCCTGGAGCCAGGCATCGTGATTACCCAGTACAGGGCGGAAGGAAGCGAGGGACGAGAGGTATCTTAATACTCTTATGTTGTCTCTTCCCCTGTCACAGAAATCACCGACGGAATAGAGGATATCCTCCCCGTCGGTAAAGTGTGCCCTCTCGAGAACCTGTCTCAGTGCATTGAAGCGTCCGTGTACGTCGCCTATTATGAGCCTTCTTCTGTTCACCGTGAAAATTCACCCCTGAAATATTGTAGCATATAAGCAAAGAAAAAAGTTAAAAGTCACTACCAATTATTTCAAACTTGAGTTAATATTCTCTTCAGTGCCAGAATAGCTCAGTCGGTAGAGCGACACCCTCGTAAAGTGTAGGTCACGGGTTCGATTCCCATTTCTGGCTCACAGGGCTTCCGTAAAGGGAGCCATTTTTATTGCCCCGAAATTCAACAATGCAACACTCCACGTTGTAATTCTTCCCCCTACTCG
>CAVFYD010000130.1:0-4425 GCA_963626615.1 Sphaerochaetaceae bacterium
ATCTTAATGCGAACAGAATAAGGTTGAAGATCATTCTTCCGGCTTCTTCCTGAACGCCGAAATTATGGCACTCCTTATATCCTTCACCCTGTCAATCATCATATCTGCCTTGACAGAGGATGAAGTGGCTGTGATGACACGTGAGAACGACATGTCAGAGAGTGTCTTGATGCGTCTTTCCTGGAACGTTACGGGCCTTACTTCCCCTGCCAGGGATAGTTCACCGAAGGCCGAGATGGACGAGGAAAGGGCAAGATTTGTCTTCGACGAATAGAGAGCGAGGGCGAGGGCAAGGTCTATGCTTGCCTCAGAAAGCTTCACGCCTCCTGCAACATTCACATAGATGTCATCCTTAGAGAGATCCAGCCCTGCATGACGCTGTAGAATGGCCTCTGCCCTGTTGATCCTGTTACTGTCCACCTTGTCCGAATATATACGCTGATAGCCGCTTCTGGCCTCGACTATGAGGGCCTGGATTTCAACGATGAATGTCCTGCTGCCCTCAACGACCGGTGTGAAGACTATTCCGGGAGGAACGCAGTCATTCTCCCTTGAGGAGAGAAATATGAGCGATGGATCCTTAACGCCTCTGAGACCTGTTGCCGTCATTTCGAAGAGTCCGATTTCATCGACGCTGCCGAATCTGCTCTTCGAGGCACGCAGCAGTCTTATGCCGTTCTCGGCACTCTCGAAGTAGAGCACGGTATCTACCATGTGCTCGACAATCTTCGGGCCTGCTATGATGCCGTCCTTCGTCACGTGGCCGATGAAGAAGATTGCAGAGCCTGTCTTCTTCGCCCTGACGGAGAGTTCCATGCAGCATGTCTTGATCTGGTTTGGAGAGCCCGCAGAGGACTCCGACTGGGATGAGGAGAGAGTCTGGATTGAATCGACTACAATGTATCCCGGCTTGATTCTCTCGATTGTTTCGACGAGTGCTTCAAGCCTTGTATCGCAGTAAATCTGTATTCTGTCTGTGGGAAGATTGAGCCTCTCAGCTCTGAGTCTCACCTGAGAAGGGGACTCCTCTCCCGAAATATAGAGAACCGGAGCATATTCGGACAGGTTCGATATCAGCTGAAGCATCAGCGTCGACTTTCCGATTCCCGGTTCTCCTCCGACAAGCACGGAGGAGGGGCGCATGACGCCTCCGCCGAGGACTCTGTCGAGCTCATCCATGCGTGACGAGACCCTCAGCGTCTTCTCATAAGGAACCTCGCTGAGGGTTCTCACACCGTCATCTATCACGGTCTTCGTTTTATCTGCACTGTTCTTCTGGGGAGTGACACTCCTTTCCTCGAAGCTGTTCCAGCTTCCGCAGTCTGGACATCGTCCTGTCCATTTGGACTCTTCTCTACCGCACTCCCTGCAGACATAAACAGTGGTGTTCTTCACTAGTGACTCCTTAGAAAGAAAGCAGCTCGACCTCGAAGATCAGATAGGCATTCGGAGGAATGACTCCGGGATAGCCGTATTCGCCGTAACCGAGCTCGGGCGGGATGATGAGTGTTCTCTTCTCGTTCTTCGTCATCGTGACGAGAGCCTCGTTCCAGCCTTCAATAACCTCACCGATTCTGAAGGATGTGGGCTCCTTTCTGAGATATGACGAATCAAAGATCTTCCCGTTGAGAAGCTTTCCCTCGTAATGTACCGTCACCTTGCCGCCGAATTTCGGAGAGGCACCGCCGTCACCCGGTCTGTCGACGACATACATCAGCCCTGAAGCCGTCTTAACGGCCTCAGGATAGCGCGCCTTTATTTCGTCGAGTATTTTCCTGTTTGCCTCTTCGCGTGCCTTTGTAACCTTTTCTTCGGCCTCCTGGACATATTTCGTGAAGGACTCCTTGCTGACATCAAATGCCTCGGCATCTGCTCCGACACGGAGAATCTCGACTGAATCGATTCTGTCTCCCTGCTTTATCCTGTTGACTACATTCTGTCCCTCGACTACATGGCCGAAGACAGTGTGCTTGCCGTCAAGCCACGGAGTCTCGACGTGAGTGATGAAGAACTGGCTGCCGTTGGTGCCGGGACCTGCATTTGCCATGGAGAGAATGCCGGGGCCGGTGTGCTTGAGGGACGGATCGAATTCATCGGGAAATCTGTATCCGGGGCCTCCTGTTCCGTTTCCCTTGGGGCATCCGCCCTGGATCATGAAATTATCGATTACCCTGTGGAACGTGAGTCCGTCATAGAAGGGCTTACCGGGATTCTCGAGATTGAGGACGCCTGTTGCAAGGCCCACGAAATTGCAGACCGTCATCGGCGTCTTCCTGTATTCCAGTTCAAGTGTTATGTTTCCTTTTTTTGTCTTTAAAACAGCATAAAGTCCGTCTTTCATGTTTATATCCTTTTATTATATATAATTACTCTTCAAAAAGAATTTCACCTTTACTCAGTAATGCATAAAGCTTCTCGAGGTCGGATGCACTTCTGTACTTGATTACAAGCTTACCCTTGTCGAGCGTTCCCTTTATCTCGCACCTCGCACCGACAGATGAGGTGAACTTTTCTTCCACCTTTCCGACTTCCTCATCCTTCTGGCCGCCCTTTCTCTTCGAAATTAGCTTGTGGCCCTTGTTGTATGAGTTGGCCAGAGCTTCAGCATCACGGACAGAGAGGTTGTCATGCACAATCTTGTCTCTCAGAAGCTGTCTGTCAGCAGGATTGACTAGAGAAAGAATCGCCCTGGCGTGACCCGCAGTCATTGCTCCCGATACGATATCATCCTTGACCTGATCCGAAAGAGCAAGAAGCCTCAGGGAGTTAGTGATGGTAGATCTGCTCTTACCGACCTTCTCCGCGACAGTCTCCTGTGTGTATCCGGTCTTGTCGATGAGATACTGGTAAGCCTGGGCCTCTTCCACTGCGTTGAGGTTCTCCCTCTGTATGTTCTCTATGAGCGATACCTGTATTCTCTGCACATCGGTGAAAGTCATGACAATGGCAGGGACCTTCTCGAGACCTGCCATCTTTGCAGCCCTGTATCTTCTCTCACCGGCCACAATGGAAAACTCTCCGGGAGCTATCTCCTCGACAGTGAGTGGCTGGATGATTCCCTGAGTCTTTATTGATTCTGCAAGTTCCTTGAGGGCATCTTCATCAAAGTACTTTCTCGGCTGATTGGGATTGGTCCTGATTCGTGAAACATCAATCTGAACAATGGCCATCCTGTTCTGCTTTGTCTCTTCGTTGATGGTCTTTGTAAGAATGTCTTCTGTCTGTGTATCGAAATCAAAACCGCTCATCAGGGATCCTATTCCCTTTCCGAGTCCTCTCTTCTTGTCACTAGCCACGGTTAATCACCTCCTCACTTAATTTAACGAATGCCTTGGCGCCTGCCGACGATTTGTCATAATAGTTTATCGGAAGTCCGTGCGACGGAGCCTCAGCCAGCCTCGAGGAACGGGGTATGATTGTCTTGAATACAAGGTCGGGGAAGTATTCGGAAATGTCATCGACAACATCCTGATTCAGCCTTATGCGTCTGCTGTACATTGTGAACAGGATACCGAGTATGCGGATGGAAGGATTGACAGTCTTCTTGATATTAGTAATAGTTCTCATTATCAGATTAAGACCTTCCATAGCTAAATACTCACACTGTAAAGGAATAATCACATCATCGCACCAGCAGAGGGCATTAACAGTTTCAAGACCTAAAGACGGTGGACAATCCAGGAGAATATAATCATAGTCGTTATCGATGACAGAGAGGCTTTTCTTGAGGAACTGCTCTCTGTTATCTTCCTCTACAAGTTCGATTGCAAGACCTGCAAGGTCCAGAGATCCCGGAATAAGATACAGATTCTGGAAAAGAGTCGACTGCACAGCATCCCTTGCGTCAACCTGGCCTGTTATGACCTGATAGATATTAGCCTTTTTCGGATCTCCCGATACTGCATGAGTAAGGTTCACCTGAGCATCAAGATCAATCAATAAAACTTTAAAGCCTTTTGCAGCCAGAACAGAAGCAAGACTCACAGCTGCTGTAGTCTTTCCGACGCCACCTTTCTGGTTATAGAAAATAATCTTCCGCGACATGATATAAAATATAGCCTCAAAAGAAGGAAATGTCAGTAAAAAAGCCGAACTATTATAGGAAGAAGTTGACCCTTCCACAGCTGATTGATATTCTAATCAAAGCAACAAATCCTACTCAATAAGGAGCATAAAAAGATGAAGGAAAAGATCATCGCAGCAATAGATGAAATTCGCCCGGCACTTCAGAATGACGGAGGCGATATATCGGTAGAAAAGATTGAAGGAAAAATCGTCCATGTGAAGCTTCACGGCCACTGTGCAGGCTGTCCTATGAGCCAGATGACTCTCTCCAACGGCGTTGAAAGATATCTCAAGGAAACAGTCGATAAGGATATCGTAGTCGTAAACGATGAAATGTTCTGATTTCTGACTGATTTCAAT
>CAVFYD010000131.1:0-4367 GCA_963626615.1 Sphaerochaetaceae bacterium
GGCGAATATGCTCAGACATGGAGACTTACAACAGGTGCTGCATTCCCGTCACTCAAAACAATCGACGTTGCTAAGGTCTGTGAAGAGAACAACCTCGAGCCGCTCGTAGCAAAGAGAGCTGACTGGTACAACAGAATCGAAGTTGCTACACCGGTTATCGACGGCGTCCTCGATCCTGCTGTCTACGAAGTCATCAATACTGTTCTCGCTGAAATCGGTCTCGGAAGCACAACAGTTGCAGAGGCTGCAAAGACTGTCAACGAAGCATGGTATGCTTATATCGGAAAGTAATATAAGATATTGTTAATCCCTGGGGCAGGTCGTTCGGCCTGCCCTTAATACTGAATCAGAGAGGTGAGCATGTACTATATCGACAAACTCCTTGTTCCTTCAATTAAAAGCAGGGACGTAAAGGCCGAAATTCTTATTGAAAAGCCGTCAAAGATAACGAAGATAACCGGCTCTTCAGTCAACAGTGTCTCAATTTGTCCTGATGAAATAGTCATCCATGGCAGTGGCGACGACGAAGTCAGACAGGGAGGTAACTACGTGGAGGTTCTCTCTCTTCTCTATGAGGGAAAACTTCCCGTCTGTTCATTCGAATTCTATTCTCCCGCAGTGAAATACAGGGGATTCCATATCGACTGTGTCAGGTACTTCTTCTCCGTGAATGAGCTTGAAAGGATAATCAGGGCCTTTGCTCTTACAGGCTTCAATTATTTCCATTTCCATCTTACGGATGACCAGGGCTGGCGCTTCCCTGTCGAGGGATATCCGCGCCTTGAAAGCATCTCCTCAAAGCGCTTCAGATACGAAAATGATGATAACAATCATGTATCCGGCGGATTCTATTCACTCGACGATCTGAGGGAAATCGAAAGATACTGCACCTCTCTCGGTATTACGGTCATACCCGAAATAGAGACCCCGGGGCATGCAGAGGCCCTAGTTGCGGCATATCCCGAGATGGGATGTACGGGTAAGGAGATTCCTGTACAGAGCAATTACGGTGTATTCGAGAATGTGATGAATCCCGCCTCTCCCTTTCTCTGGACATTCCTTGACAAGGCATTCAAAACTCTTGCCTCCGTCTTTCATGGTGAATACATCCATATCGGGGGAGACGAGTGTCCGCATGTGCAGTGGGCACAGAACGAGGAGTGTCTTGCCCTCATGGAAAAAGAAGGCATAGACAACATTGACGATCTCCAGGGCTGGTTCACGACAAAGGTCTCTTCTCTTGTACGAAAATACGGTAAGAGAGCCATAGGCTGGGACGAGGTGGTGGATGCTCAGGGAGTCGACAAGGGTGTTGTCGTGATGTCCTGGAGGGGACTGGAGGGTGCGAGAAAAGCCACCAGCCTGGGCCATGAGGTCATTCTCTGCCCTCAGACAGAAGGCTGTTACCTTGACCGCTATCCGTCCGGAGACGACTGGGAGAAGGGTAATCTCTCGGTATGTACTCCCCGCGACATCTTCAATCTCGATATCTTGATGAAGGAACTTGATGAAGAGAAGAGAAAGCTCATTCTCGGCGCGCAGTGCAATCTCTGGTGCGAGAAGATAGAGAGCGGAAGGGAAGCCGAGCTCATGCTCTTCCCGCGATCCTTCATCCTTGCCGAGAACCTATGGAGAGGAGAAGAGAAGGACTGGAAGGAAATAAAGAGCAGGAGGAAAGCCCTCTACGATCTCTGTTTCCACCTCAATCTTGTCTGCTCTCCCCTCGAGTGGGATTAGGAGAGAACTTTCGATACATCCCAGAGTACAAGGTCTTTTTCCAGTTCGTCCGGAAGAAGATCTTTTTCTTCAGGGGTGAAGGTTACCGTTCTGTCCTCTCCCGGAAGAATGAAGATGTAGCTGTCGCTGAAGTGGCCGCAGCTTGTCTTCGTGTCGAGAAGACAGAAGAATGCCGGCTTTTCTGACGAGAGCGTGAGGACGAATCTTCCGTCCTTTTTCTCAATCTTCTTCAGTTCTAGTCCGCTCTTTCCGATTTTCTCTTCATTCGGCTTATTGAAGAAGAGGAATCTCTCCTCCTTTACCCCGCCGGAGACGAGTTCGACAGTGACGAATTCATCCGTTCGGTCAGATGGGATATCTTCAAGTGTAATGACAGTCCCGCTGGGGATAAGAGTGCGGTATTCTCTCTTTGCCCTGACGTCTCCGCTGAAGGAAATCTCCCTTACGGTTATTCTTGTCCATTTTCCCTTTCCTGTGTCATTGATGGCCTTTACTGAGATTTTTCCATCCATCTTGTATAGAAGAGGAGCCAGAGGAGCATAGAAATGTTTTATAGCATACTGCAGCGGTTTCCATCTCCCGCTGTATTCTATACTCGACCATGAGGCCACTGGCCAGACATCGTTGAGCTGCCAGATGAGTGTTCCCATGCAATAGGGCATGAGGGATCGCCAGTATGTGACGGCCGTTTCTATCGCGAGGGCCTGCTGCACCTGGGAAAGATAGAGTCCGTCCTCGAATTCATCCGGGAGAGTGAAAAGCCGTCCGAACTCCTTTATCATGATTTCGTTGCCGCTCTCGTTCTTCTGGTGGTGGAGCATTGATGGGGACGTGAGGTATCTTTCGTCATCGGGACAGAATGAAGATGCAGTGTAAGGTGAGGAGAACGACTGATAGCCGAACTCGGAGCAGAAACGAGGCTTTACACTGTGGTAGAAATCGAAGTCCTTTCCTTCATGCCAGACCGACCAGAAGTGCATGTCGCCGTTTCCGTCGTTATGCCAGTTGTCGCTGTAGTCTCCGGGGCCTGCACAGGGACTCGAAGGCCAGAAGATTCTGGAAGGGTCCTCCTTCTGAACTACTCTCTGTACAGTACCTTCATTCAGCTTCTCATAGTCTTTGAGGTACCTTTCTCTGTTTTCTCTTGTCTCCTCATACCAGCCCAGTGCTCCGAGGTCCTCGTTGTTGCCGCACCAGAGTGCGATAGACGGTCTTGTCTTGAGTCGTCTTATCTGGTCGGTGAGCTCCTTTTCGACAGATGATAAAAACCATTCCTCTGCGGGGTACGTCGAGCATGCGAACATCATGTCGTGCCATAAGAGGATACCGTATCTGTCGGCTGCATCGTAGAAGTCGTCCATCTCATACCAGCCGCCACCCCAGATACGGAGTGCGTTCATGTTGGCCTTCACGGCATCGGAGAGAATCCTGTCGTAGCGCTTCTTTGTCATGCGGGAGGGAAGAGCATCGAGAGGAATCCAGTTGGAGCCCTTGAGAAATACATCCTTTCCGTTTACACAGACTGTAAGTTCCTTTCCTCCCATCGTTACATTGTTCTTCACGCAGAGTGTCCTGAAACCGATTCTTCTTTTTTTTGTGCAGCCTCCGATTGTGACCGTTGTTTCATAGAGCTTCTGTTTTCCCATGCCGGAGGGCCACCAGAGAGATACCAAGTCGTCAGAAATGGTGATTTTCTTACGGAATGTGAAGTCTCCTTTTCTGTTCTTCACGCTTAGGCAGTATTCCTTACCAAGCAGGGTTACTGTAATGTTCGTAGTACCGTTATTGTTTATACCTGATAGATATAATTCATATTCGAGTTCCCACTTGCTTTCTGTCTTCTTCACTATGACGGCAAAGTCCTTCAGAATGAGGGAATCTGTCTCGATGATTACGGGCGTGACGTACATTCCTGCTGTCATGATGCACGGTCCCCAGTCCCAGCCTGCGGCACACTGCGTCTTTCTCACAAGATTACGGTGCGGGGAACCGTTGGGATAGAGAGAACAGGGAACGGGATATGGAAGAATGCTGTTCCTTCTTTCAGCTTCCTTTTCCGCGGAGTGGAAGATGACGGTGAGTGTGTTTTTTCCCTTCTCAAGATAATCAGTCACATCGAAGTAATAGATTCTGTGGATGTTATCGGTATCGGCAACGTGGCGGCCGTTAAGGAGGACGGTTGTCACAGTGTCGAGCTTCTCGAATCTCAGAAATGCCTTCTCTCCCTTCTTTTTCCAGGTGAACTCCTTCCTGGCTTCCCATTCACCACGTCCTATGAAGAGAACATCCAGTTCGTTCTTTCCCCAGTAGGGATCGGGAATTGCCGAGCTTTCGATAAGGGCCGAATAGAGGTCCCCCGGGATTGTCATGCCGTATTCCTTATCGCTTGTTATGCCGTATCTGTTGGCTTCAATCTCTGCTGCTCTGACTTTCCATTCGCCGCCAAGATTTATCTCTCTCATCTCTTTCTCCTGAACTGTTTACATTGTAAGTGAGAGAGGAAGAAAAGTGAAAGAAAATGTGTCTTATATTGGCTCTTCATGTATGTCTGTGGGTAAAACCGTACATTAAGCGGCCTCTATCTTCTGTATGTAATGTCTTCCAGGAAGAGGAATTGACAGGTTAGAACA
>CAVFYD010000132.1:0-4367 GCA_963626615.1 Sphaerochaetaceae bacterium
GCCAGTAGTGCTTCTCCACATCGTCCCTTACCTTCTGTTCACTGTTCTCGTGCCAGGTACCGGTACTTTCATCATAATCAAGATAATCAGAAGCTGTGACCTTCATTCTTCTTCTCCTCTTCTTCTCTTTTCAGTCTCACCAGGTATGTTATCTGGTCCTCGAAAACACCGTCCCTGTGGCGGACTATCGAAGTGATTATCACCGCAAATACTCCGCTGAGGGCATCGGTGGTGATGAAATCAACCACCCCCGAGAGGCCGTTCCCCATACAAAGCGACACAAGGCCCCTTCCCGTCTGCATCAGGAGCGCCGTAAGGACAGCACACAATGCCGAAAGAAAGAAGCTCGTTCTTACCCTTTCCTTACCGAGAGCCTTCATGAGCAGGAATACCGCCGCAGAAAGCATGTTCCCGATAATATAGACAATCATCTGCTTCCACCCCGCTGACAGCGCCAGCGACGTGAAGAGCCCTCCGATGGCGGCATACATGACACCCCAGAGTGACCATCTCATGTAGATTATAACAGAGAGTGCGGGAACGAGGGAAAGAATATAGGGCTGATTCTGAAACCAGGACGAGCCCGCCTTCGATACAAGAGTCTCGAACACTCCGAGCATGACAACCCAGATCATCAGGTCAGCTGACTTGTAGCCCGTAAGACTTCTTTCTCTCTCCATCACTCTTTTTACAACCTGCAGTAAATCTTAAATTGCACTTTTCCGGTCCGCAAACAGTAGTCGTAACTGTTCATAGAGTTGTCAGAATCGTGCAATGTACACTTTTACTCTTCGACGAGGAGTTTCTTCACTCCCTCGACTACGACATTCTCGAGCTTGAGGGACGCAAAACGCACCCTGACGCCCTTCTCCTTCACATCCGGAAGTCCGCGGTACATCTCCGCCTCCTTCGGTTCCTCTCCCGACGCCGTGTTTACGGAGAAGAATGAGGAACGGATCGTGACATCCTCGATCGGGGACTCCGGAAGTCCCACGATGAAACCGGCACTGCTTCTGCAGTCCGTTGCCGTGACGTTCTCTATCAGTATGTTCCTGATACGGGGAGTATCGGGAGCGACGGGAAGCGGATCGAGGGAGAAAACGCCGTCGTCCGTTGCACCGCACCTGTAATACATATTGAATGTGAACGGACACAGGCATCCGTCAACCGAAATGTTGCGGAACGTGAGGTTCTCGATTGTGCCGCCGCGTCCGCGTCTTGTCTTTATCCTTATTCCCCTGTCGGTTCCGATGAATGAACAGTTGGAGAAGACAACATCCCTGATTCCGGCAGCCGTCTCGCTTCCGATTACGGCACCGCCGTGTGCCGATGATACCGTACATGAGTCGACAAGGACGTTGTATGTGGGCCTGTCTGCCCTGATTCCGTCCTCTCCGGCTCCGCTCTTTATCGTGATACCGTCATCTCCGACGTTGATGTAGCAGTGTGTTATCGAGACATCCGTGCAGGAGTCGATGTCGATGGCGTCGGTATTGGGACTGTCAGAGGGATTGAATATCGTGATACCCTCTATCTTCACGTTATGCGAGAAAATTGGGTGAACAGTCCAGAACGGGGACTCGATTATCTTTATTCCCCTGAGCGTGACACCGCTGCAGTTGTTGAACTGTACGAAAGCCGGACGCAGGAACTGCATCTGCCTTCCGCCGCCGCCAGAAGGCTCCCTCTCGTAGCCGGGGTTGAGGGAGGCAAGCCTCTTCTCGTACTCCGTCTCGGGACCTGCATTACGTTTCTTCTTGTCCCAGAGAAGCTCCCACCATCTTCTGCCGCTGCCGTCGATGACACCGTCACCTTCCACAGTCACGTTCTCGGCATTCTCCGCATAGAGTAGCGGATGCATCGCATAGCACCTCACGCCCTCCCATCTTGTATATACGGGAAGATAGCGTTCTGGCTCGGGTATGAACTTTATGACAGCACCGCTCTCGATGACGAGAGTGGAATCCGACTTGAGTGTAATCGGGCCCGTAAGCCATATACCGGAAGGTACAGTAACAGTCACACCGCCGTCTCTGAAAGCCTCCTCGAAGGCCTTCGAGTTGTCCCAGGAGCCGTCCCCCCTGGCTCCGAATTCTGTGATAGTGACATTTTTTCTGGAATTCATACGGATAAAATTCTGTCGTGAATCGGTAAAATTATAACGTTCACTCATTGGATAAAAACGTATTCAAATAATGTCACTTTTTCACATATCCGACCTGCAACTTCCGTCTTTACATAAACTTAACAGTGACAAAAATCGCTTTTGTCATACTTTTGCACTATTCCTACCACACCCCAGGATAGTCCGTCATTCCGTCTCCCGTATATTTCCGGACTTACATCAGCCAGCAGTGCCTGACAGATTATCTGTACCCCCTGGAGTCCAATGACAGATCTGCAAAAAAGACAATATTGAGTTACTCATATGCCGGTAAGGAGAACGTATGTTCCTGAAAGAACTCACGGGTAAAAGAAACAGCATCACAGACCTCAGGAAAGCCGTCACGGATGCGGAGAGCATAGTAATCGGAGCCGGATCGGGGCTATCCACGTCCGCGGGTTTCACATATTCGGGAGAGCGCTTCAAGCGGTACTTCAGTGACTTCATAGCGGAGTACGGCTTCAGAGACATGTATTCGGGGGGCTTCTACCCTTTCCCGACACCACAGGAGGAATGGGCATACTGGAGCAGATACATCTTCATCAACAGATACACGGATCCCCCGAAGGATACGTATTCCGTTCTTCTTGATATTCTCGACGGAAAAGACTGGTTCGTCATAACTACGAATGTGGACCACTGTTTCCAGAAGGCAGGCTTCGACAGGAAAAGGCTCTTCTGCACGCAGGGGGACTACGGCCTCTGGCAGTGCAGCACTCCATGCAGTGAGGAGACATATGACAACGAGGAAGCTGTCAGGAGAATGTACGCCGAGCAGAAGAACATGAGAATTCCGTCTTATCTCATTCCGCACTGTCCCCGATGCGGAAGAGAGATGAAGATGAATCTCCGTGCCGACGACAGCTTCGTCGAGGATGAGGGATGGAAGGCGGCTGAGGAAAGGTATGAGACCTTCCTGAAAACAGGAGAGGGATGGAGAATACTCTTTCTCGAGCTCGGAGTCGGATACAACACACCCCGAATCATAAAATACCCGTTCTGGGAGATGACGGCGTCGAATGAAAATGCAGTCTACGCATGCATAAACTCGAAAGAGGCTTTGTGTCCGTCTCTCATCCGTGACAGATCCATCTGTCTTACCGGTGATATAGATCAGATACTCAGAGAACTCCGGGGAAAATGATTGGCTCTCCCGCCTTTTCCGGATAAAAGGCAGAGTAAACGCCAGAAGAAGGGATTTCCCCGATTTGAACGTAAATAATTCTTTACATTACTTTACATTATTTGATTTGAGCATTTTGTTCCGCTGTTTTAGTATTACGCTACGGGGTTATTTTTATCATGAAGAGATTATTTGTTGTGCTTACAGTTCTCATTGTACTGTTCTCATTCACCGGCTGTCTGAGCCTGGGGAAGGCACAGTCCGGAGAGGATTACATGGAAGACGTCGACGCCAAGGGCAACTACGGCTCCTGGAGGAAGGCCTACTACCTCAACGACTTCAAGAAATCAACCGGTGTTCCTTATATAAAGACTGTCTGTGACGGAACCTATACGGATGACAGCGTGAAGGATGCCTCTCTCAAGGCAACTGTCATGTGTGACCGCGACGACGTGAAGATTGAACTTCTCGAAGACGGAGAGAAACTCCTCTCCCTCGAAAACGGCAAGAGAGCATCAATCACAGTCAAGATTCTTGCAGACAATAAGGAGATAGGACTCGGGGCCGGGACATACGACAGCAAGACGAGATACATCTCGCTCTCATCTTCCCTCAACCTCTTCGAGGCTCTCGTCGAGAACAGGGTTGTCCTGATGCACATTACAATCGAGGACGGCGGAGAGACATCCACATACCTCTTCAAGATATTCGGTTACGGATTCGAATACTGCTACCGGCAGACCTTCAAATAAAGCCCGACGCTGAACACACATTTCCGGATGCCACTGTAAGGAGAACAGATGGCATCTTCTCTTTCGAGAAAAAGGCCCCCGGGAAGTTATTCCCTCAGGGGGCTTTCTGCTGCAGGGGAAAGCTCTCCACCTTCCTGCAGTACAGGATTTGATATCAGGAGTAGCGAGCTGCAAGCTTCCTGAATTCCAAGACTGAAAGATTTGCCTTCTCGGCAGCCTTTGCTTCAGTAATCAGACCGTCATGAACAAGACCGGACAACAGCGATATACGTTCTTCTGCTCTGCCTTCTGCTCTGCCTTCTGCTCTGCCTTCTGCTTCACCCCTGGC
>CAVFYD010000133.1:0-4256 GCA_963626615.1 Sphaerochaetaceae bacterium
ATCTTACAGTACAATCTCATTTTACGCTATCGTTTTCCCCGAGGGTATGATTCCCTGAAACCGGTGATCTTCGGAGAATCCGGAAGGACTGGAATTTCCTGTCGGATATGCAGACAAGTCTCTCGAGAGGCATATCCGGAAGCTGTTTCATGAAGAAATGAATTTCAGTAAGAACTGGTTGTCAGGGTTTCCTTTACAGCCACTCATCACAGAGTCCATAAGAAGAAACACAGACTCTCGGCAGACCCGAAACTTTCCGGTTATCCCGGGACCTCAAACGCCGCAGTCTTTCCCCTTCATCCGGATATTCCGTCTGTCCGGAACTGATTGTCTGAGAACTCAACAGCTACATTACAGAAAGACTGAGCATTATCCTTAAGCTCCCTGAAGTCGGGAATCTTATCAAAGAGCGAATTTAATTACGTTCACACTTTCGCTGAACTTAACGCACGGACTGAAGTCACAGAGATGCGTGGCGTTTCAGTCCTGTGAAACATTCTGTCACTACTTCCTGTCCTGGCATTTCAGACTTCATGAATGAGAAAGGCTCCTGAGGGATATATTCCACCAGGAGCCTTTAGTCATACACCGACGATGCGTGCAGTCTTGAGGATGGCTGTCTGGGTCTTGCTGTCCCCGACTTCGCCTCTCATGATCATGTCGACGAATTCCTTGAGAGGAATCTCGACAACGTTCAGGAATTCATCCTCGTCGAGTTCCCTCTCCCCTTTTCTGAGGCCCCGCGCAAGATAGAGCCAGATAGTCTCCGTCGTGTAGGCTACACTAGGATAGACAAAGCCGATTTCAGTCCAGTCGGAGGCTGTGTAGCCTGTCTCCTCCCTCAGTTCCCTCTTTGCAGCTTCAAGATGGTCCTCATCGGGGGAATCGAGCTTTCCTGCGGGTATCTCGACAATCACCTTTCCGAAGGGATATCTGAACTGATGCTCGGCAATGACGGAACCGTTGTCGAGAAGAGGAACGACGGCAACTGCGCCGTTGTGGCGGATGAGCTCGCGTGTGCTCTTCTTTCCGTTGGGAAGTATGATATTGTCCTTATATACATGAAGAAGACGACCCGAGTAGACCTCGGTGGAATCTGTCATCTTTTCTTCAAGGCTTTTTGTCTCATTGTCCATATTATCCTCCTACAATAGATACTGTTCCTCGAAGGAGACAGGTCTCCTGTTCTCCCTCAGTGTCTTCTCAAGATATTCCCTGTCGAGGGAAAGCTCATCGACAATTCTCCTCAGGAGAATCTCGCTTATGAGATTCTGCTCGCAGAAGAGGTATGCCAGGGCCTTCTCCGCAATGTGTACGGGAAGAAGCGAATTAAGGTAAGTTTCCCCGTTCGGGTCCTCCCTGTATCTGTTATAAAGCGATTCGTATAAAAGCGATGATTCAATATCATCCTTGAGGGCCCCCAGTTCCTTCATGAGGCCCGTGACATCTCCCTTGCCGGCATCAAGGCCGAGAGGCTTGAGTGTGAAGAATGTGTACTCCTTACCCGGGAGGTAGTGGTGCCTGTCGCAGCGGGCTGCGTAGTTGGGCTCCACTCCCCCTTCCTTGACTCTGTCACCGCCGACGACGATGAGGGGATCGAAATAGAGTGCCGGGCACTCCTTTCCGTCCACGAGATAATATCTGTAGGTGTAGAATGCAGATGAAAGACAGCTCTTCTCCTCGCAGTATGCCGTAAGCGGGAGCACGTCTGTTGCGATATCGAGCATGAGACGTGCAGTGGAGTTGAAGAACTCGCGGCGGAAGTTCAGAACAAGCGTCGGGAATACGAACATGCAACCCTCGCTGACAGCCCAGTTACGCGCTACATACGCAAGTCTCTCATCGAAGAAGGAAGCTTCATCGATGATGAATGTTCCCACAGTCGGATTGTCCCTCAGAACCTGCTCGAAATCGAAACTGTCCCTCACGCGGGCAATATTCTCACCGCACCGGACATAACCCGAGCGGTACGCAAGAGCGTCCTCGGGGTAATCTGTGAACCTTGCGCCGTCAATGACAGTGCGGATGAAGAATACGTTCCTTCTGTCCCTGAGCCCCGTGCTCGTTGCGGGAGCGACACTCCCGCCCTTGCTTCTAGCAACGAGCGCATCTCTCCAGACACGTGCGGCATACTCCGTCTTCCCCGATCCCATCGGACCTATGAGAAGAACTCTCCTCCCGGGAAGAGTGAAGTCGAAGTGCTGGAACGTATCGTGAACTGTCAGAGTCGGAAAGCCGAGGGATTTGAGAAAATCCGCACTCGACTGTGATGATTCTGTATTCGGCATCACTCGAGTCCCTTCATGATTGCAATGCCTGCAGAGCAGCCAAGCCTCGAGGCACCTGCCTCGATCATCTTCTTCGCAGTCTCTGCATCTCTTATGCCGCCGGCAGCCTTCACGCCAAGGCGTGTTCCGACAGTGCGTCTCATGAGGGCGACATCTTCAGCCGTAGCCCCGCTCTTCGAGAATCCCGTACTCGTCTTTACGTAGTCGGCACCTGCCTTCTCGCTGAGTTCGCATGCCTCGACCTTCTCGGCTTCTGTGAGAAGACAGCACTCGATGATGACCTTCAACAGCTTTTTTCCGCAGGCCTTCTTTACAGCAGCGATGTCGTCTTCGACTTCGCTGTATCTGCCGTCCTTGAGAGCCCCGATGTTGATTACCATATCGACTTCGTCGGCGCCGTCCGAGACAGCGCATTCGGCTTCGAATGCCTTCGCCTTCGTGCTCATGGCACCGAGGGGAAAGCCCACGACAGTGCATACGCTGACGCCGCTGCCCCTGAGCTCTTCGGCGCAGAACTTAACCCAGCATGAATTTACGCATACCGATGCGAATTTATATTCTCTCGCCTCAGCGCAGAGCTTCCTGATTCTGTCTTCTGTAGCATCTGCTGCAAGAAGTGTATGATCGATGTATCTGTTGATTTCCATTGTTTTCTCCTTTCTCAACAATAGCACAGAAAGAAGGGATTTGACAGAAATTCAGAGAGGGATTTTGGAAAAGTCAAAAGGCTCGGGAGAGGGGAGTTCAGCATCACTCTCGAGACACATGAGCATATATATCGGATAGTACACGACATTACCCCTGACGCTGACATTCGAGTTGGCGAAGACAAAAGCCTCGTCAATAGCGTAATCCTTCACGCCCAGTATGTTGTCAAGAGCCGAATGCCGGTAATAATCCTTGCCGCTCTTTATCTCGAGGGGAAGAGTCTTTCCGCCGTACTCGATCACGAAGTCAAGTTCACCCATCTTCTTGGAATTGTAGTAATAGGGAGTAAAGCCGTAGGCATAGAGTTCCTGGCACACGAAATTCTCGTAGATTGCCCCCGAGTTAAGATCCCTGTCCTCATTCAGGACTGCTATCCTGGTCTCGTTGCCGTATATGTTCGTCAGAAGTCCCACATCGGAAAGGAAAAGCTTGAAGAGATTGCTCTTCTCGTTGAGGAGAAGAGGAACGGAGGGAGCAGTGACGTTGTAGACAGGAAGAGCGACTCCGGCCCCTGTCAGCCACAGAAAATCCTCCCGCCCCCTCTCATACGCCAGCCCTTTCTTCACTGAGGAGACGGAAAAACGTTTGTTCTGTGCTCTGAGCTCAGCCGGAATCAGATCGTAGATACGTGAAAGGTATAGTCTGTTCTCCCAGTCCTCATACTGTGAAAAATCCTTGCTGTATAATGTCACAATCTGTTTCTGGATATCACCAACCTTTCTGAGGTCATGGCTGACTCTGAACTCTTCGACAGCCTGGGGCATGCCACCGACCACAAGATACATCCTGAACGCCTCAAGAAGACGTGAATGCACAGCCTCACTCACGGGCCTTCTGTCCCTGAAAGCCCTCCTGAGATATGAAAGAAGCTCATCAGTCATGTTGTACACCTGCAGGAATTCCCTGAAGGAGAGAGGATACATCTTCAGAATCTTCATGTATCCCACGGGAACAGAGGTTATGTGCCTGTACGAGACACCGAGAAGAGAACCGCTGAGGATGAATCTGAAATCTCCCTCATCACACCAGAACTTTATGAGAGTCCCGATTTCAGAACATTTCTGCACCTCATCAATGAAGATGACAGTCTTCCCTCTCTTAAGCTTCCTGTCCGTGAAGAGGGAAAGCATTGCGACGAGATCGTCACCAGTACGGGCTCCCGGGAGGCTGACGGCAAGGGAGGGCTGTTCAATTAGATTGAACTCGACCCAGTCAGATTCCGTATCCTCAAGGACCTTTCTTATGATATATGTCTTCCCG
>CAVFYD010000134.1:0-4233 GCA_963626615.1 Sphaerochaetaceae bacterium
GTGAAGCTCCAGAGAAAGGACATCTATGCATTCTCATCCATCGCAAGGCGGGAGGAGCACAGTTACCGCATCTTCGAAATAGACGAGTTCTACACAAAGGAGAAGCGTTCGGACGGAGAGAGATTCCTTGTTCTGAATGAGATAAACGATGATATGGGACGTGATGTCTTCTATAATCTCGTAGAACAGCAGAATGGTAAGCCGTTCTATGTCCCCGAGAACCTCGCTTCGATAAGTGGTCATGTCATCAGCAAAGAAGAGAAGGCACTGAGGGACTATCTTGAGAATCTTGTATCTACTGCAGATACGATTCCTCCGCTTTCTGGAAACAGATCCATAATGGAAACTTCTCCGTACAAGGGTAAGAAACTCTCCGATTTCATACACCTAAGCCGCCACGACAGATTCGAAATCCAGTGGCTCAGCGGAGAAGTGGAGGGTGGCAGAAAGACAAAGAACGAAAAGCTTCTTGAAGCATTCAGAAAGAGTGTCGAGGTACCGTATTCAGAGCGTATCATGGTGGATCTGAGGCTTGAAGCCTTCACACTCTGGCTTACGGCGCAGGAGATGATCAGCTACTTCTTTGACAAGCTGACCGAAGTCGGAGTCGAAATGCCGCTTGATAAAGCGAATTGTCTCATGTCGCTCGTCTCTGACTTCATAAACAGCTCCCGCCTCTATGCCAACCGCGGCTGGACGCCGAAAGAGCTTTTCGAAATACAGAGAAAGACGAATCCTGGGCCGATGAGAATGTCCTTCGGACCGGGCATGATCAAGGCAATGAAGGAAGGCAACATTTCCATCGATGAACTTAGAAGACAGTGCCGGGAAATGGGGCTCAACGTCGAATTCGAGGATGTGAAACTCTGAGTTTTCAAACACTCGAAGCAGACTTCGGCTTCTGGAACCAGGACTCGAGGGCGTATTTCCAGATTGGTGTTACACTGATATTCACTCCGCTGGGGCGTATGTGATGATTCTGAATAATCGTGCTTTCTGACGGTCCGTGCTGCCTTCAGAAGTCCTATGACGAGATGTTCTCGATTGAGTACGCCATCTGGATTGCCTCACCTGTATCTGGAACAGAGAAGTCAACATCAAGAGTATCGCTTTTCAGGTAATGGAAGCCTCCCCCGTATTTCCTCTGGAGGATGAGGGGGGTGTGAGATTCTCAGGGAGTCCGGGCTCCTGGAAGATGAGAAAGAGGTTCAGGATGCCGTTGTCCGCAAAGTAGTATTTCGGTTTTGTTTCCCTTTCAGCGGATGAAGAGAAGTAATTATCTACACCGAAGATCAGATGGAACTGAAGTGTGCATGATATGTAATCTGTTACGCTGTCTATTCTGAGCTTTATCCCGATGGTTTTCAGTATTTTGTACAACTTCGAACAGGGGAGCTCAGCCTTTAGCGACTATGCCATCCTCTTGATTATAATTCTCAGAGCGTTGTTGTTTCTTATGCTCTTTCTTCAGGTCCTTGTCCCCGGGAAGGATCTTCGAGAATACAGAAGAGAGATATTCTCTCCTGTCTTTCAGAATAAGGTTTTCCGGGAGTTTCCATTGCAGTTCAGAAAACAGGCAGTCTAGAATATTTCAAGTCCGATAATTCGCTTTCACCTCAGGCTGAATCGGATACTGCAGATTTTCTCCTCCCTTCTGCTTTTACATGTGCAAGGCTAAGCGTGCTTTGCATTCCATTGATCTGGAACCGAGGTTGAAAACGGACCTTCAAAGCTGTAAGCTGAATGAGAATGACGAATCTTTATGCAATGAACATAAACAGCCTGAGAAATGAAGATATTGCCGGACTCTCTTCTCTACGAAGGGAGAAAGCGGGGCGTTATCTGAAAGAGAAAGACCGGATGTTGTCACTTGCGGCGGGAGTCCTCGTGGACAGGGCACTTCAGGAGAGGGGACTCAGGGAAAGAGATGTGACCTTTTCATACGGCCCATGGGGCAAGCCGTTTCTCTTAGGTTATCCCGACATTCACTTCAGCATCTCTCACGGCGGGAGCATGGCAGTAGCCGTCTTCTCGGACAGTGAAGTCGGATGTGACATTGAGGCTGTCATTCCCTACGAGCGTGATGTGGCGCTTCTCTCGTTCACTTCTGACGAGGTTGAGGAAATAGAAAAGAGCGATGACAGAGATACGGCATTCACAACTCTCTGGACAGAGAAGGAGAGTTTTCTCAAAGCCTTGGGCGTGGGGCTTGGGAGAAGCATGAGGTCATTTGAGGTCAGAATGGAGGAACAAGGCCCCGTTCTGATACAGAATATTGATTCCAGAGAGTGGAAAATCAGCACGATTACTGTTGATAACCACATTATTTCCATATGCGGGGAGGCATAGAAGAGATGAAGGAAGACTCAAGGTATTTTATAGACAAGATACAGGGAACCGATACGGATTCCCTCCTTCCGGTGGACAAGCCGGACAGCAGTGAAACTCAACAATACGCATCTGTTACAGAGCAGGATTTCTCCATTGCCGGAAATGCGGATGCCATTCTCATCGCCGCATTCGGCTATGCGCTCGGGAAGGCGTCATGCCGCACAGATGCGGTTTTTCTTACCTCATCCCTTCAGCCTGTTCATGTAAGCTGGAACGAGGAGGAGAGTGTTTCCTCTTTTATTTCTTCTGTCGCCTCGACTCTGGAGGAAGACTCAAGACACAGTGACTTTTCTTTTGACGAAATAGAGAAGGAGACGGGACTGAGGCCGGATATCATCTTCGGAGAAGGCCCCGAGTGCGCTTACAAGCTCTCTTTGAGCGTGAAGGACGACTGTGCCGTTCTCCGATACAGGACAAGTCTCTACAATGAAGGCAGTATGCGACGCTTTATAAGACTTTTCATCTCAGTCGTCGCGGGACTTGGAAAATGCCGTACCCTCTCGCAGATTGCTCTCCAGAGCGAGGAGGATCGCATTCTCGTCGAAAGCTTCAATGATACTCAAACACCCCTTCCTTCATCTCAGACGATAGCTGAACTCTTTTCCGAGAGCGCAAAGAGAAACGGTAGCCGTATTGCAGTGGTCTGTGAAAACAGGCGATTGAGCTACAGTGAACTCGACTCTGTTTCGGACAGAATCGCCTCTCGTCTCTACCGTGATGGAATAGGGAAGGGTGACTTCGTTTCAATAATGATGAACCGTAGTGAGTGGATGCCTGCAGCGGCACTGGGTGTAATCAAGAGCGGCGCTGCCTACCAGCCTCTCGATCCCAGTTACCCGGAGGAGAGACTTTCATTCATGGTCGAGGATTCCGGAGCCAGGGCCCTTATCTGTGACAGGGAACTATTGCATCTTCTTCCATCCTACAGCGGAGATATCCTCTTTACGGATGAATTCGGGACGCTGGACGAAGGCCCTCTTCCTCCGCCTCCATCTCCCTCTGATCCGTTTATCCTACTCTACACATCAGGGACAACCGGAAAGCCAAAGGGTGCAATGCTCAGCGAGAGGAATATTGTGAACTACTGCCTTTCATACATGCGTCTTGTCAGTCTCGACAGTGACAGCCGTGTCGCAGCCTATGCCTCATTCGGCTTTGATGCAAACATGATGGACACCTATCCGACACTTCTCAGCGGTGCAGAATTGCATATCCTTGCGGAGGAGATAAGACCGGATCTTTTCGCTCTCGACCGTTATTTTGCCGTTAATGAAATCTCACATGCCTTCATGACGACACAGGTGGGAAGACAGTTCGCGCTCTTCACTTCGGCCCGCAGCCTGAAATATCTTTCCGTCGGCGGCGAAAAGCTGACTCCGCTCTCACCTCCAGAGGGACTGAGTTTCTATAACCTCTACGGTCCGACAGAGTGCACCGTGGCAGTAACGGCATACAGGGTTCTGAGTGACAGCCTTCGTCTTCCCATCGGCAGGCCGTTGGGGAATGTAAAGCTCTATGTCGTCGACTCTGCAATGAGACAGCTTCCCGTCGGTGAAGCGGGAGAGCTCTGTATAAGCGGACTTCAGGTAGGACTCGGCTACTGGAAAAGAGAGGATAAGACGAAAGAGGTCTTCATTCCTAATCCCTTCTGTGATGAAAAGGGTTATGAGACTCTCTATCGCACCGGAGACATTGTACGCTGGCTCGAGGACGGCAACATGGAATTCATCGGCCGCCGCGACAGTCAGGTCAAGATCAGGGGATTCAGGATAGAACTGAGCGAGGTTGAGAAGGTGATAAGGGAATATCCGGGAATAACGGATGCGACAGTTGCAGCCTTCG
>CAVFYD010000135.1:0-4209 GCA_963626615.1 Sphaerochaetaceae bacterium
AGACGCGCCGCCAGCGTTCGTTCTGAGCCAGGATCGAACTCTCCGTTATGGATTTTCCGTACCGAAGTACGGACTTTAGCTTTAGTTCAATCTGTCTCTCTTCACAAACTCTTGGCTTCTTATTCCTAATCTACCTTTGTTCGTATTTTGAATTGACAGAAGCTCTTTCTCCAAGCTTCTTATCTTCTCTTCCCTTCGCTGATAAATCAAAAAAACAACGCACTCGTTAATTCCGCGTGCCTAAGTAATCTACTTTTTTTCCCTTATTTTTGTCAACACGGATTAGAAATATTTTTCAATTATTTTTTTCTTCATTTTCTTCCGTATTTTCCGCTTCTTCTTCCCTGTCATCTTCCCTTCCCTCGACAAGGGCATTGACGACTTCAACCCAGCCGTCGCCGCTCGTTCCCGTTGTTATATATAAAGGAAGATATTCGAAGTCCGTTCTCCTTTCTTCTACCGTGTGCATGCCGATGCCCACGGGGATATATCTGAAGAGAGGCTGGTCGTTGAAGGAGTCCCCGAGATAGATGCTCTTTACGAGGTAATCCTCCTCTTTTATCGAGAGGCACTTCTCCATGAAGAATTTCAGGGCATTCTTCTTGTTATATAAACCGAACCACGCATTTATATGTATGGAACTCTCGGCAAAGTGTGCGCCGTGGGCAGAGAGGATGTTCTTCAGCGTCCTGATTTCCCCGTCCGTCATCATGGCCTTGTCGTATGCTATATCGAAGACGCGGGCACACTGATCCGACGAGAACGGATAGGGAGCCGTACGCTCGATGAGAGCGCGTCTCTTTTCCATCACTTCATCCTTTCTGATGGCGGGATTGATAATGCTCGTTATGCCGCCGTTCCTGTCATGACAGAGCATGACGGCCCCGCTCTCGCAGATAACGGCATCGACGGGCCACTGTCTTATGTAGGCGTCGCCCCATCCCGTGCTGCCGCCTGTGACGAGGATGATTGTGCGTCCGCTCATCTTGAGGCGGTACATCGCATCAAGAACGAGGGGATACAGCTTACCGTTCTTCGTTATCGTATCATCGACGTCGCTTATGACGTACTCGATATTCTTTCTTTCCTCATCGGAGAAACCGATGAAGGGGAGTCCCCTCTCCCTCATCTCGTCATCCCCGAGAGAGCCCTGCTTCTGAGAACTTCCCTGACGTAGATGATGAAGCTCATCACGGATGCCGCTGCAGAGAGCGAGAAGAACACGTAGAGAACTGTCGAATAGACAGAAAGATCAATCGTCGAGAACGTATCGAGGGCAAGATAGACAAAGCTCAGAAGCGTCGTTGCCGCATAGAGCACGGTCTTCGCCTTGCCGAATATGTTCGCAGGCATTGCCTTTCCGGCATACTTTGCAAGAAGCATTCTGATGAAGAGGATGGAGAATTCCCTCCACATTATGAGTATGAATGCCCAGAGCGGCATGATTGAAAGGGACAGGAAGCACACGAAGTACGTTATATGCGTAAGGGTGTCCGCAAACGGGTCCATCACCTTTCCCAGATCCGTGACAAGATTATATTTTCTTGCAATCTTTCCGTCGAGAAGATCCGAAAGCTCGGCAACAGCATAGATGACAAGCATCAGGACCATTGCCGGAACCTTGAGGGATGTATATTTTTCGATAAGGAATACTATGAGAAACACAGGAACGAGAACGAGTCTCGTTACAGTAAGCTTGTTAGGTAAATTCATATTCAGTTGACCTTCCTCTGTCAAAGATAAAGACGTGAGAACTTTTCTTCAAGATATCTCGTGAAGGGCTCTGCCGAGAGCGGTTTATGGCATACTCTCTCCACAAGGGAAGCCGGCTCATATACTGCGCCCCAGTGCCAGATGCGGCTGTCCTGCCATTCAGTGATGAGGGAGAACTCCCCGGTCCGGAGGGCATTCAGGACATTCTCCTTCCCGCACTCGGAGTAGAGTGAATCCAGGAACATTGCCGAGTAGAGGTTTCCGAGGGCGTATGTCGGGAAGTAGCCGAAGCTGCCGCCTGCCCAGTGGCTGTCCTGAAGGCAGCCTTCACTGTCGCTCTTCACCTTGTAGCGGATGATATCCTCGCTGGCCCTGTTCCAGGCTTCGGGTACATCGTCAACGGAGAGGGAACCGCCGATGAGGGCCTTCTCGAGTCTGTATCTCAGTATTATGTGGAGCGTGTATGTCAGCTCGTCCGCGTTGACTCTGATTGCAGAGGGACGCGGGAAATTGAGGGCAAGCACAAAGTCATCGGGAGAAACATCCGCAAGCTGCGGCATGTATGTCTGGAGCGTCGGATAGAAATACTCCCAGAACTCATGAGAGTGTCCCATCATATTCTCCCAGAAGCGTGACTGCGATTCGTGGATTCCCATGCTGGTACCCTGAGCAAGCGACGTGCCTCTTATCTCACTGTTGAGGGAGGCATGAAGCTCGTAGAGGGCGTGTCCTGTCTCGTGGACGATGGAGAAGATCGGGTCCGTGACGCTCTCGTCCGTGAACCTGTTAGATATCCTGACATCATCAGATCCCAGAGTCGTCGTGAACGGATGTGCGACAACGCCGATTGCACCGCGCTTGAGATCGAATCCCATCTTTCGGGCAACAACAGAGCAGAATTCCTCTTCCTTCTTTGCATCGTAAGGCAGCGTCAGGAATGAGGTGTCGACGCTCTTTCCCTCGAGTCTGTCCATTATTGAATGGATTGAAGTCTCAAGAGGATTGAAGAGAGAATCCAGCTTTTCGCTTGTCATTCCCCTCTCGTAGAGGTCGAGAAGCGTATCATAGGAGCCGTCGCCGATACAGGATGCGTACTCCCTGTTGAGGTCGATTATTCTCTTCAGGGCAGGCTTGAATATGGAATAATCGTTCTTTTCCCTTGCTTCCAGCCATCTGCCGTGCGCCATCGCAGTCGCCTCGCTCATCTCCCTTACGAGACGTGACGGCGTCTTCGAGCTGAAGAGAATGTCCCTCTTCCACTCCCTCACGAGTGCCCTGTCGGCATCGGAGAGTTCGTCCGGGTCGATTGAATTTACGGCTTCCTTAACTTTCTCCCCGGTTTTCGCTTCATGCATGAGAACGGCAAGGAGCGACATCTGTCCGGCCCTTTCCTCTTCCCCCTTCTCGGGCATCACAGTCTCCATGTCCCATCCCAGTATTCCGTCGATATGGGAGAGCGTTGTGATATACTTATCCTTTTCCTTCAGGTAATTCAGTGCTTCTGTACTTGTCATATGTCATCAAAAGGGGCATTCCGGACGGAACACCCCTTATTCCTTTAAGTTAATAATCAGATCTGTTCCTTCTTGTCGACTGTCTCGTGAACACTCTTGATGAATGCATCGAGAGGAAGGAGGTTCTCCTGCCTGCCGTTTCTGTATCTTACGGAAACAAGTCTGCCGTCCCTTTCCTTCTCGCCGAGAATCAGCATGTAAGGAGTCTTCATTTTCTGTGCCTTCCTGATCTTCGCGTTCATTCTGTCATCCGAGAGATCCGTCGTGACTCTGAAACCTTCACTTCTGAGTGTCTTCTCGACATCGCGTGCATAGTCATAAGCCATCTCGCCGACAGGAATGATTGCAATCTGGTCAGGGCTGAGCCATGGCGGGAATGCTCCTGCATAGTGTTCGATGAGGACACCGAAGAATCTTTCGATGGATCCCAGAAGTGCTCTGTGAATCATGTACGGTCTCTTCTCGACGCCGTCCTTGTCAACGAATGTCATGCCGAAGCGCTCGGGGAGGTTGAAGTCGAACTGTACAGTCGAGAGCTGCCATTCCCTTCCGATTGCATCCTTGATCTTGAGGTCGATCTTCGGGCCGTAGAATGCTCCGCCGCCTTCGTCGATATCATACTTGAGGCCTTCCTTCTCGACAGCCTTCTTCAGTGCTTCCGTTGCAGCATTCCACTTCTCCACCTCACCTACGCTCTTCTCTGGCTTTGTCGAGATGTATGCGTGGATGTCGTTGAAACCGAAGGAATGAAGCATGTGAAGCGAGAAGCGGAGGACTTCCATGATCTCGTCGTCCATCTGATCGGGTGTTACGAAGAGATGTGCATCGTCCTGTGTGAATCCCCTGACCCTCATCAGGCCGTGCAGTGACCCTGCCTTCTCGTATCTGTATACGGTTCCGAGTTCAGCCCAGCGGCACGGAAGGTCGCGGTAGCTGCGCTTGCTGTTCTGATAGATCATGATGTGGAACGGGCAGTTCATCG
>CAVFYD010000136.1:0-4208 GCA_963626615.1 Sphaerochaetaceae bacterium
CCTCCCGCCTTGCGATGGATGAGAATGCATAGATGTCCTTTCTCTGGAGCTTCACGGTATCTGTCTTGTCACTGAGCTCTCTGTAGACATTCCAGAGGTCCTTGAGCTGTATCACTCCGTAGAGGGATGAAGCACCCTCGAACAGCCCTGAGAGGAACTTTATCTGCTCCTCTTTCAGCCCGGACTCCCTGTACATTCTCTCAAGTGTCTTCTCAGACAGCGGTTTCGGGTATGTCATGCTCTTTCTCCTCTGGATGTATGAATCCTGAAAACCATTGAACAATGAAACGGAAGATAAGTAAAGGACTTTGTTCTCTACTCTAGCGTCAGCAGCACGACATCGTTCGTGGAAATGCTGATATTGACTATGGTTCTGCCGTTATCGGACGAAAACTCCACTTCTTCACTCCTGAGTCTTGTCTTTTCCTTTATCGCGGCAGTCTGCTCCCGTGTCAGCAGATCCGGTTTTCCGAGTTTCACCCACTGAGCCTTCGGATTGCAGTGGCTGTCATCTATCCTCTCTGCACTCACCGACGAGGAGACTATGTTGACCGTTATCTCGATATCTGTCGTATCGTGCCTCTCGTAATCGAAATCCTGGGCGTAGAGAAGAATCTGCATCCTCTTTCCGTCAGTGAAGACTGCGTATTCGACATCGCCGTTTCCCATATCTATGTCCAGGCGTTCTCCATAGAGCTGTGAGAGCATTTTGAAAGCCCAGAAGTTTGGTTTCTCAATTCCGTCATTGCTTATGATTCCGTAGCTTCCGTGGAAGGGCTTCCCCAGAAGAAAGAGCTCCTCGAAGACATCGGAGCAGCACCAGAACATGCTGCCGTCCGTAATTTTCTTCGAGTCGAGGACGGTCTTTATGATGAATGAGGCAGAGTATTTCTCGTCATGAACGGGAGAGGCGAATACAGCCATCGAATTCCACTCGGTTATGAAGAGGGGTATATCTCCCGCTTCCTCTCTCGCCTTTCTGTCCATCTCGTGGAGAATTCCCTTTGTCCATGTGCGGTAGACTTCCGGACGGAAGAAGTAGGAAGTAAGGGTCTCTCCGAGGTCGATGTTCTTCTCTGCATTCTCCTTCGTTATGCCTATCATTCTGAATGCGTCCTTTATGCCGAATGAGTTGCCGAAGCCGTCTCCGGGATAGTGGTGCGTCGTCAGGAAATCGAGGGGGACATCGTTCTTCCCGCAGAATTTTCTGAAGTCGGAAATCCATCTGCAGGCGCTTGTCGAGGGGCCGCCGACACGAAGACGCGGATTGATACGCTTTATCGTGCGCGCCGTCGCCTCGTAGAGTCTGAAATAGTCCTTCTGACTCCCGTGGAAGAAAATCGGAAGATCGGGTTCGTTCCAGATTTCGAAGTACCAGTCTTCAACCTCTTTCTCCCCGTACCGTTCCAGAATGAAGTGAATGAACTTCTCAATGAGTTCCGTCCAGTCCTCCATCCGCCGGGGCATCTCGATGTTGTTTCTGTACCTCAGTCCCACCTTTTTTCCCTTCGCGATTGCCGACGGCATGAACGAAAGCTCGACAAAGGGCTTGAGACCGCTTTTGAGAACGTTGTCCAGAACATTCGCGACCTGACGGAAGTTCGTCTCCCTTATTCCCCTTGCATACGGCATACGGGCGAAGTTGAAGTAATGAGGAAGCGTCTGGATTACGTTCATATCATCGTCGAAGATACCGTGGAAGCGGATATACTTCATCCCGAGTTCATCGTGGGCGAGTTTCAGGTGCTCACATACGTCGCTTCGGAGAATCTGGAAGGCATGGTCGTTTCCGAGCCCCATCTGCCACGAGAAATCAGTCGGAATTCTCTTTGTGTTTCTGTCTATCTCTATTTTCATCATAAATCTATCCCGTTCGTTTCAATTATATGTCTGTATTGCGAAGCCGAATCCTTCATGATTCTCCTCCCGTCGCGGTAGTCGACGTAGACAAGGCCGAAGCGGGGGTCGTAGCCCTCGGCCCACTCGAAGTTGTCCATGAGAGACCAGTGCAGGTACCCTATGACCGGTACGCCCTCCGCATTAACCTTCTTCAGCTGTGTAAGATAACGCTTCATGAAGTCAGTCCGTCCCGGGTCATGAACAAGACCGTCGAGAGAGACCGTGTCATTTGCCGCAATTCCGTTTTCCGTAATCATTATCGGAAGCCTGTAGCGCTCGTAGATGAACTTCACATTCCAGTACATGCACTTCTCGTCGATGACCCATCCCAGCGTATTCTTCGGCGTCCCCGGAGCGGGGGCAGTCCCGCCACCCCACTGGGCATGGTTGTAGCTCGTGTAGATGTTGAGACCGATGAAGTCGAGCTTCTGACATATACGGGGAATATCCTTCTGCTTTATGGAATATATGCCGTATGCCCTGACGCTCTCGCCCTTCAGCATCGGATCCATCCACCATCTGTTTCCCATAAGGCCGTTCCCTTCCTCGAGAGTGAGACGTCTCGCCTTCTCTATCTCTCCGGATGAGTCGTTCTCCGGAACCCAGGCACCGGTCGAGAATGCGACCCCGACCTTCACCTTCTGCTTCGCCCTCTCTCTCAGAACCTCGACTGCCCCGGCTGACGCAAGCATCGCGTTCCTCGAAAGAAGCGGAAGCGACAGATACTTCCTCCTGAACGGGGCATGTATTCCCTGGAGATATGCATTCATGATGAAGCACCCCGGCTCGTTTATCGTAATCCACCACTTCACGCGGTCCGAGAGTGCGTCGACGACGACCTCAGCGTATTTCCGGAAGAGCGGAACTATACTCTCACTGAGCCATCCGCCCTTTCTTTCAACCCACACGGGCATGTCCCAGTGATAGATGGTCACTATCGGCTCTATACCCGCCTCGATAAGCGCATCCACAAGATCGGAGTAGAACCGAAGTCCCTCCCCGTTCACCTTTCCCTCTTCGGGAATAACCCTGGACCAGGAGATGGAGAAACGGTAGGCCTTGAGGCCCATCGCCTTCATCAGGGCGACATCCTCCCTCCACCGGTGGTAGTGGTCGCATGAGACGCGGCAGTTCTCGCCGTTCTTTATTCTCTTCTGAGGGGCCTCGTCCCAGATTGACGGAGTGCGTCCGCCTTCGTCAAAGCCGCCTTCTATCTGCGCCGCCGATGATGCCGCACCCCAGATGAAATCTTCCGGAAATGATGTCTTACTCATTGAATGTTATCTCCTTGAGGTCTGTCCTGCCTTTTCCCCTGTACTCGATATACAGCGCCTTTATTCCGTCCGGGAGTAAAGATGCTGCCGACACTCTCTTCCACTGAGATGACGGTGTAATGCTTACTTCAGATATTACCCTGCCGCCTTCCTCTGTCGAGAACAGAAATCGGCCTGTTCCTTCTGTGCGGTATACGACTCCGAGTCTCCTGAGATTTCTGAATTCGAAGTATTTATAGCCCAGTACCGTTCTGTTCCCGATGTCCGCAACAACCGTCTCTCCGTCTTTCTCCGTAACCCGGGGCCACTGCTGTGCTTTCCCGATGCCGAGTCTCACAGGAGAAGGCGTCATGAGGTTAGAGCAGTAAGCGGCAGGAAGCGCTCTGTCGGCGTTCAGTGGAGAAGAAGCCCCCTGAGTCGTCACCTCTACCTGCCTTATCCTTCCGTCCGGCCCGATTGCTATTCTTTCCATTGAGGCCTGACGCGAGAAGTCTGTATTGTTCGTACACCTGTGATAGAAGACATACCACTCACCGTTTATGTGCTCGATACAGCCGTGAATCGTACCCGCCGGAGCCTTCGGTTTTCTGTTTCCATTATACCCCAGATCACTCGATGAGATGATTACACCGCCGTATTCAAAGTCCCCGTCGGGCCTTCTGCTCACGGCATAACACAGCTCGTTGTTACGTCCCGACGAATAGATAAGATAATAAAGATTCCCTATTTTCCTTATCGAGGGAGCCTCGTAGAACGGATGGCGGTAGAACTGACTGTCCCTTTCTGCACTCGTCATGCTGTCGAGAACCGCTTCGGGCTCTCCCTTTACGGTCAGCATGTCGTCCTCGAGGGCGACAACGGCGCAGGAGAGAATTGAGGGATAGGTGGATTTTATCTCCCCGATACTCCTAGAAGAGATTGCCGAGAGAACACGAGTGTAGAGCGGAGAGAGGATGCGGTTTCTGAAGTCCCGTCCGAGCCCCCAGCCGTAGTAGAGCCATATTCTCCCCCCGTCGTTGAGAACGGCCGGATCGT
>CAVFYD010000137.1:0-4199 GCA_963626615.1 Sphaerochaetaceae bacterium
TCCTTCTTTGCGGCTTCATCGAGGTAGCCCCGGAAGATTTCGTTAATCTTGTTGTAGTGTTCGCTGATTTCTGTCGCCCTTGCCTGTCCGAGTCCTCCGAAGTTCAGCAGGTAGCAGACTGTGGAGTGGATCGAGTAGACGTTGTTCCGGATGTACTTGACTTCCCGCTTGATGTCGTCGAAGGGGAGAGGATCACTACCGAGTCCCGGTGCTTCGGGCCTGTCCACTTCGCCGCCATCGATAAGCCTCAGTACTTCGTCGAAGGCTATGCGCTTGCCGCCCTCGTATGCGGGAGACATCTCAACGAGGCTCGTATCCTTCTCCGCCTGGATGTAAGCCATGAGCCTTAAAACCTCGCTTCTGAGATATGCTCTGTTCTCTGCTGTCAGTTCCGGCTTAACCGGAGTGATTGTTGTTGATAACTTGTTGTTGTCTGTCATTTTTCGTTTTCCTTTAAGATTTGATACGCGATATAAAGCACCGCGATTACATACAGCACTGTCATAGTCCCAGTGCCTTTCGTGCCTCCTGGTATGCCTTGAGATATCTACGCCTTTCGCTGCGAGATAACTGCATACTGGATGCCTTGTACCTCAGCCCCGCAAGTTTAACCGCGTTTCTGAGCCGTTCTTCCCGCTCCTGCTCCGAGCCTGCGTTCTGTCTCTTCACTTTTCTTCTTCTCCTTCCACTGTCTGTTTGTGTAGAGCTTGAACTTGCCGCCGCCCCGCCTTCTCATTTCGTCGTCGCTGAAAGTGTTTCTGACTGCGTTCAGCGCCATCGTGTGAGCAAGGATGAAGTTCGCTGCATAAACGGGAGCTATGAACACGCTGCCATCTCTGAACCTCATTTCTCCGACGAACCGCAGGAGCTCTGTCTTTACGATCCTAGTTGCCATTTCCTTGTCTGTTTTTCCTCCTATCGAGTGTTAATAACGAGTGTGAATAACGGTTGTTGAAGCCTACCCTTTAGGCTACCCTTGCCACCCCCTTGCCGTACCCTATAAAGGGTATCGCAAGCAACCTAAACCATAACCATAACCGTATAACCTACTGATAGCTAAGAAAGGGAAGAACACTGAGATAACGTAGTAGTACACGTTAAGGAGTTTCATCATCTGTTGTTTCTCCTTTGTGTCTGAGTTCCTGTGTCTTCTTCCCTCCTCTGCTTCCTGCATCTCTCCATACTTGCCTGTTAACCTTCCATGTTCTTAAACTTCTCTGCAGTCTTTCTGAGTAGAAGAACTTCTGTACTCCGTCGTCTTCGACTTTAAAGAAGCCTATGCGGATGCAGTATTCAACAGTGTCCTTGAGTTCATCGGGAGAGATCATGAGGTCCTTCCTGGCTATCACGGGGATGTAAGCGAAGGGAATCATGAAGTCAAAATCCTCGTATGCTCTCATTCTTGTAAGAAGCATGAGATAGCGAAAGACTGCGGCCTCACCCTTTTCGACAAGGAAGAGCTGAACTTCTGGGTCTTGCAGGAAGTCTTCATCAAGCTGTATGTAGAAAGTGCTTTTATTGGCCATTTTTTCACCTTGTGTTCCGGCAAGTGTTCAAGCTCACCGGAACCTTCCTTCGTCAAAAGTTCTCGTCGTCGTCAGTCTGAACCGCTGTTGTCTGCTCTGGTGCTGATTCCTTCGGCTGTGGCGCATTTTCTACGGTAGTCTGGGGAATTTCACCATTTTCTGCAGTCTGTGCGTTTACGGGCCTTTCTTCGCTCTCTGCTTCAACCATGAAGTCATTCATCGGATTGTCGTCGTAAGCCTCCGAACCGTCCGCATGTGCTACCATCTGGTCCTTGCTGATTGCCTGGGCGAGAGCGGAGTCAACGCTCATAGGGCCGTAGTGATTGAGGAGGGACTTGAGGACAGTCTTTCTTGCCATCGCGTCAAAGTTGTCTCTCCACGGTCCGGACTCGTAGCTCTTCGAGAAGCGCTTGCCGTGGTTGATAACGTCTGCCTTCGTCCAGTACTCCGTCTTTCTAAAGCCTGTCGTTGTCTCCATGAATGCGAAGTAACCGACAATCTTATCAAGCTGTCCGTTGTCACGATATCCACCGCTGACTCTGTGGAAAGTCACCTCTCCCGTAAGAAGGTCCTCTCCGTCATATTCGTCTTCGTAGACTTCTCCGGCGTTGATTGTCTTATACAGCCCTGTGCGCTGCGCAAGCTGAACGAGGCCTCTTACCATGATCTGGAACTGGGCGTTGCCCTTGTAGGGGACAATTGCGGCCTGCCCGAGTGTCGGAACAACAGAGAGGTTAAGGGTTGCTGCAATCATTGCCGAGCCGAAAACCGATGCGGGGGCAGCGAGCTGCAGAGCGGGATTGTTGTTAACCGCGCCGATAACCGATGCGATATACGCGGGAGCCTTTGCGCCCAGGACTTCCGAGAAGCGGCGCTGATTGCTGTCTCTCATACCGAAGTTCTTGATTGCGAGAGCGCCCTGTCTTCTCTTCTCTTCCAGAGACAGGGGGCGGCCTTCTCCGGCCTGCTGAGTCTGGTTCTGATTCTGCTGATAGTTGTTGTTCTGTACAAATCTACCCATTGTGTTTATCTCCTTCTGATTCAATTGTTTATATACTGTGTGTATATTTCTTTCATGTTCTCGCGGTGGAAGCCGTTAGACTTTAAGAACTGCGTGAGCGCTCTGAACGCCTCGTCTGCGTTCGGCCCGTCGTGCCAGATGTGGAAGAACTTCTCAACGCTCTGCGGTCCTACCTGCGTGAGCTGTATCTTCTGCGGGGCAGTTGTCTGCGGCTGAGGTGCAGGAGTTGCAGGCACAACTGTCGGCTGTACTGTCTGCTGAGACTGTGCCACGGTTGCACGCTCTGCTTCTGCTGCCTTCCGGTCAAGCTCTGCGAGAAAGTCCATGTTCGCCTGGTATCTCTGACGGCGCTCGATTGCCTGGGCGAGGCTGCCCGATTCAAGGAAGTTGTTCTTGATCGCTTCCCTCTCTGCGGGGTCCTTGTAGCCGTCAATCACCGAGAGGTCTGCCGAGATAGCTCCGAGGCCTTCCATGATCATCTGCTGCGTCTTGGTGTCGCTCTGGCTCTTGTTGAGCATTGAATCCTTGAATACACGGCTCATGAGTGCGTCGTACTTCATAAGATATTCGGGGAGGTCTGTGCGGTAGTCCTTCGCTTTATCGAGGATGATGTGCTTGACCCCTTCCTTCTTCCTTGCCTTCTCTTCGTCCTCGACCTTGTTAATCTGCGTTGTGAGGGTATCGATTGCAAGGCGGAGAAGATATGTCGCATCCTTGTAACCGTCGTTGAGGTGGTCATACGGTGCGCTGACGATCTTCTTCATTGCCTTGCGTTCTGTCTCGATGTTGTCGAAGAGCCCGTTGAGCTTTGTTCTCAGCTTGCGACACTCGGCCACGTTGTCTGCGTTGACGTAGCCCTCCGGAATCTGACCGTCGGCAATATCCGTGAGCTCGCTATTCACCGCTTCTGATACCGCGATAGCAAGGCCGTTGAGGTTGCGGGAAAATTCGATTGTCCGCTTCACGCCCTGCGTGAGGAGGTTCGAGAGCTCCTCGGTAATCGGGTAGTCGTGCTCGCCGCTCTGGTACGAGAAGATTACGCCTTCCGGCTCTCTCTGCTGCGCTTCGGGCGTCGTTGCCGTTGCGATAACTTCCGTGTTTGTGGTTGGCTCGGAAGTTCCGACCTGGGATGTGTTTTCAAATAAGTCACCCATGTTTTTTTCTCCTTTCGTCAGTCTGTCGAGCTTAAACTCCGGTCTGACGCAATTTCTTAAGTTGTAGTTGTAGAAGTAACTCTCTTCCTCGTTGAGGATTTGGATATCTTTGTAAGCATCGAGGAGCGTCACCATGTGGTAGTACGTGTGTACCACGGGGAAGTAGTTGTCTTCGTCCTGGGAGCCCTCTCTCTTGACTCTCGAAGCCGAGATGTTAAAGCTCCATCCAGTGACGGCAAGCTGATGTATCTGCTGCGCGTAGTAGTGCAGGGGGAACTCTATCCACTTGTCGAGATCCTTAAAGGTCTTCCACCGTCCGGTCTTACATTCAAGGACTCCACGGCTCCCGATCGGGATGCTCCACGGATTGGGCTTGACGACTGTGAGCTCACCGTCGAGGGTGCAGGCCTGCCACGGCCTTTCGTTGTTCACGAGGATGTCAAACTCATGGTACTCGCAGGAGAAGTAAGGATTGTCGAGAAGGAACTGAGCTCTGAT
>CAVFYD010000138.1:0-4056 GCA_963626615.1 Sphaerochaetaceae bacterium
CGGTAGCTGCGCTTGCTGTTCTGATAGATCATGATGTGGAACGGGCAGTTCATCGGCTTGACGTAGTAGTCGGTGTTGTCCATCTCCATCGGAGGATACATGCCGTCCTTGTAGAAGCCCAGGTGTCCGGATGTCTCCCAGAGCCAGCTCTTTCCGACATGCGGTGTATAGACCATCTCGTAGCCGTTCTTGTAGTGTTCCTCTCTCCAGAACTGCTCGATTACCTGTCTCACTCTTGCTCCCCTCGGGTGCCAGTAGACAAGTCCCGGGCCTGCTTCCTCATGAAGTGAGAAGAGATCAAGTTCCTTTCCCAGCTTTCTGTGGTCTCTCTTCTCGACGTCTGCGAGGTGATCGAGATATGCCTTGAGGTCAGCCTTGCTTGACCATGCCGTAGCATAGATACGTGTGAGCATCTTGTTCTTCTCGCTTCCTCTCCAGTATGCACCGGCGATCGAGAGAAGCTTGAAGCCGTCTGCGCAGAGCTCCTTTGTATTTGCCACATGCGGGCCGCGGCAGAGGTCTGTGAATGCACCCTGGTTGTAGATGGTGACAGTCTCACCCTCCGGGATTGCATCAAGAAGCTCGAGTTTGTATTTCTGATCCTTGAAGATCTCTCTTGCCTCGTCTCTTGTAACTTCCTTTCTTACGAATTCCCTTCCCTCGTTGATGATCTTTCTCATGTTCTTCGTGATTGTCTCCAGATCATCTTCGCTCAGGGCACGCGGAAGGTCGAAATCATAATAGAATCCGTTCTCGATTGACGGTCCGATGGCAATCTGTGCATCGGGGAACATCATGAGGACGGCTTCAGCCATGACGTGAGCTGTCGAATGACGCAGTGTGCTCAGATCAATTTCCTTTGCCATACCTTTTCTCTCCTATAAAAGTGAAGCCTTTACAGCCATCACCCTTACACTTCTTCCGTGCAAGGACGAAGCTGTAAAGGCTCCGCGGTTCCACCTTGCTTCCCTTCTTAAAAAGGACGCTCTGACTGAAGTTGACGCCTGTCTTACGGCTTCCCATACTCGGTTTCCCTTTGAGGGGAGCGACTCCAGAGTGGTTTTCATCAGCTGTCTCCGGGGCGTCTCACACCTGCCTTCCGGCAGACCCCCCTCTCTTGAGAGCGCATATCTGACTACTCGTCTCTATCCATGTCGTTGTGTGAATGATATATTCTTCTTCTCAAGTAATCAAGTGCCACTCTTATTCGATGTAATCGATGTAGGATCCGCCCTGGTCGAACATCTTTCTCATCTTGACGGAGAGGACCGCAAACGAGGTCGCAAGGTCCGTTCGCTGCATTACAACATCGGAAGGTATCTTGAGGTCCTTGGGAGCAAAGTTCCAGATGCCCTTGATTCCGCACCCGACAAGTGTATCCGCAACACTCTGCGCAGCCGATGCGGGAACAGTTATTACGGCAATCTTTATTCCGCTCGACTCAATGAATGGGCCCAGTTCCTCCATCGGCTTCACAGTAAGGGAGCCGACCTTTCCCCCGACCTTCTGGCTGTCGCTGTCGAATGCGGCGACGATGCTGAGGCCGTAGGCTGCAAAGCCCTCGTACATGCTGATTGCCTTTCCGAGGTTGCCGACACCGACTATAAGGGCCTCCGTGGAGTTGTCCCAGCCGAGGGAACGTGTTATGTAGTCGATGAGTTCACTGACGATGAACCCCACCTTCGGCTTCCCCTCGATTCCCGTATATGAAATGTCCTTCCTGACCTGAATCGGCTTGAGACCCAGTTCGTCTGCGAGCACCGTTGCACTGATATACTCCAGCCCCTCGCTCTGGTACTGTCTGAGAATTCTCAGATAGGACGGAAATCTCTTGACGGTCGGAATCGGAACGATAATCTTCTCTGCCTCTGACATAACTATTCCTCCAGTTTCTTCTTCACGGAGAGGTAAACCTCTTCCGGTGTGCTCGCACCCGCACTCAATCCCACAGAAGAAAGAGAATAAACCTCTTCCGGTATGTCTTCCACTCCTGCCACAAGATAAGACGGTTTCCCGCTTTTTGCGGCAATGGCGAGGAGCTCGCGGGTGTTGGCGCTTGTTTTATCCCCAACGATGACGAATCCGTCGACAAGACCGTAGAGTGCCTTCACTGCACTCCGTCTCTCCTCCGAGGAGGAGCAGATACGGTTCATCATCCTTATACCGAGTCCCTTCTCCTCCGCCTTCTTCTGAAGGTCTTCAGATAAAACAGCGGAGAAAGTTGTCTGCACGACACAATTGTACCCGACTTTTTCAATCCTTTCAAAATCCTTTTCGGAAGAAATGACGCTCACTGCGCAATTTGTGCTCCCACAAAGCGAGTCCACCTCGCTGTGTCCGGGGTAGCCGAAGATGAGAACAGGAAGGGATGAGGATCTGACAAGAGCCTGGTTATGTGCAACGACGGGACATGTCGCATCGATTATCATGGCATTCTTCTCTACCAGGATGCGTCTCTCGCTGTCCCTGATTCCGTGGGCACGGATTACGACGACAGCCCCCTCTTCGACGTCCTCAGCCCTTTTAACGACGACGGCACCGTATTCGCTGAACGGCCGGCATGCCGAAGCGTTGTGGACAAGGGAGCCGTAGAAAAAGAGCTTTCTTCCCTCCTTCGAGGCCTTTTCAAGAGCCCGGGAGGCAAGTGCGACTGCTCTCTTCACGCCACCGCAGAACCCAAGTGTTGATGCTGTCAGTACTTTCATTTTCTTTCAAATATACCCGTGGAAAAAACCACGGGTATGGAATCTCGAGTCCGGTCGGGGCCGTTTATTTGACCTCTTCCCTGTTCTCTTCGGCCTTTTCAGCCGGCTTCTCGACGACAGGAGTCTCTTCCTTCTTCTCCTCTACTGCAGGAGTTTCCCCGGCTTTCTTATCCTCGCCCTTCTTCTCGTCCTTCTTCGGAGCTGACTTGACTGCATCCTTGCTGACGACGGAGCTGATGGCTTCCTTGCTGAACTCGATTCTTGCGCTGTCATCGACCTTGATGACGACAGTCTTGTCCTTGACTGTGACGATTGTGCCGTGAATACCGCCGATTGTGACGACTCTGTCGCCCTTCTTCATTGCGGCAATCATGTCCTTTGCTTCCTTGTCTCTCTTCTTCTGAGGTCTGTAGATAAGGAAATAGAAAATTGCAATGATTGCAACGAACATTATGATTGTTGATGCCATGCTTGCTGATGATGAGCTGGATGATGCATCTGCTGACATAAGGATAAGTGAGTTCATAGATACCTCTCTTTTTTTAAACTCCAATTACATTAACATAGTCAGTAAACCGGGGTCAATCAAATAAAAAATCTTATGCGAAAATACACACAAACAGGGAGAGGCCTGAGCTTCTCCCTGACGGATTAAGATAATACGGGATTTATCACATCATACCCATGTTCGGATTCTGGGCAGGAGCTGCCGGTTCCGGAGCGGGGATATCTGTGACAGCGCACTCTGTCGTGAGGATGAGTGATGCAATGGATGCAGCGTTCTGGAGAGCGCTTCTTGTGACCTTGACAGGGTCGATGATACCAGCGTCGACCATCTTGACCCACTTCATGCCGTTAGCATCAAAGCCGACGCCCTTCTCTGCGTTCTTGCACTTGTCTGCGACGATAGCGCCGTCGACACCTGCGTTCTCGCTGATCTGGCGGATAGGCTCCTCAAGAGCACGTGTGACAATCTTGTAACCGACCTTCTCCTCTTCTGTGAGACCTGTAAGATCCTTTGCTTCGAGAACCTTGCTTGCCTGAACAAGAGCAACGCCGCCTCCGGGGATGACACCTTCTTCGATGGCAGCACGTGTTGCACTGAGTGCATCCTCGACTCTGTGCTTCTTCTCCTTGAGTTCGACTTCAGTTGCAGCACCGACGTTGACGACTGCGACACCGCCGGCGAGCTTTGCAAGTCTCTCCTGGAGCTTCTCCCTGTCATAGTCGGATGTGCTGTCGGCAATCTGGACCTTGAGCATTGCGATTCTGTCCTTGATGTCGGATGCATTGCCGGCACCGTTGATGATAGTCGTGTTGTCCTTGTCGACTGTGACTCTCTTTGCTCTTC
>CAVFYD010000139.1:0-3986 GCA_963626615.1 Sphaerochaetaceae bacterium
ATGGCACTTTTGGAAGTAAGAAACCTTCAGACATCCTTCTTTACAGATAACGGTGAAGTGAGAGCCGTCAACGGCATCTCATTCAACCTGGACCACGGCAAGGTCCTCGGAATCGTGGGAGAAAGCGGAAGCGGAAAGTCCGTCACTGCATACTCCATCATGCAGATTCTTGCACCCACTGCGGTAATCAAGGAAGGATCGTCAATCAAGTTTGACGGCGAGGAACTCGTCGGAAAAAGTGAAAAGACAATGCGTCACATCCGCGGCGGAAAGATATCGATTATATTCCAGGATCCGATGACGTCTCTCAACCCGACATACACCATCGGTCATCAGCTCATCGAGGCCATCCTTCTTCATACGTCGAGAACGAAGAAGGAAGCATGGGACAGGGCTGTCGAGATGCTGAAGCTCGTCAATGTCAACGAACCCGAGAAGCGTATGAATCAGTATCCGTATGAGTTCTCAGGCGGAATGAGACAGCGTGTCATGATAGCCATGGCACTTGCCTGCGAACCCGACATCCTCATCGCCGACGAGCCGACGACTGCACTTGATGTGACAATCCAGGCCCAGATTCTCGATCTCATGAGAGATCTGCAGAAGAAACTGGGGATGGCAATCATCCTCATCACGCATGACCTCGGGGTCGTTGCCCAGATGTGCGATGAAGTCATCGTCATGTATGCCGGCTCCATCTGCGAGCAGGGCACTGCCGACGAAATCTTCTATAACCCGAAGCACGAATACACTAAGGGCCTCATGAGAAGTATTCCGACTGCAGATACCGCAGGAAGGAAGCTTCAGCCTATCACGGGTACACCGATTGACCTCCTGAACATGCCGAAGGGATGTCCGTTTGCTCCGCGCTGCGAGAATGCAATGAAAATCTGTCTTACGGAAAGGGCTGAGAGAATGCTCATCAACGAGGACCATGCATCTGCATGCTGGATGAACGTGAAGGAAGCAGTCGAAGACGGCACGGCAACACTTCTGGGAAAGGAGGCAAAGTGATGGAAGACAGAACTCTTGTCGAAGTAAAACACCTTAAACAGTATTTCGACATTAACATGGGAATGTTCAAGACGAAGCCTCTCAAGGCTGTCGATGACATCTCCTTTGACATCAAGAAAGGTGAGACGCTGGGCCTCGTCGGAGAATCCGGCTGCGGAAAGACAACGGCCGGCCGTTCGATTCTCCATCTTTATAAGCCGACTGCCGGGGAGATTATCTACGACGGCGTCAAGGTTGACAAATCCACGATGAACGACTACCGCAAGAAGGCAACGATGGTCTTCCAGGATCCGTATTCGTCTCTCAACCCGCGTATGACTGTAGAGGACATCATCGCCGAGCCTCTCGATATACACAGGATGTATTCTTCGAAGGAGGAGAGAAGGCAGAGAGTTCTCCAGCTCATGAGTTATGTCGGCCTCAACAGCGAGCATGCATCGCGTTATGCCCACGAGTTCAGTGGCGGCCAGAGACAGAGAATCGGAATTGCGAGAGCACTTGCTGTGAACCCGGAGTTCATCGTCTGCGACGAACCTGTCTCCGCACTCGATGTTTCGATTCAGGCACAGGTCATCAACATGTTCGTCGAGCTTCAGGAGAAGTTCGGCCTCACATACCTCTTCATTGCACACGACCTTCTTGTCGTGAGACACATTTCCTCCCGTATTGCTGTCATGTATCTCGGAAAGATGGTCGAACTTGCAGACGCAGGCGAAATCTACTCGCATCCGCTGCATCCGTACTCGCAGTCGCTTCTCTCGGCTGTACCGGTACCGGATCCGAAGGTTGCCCGGGCCAATCAGAGAATCGTGCTCTCCGGCGACATCCCGTCTCCGCTGAACGCACCTTCCGGCTGCCCGTTCCGCACCCGTTGCCGCTTTGCGACGGACAAGTGCGCTGAAAGCATGCCGGAATTCAAGGAAGTGAGTCCCGGTCACTTCTGTGCATGCCATCTTGTAAAGTGATTGAGAAAAGGGCTGTTCCAACATGGACGGCCCTATTTTCTTTACTGATAGAAAAATCTCGATAAGAAAACAAACTCATTCATTTGTCTGATTTCGAACTTACGAAAGTGTTACTATGATAACAAATCGAATAATAAATGCATAAATATACGAAAAAATGCATTTTTTGTTTGTAAAACTCTTGTCATGTCCGTGAAGTTTGTTATAATTTCAGAAAAATTCCTTATAGGAGAATATTATGAAGAAAGCATTGGTTCTTTTACTTGCACTTGTCATGGTTTCTTCTGTTTTCGCCCAGGGCGCAACAGAGACCAAGTCCAGCGCAGCTACAACACAGACAACAACCGCAACGGTTTCATCACCATCATCAATCTCAGTTTGTATTGCTTCCGAACCTGATACAATCGACCCGGCTCTCAACAGCTCAGTCGACGGTGCTACTCTTACAGCACACCTCTTCAGCGGACTTGCAAAGTGGGGTCAGACAGCTGACGGCACACTCACACTCGTAGCAGACGCAGCTGAAGAACTTCCGGAAGGTGTCCAGAATGCTGACGGTTCTGTCACATATACATATAAGCTCCGCGACATGAAGTGGTCAGACGGCAAGGATGTCACAGCTTCTGATTTCGTTTTCGCATGGAAGAGAGCAGCTTCCACAGAACTCGGCGCTGACTACGGCTACATGTATGAAGTTGTAAAGGGTTACCCGGATGACCTCGCAGTCGAAGCACTCGACGACAAGACACTCCAGGTCACAACATCTTCCTTCATCGCTTACTGGAACGAGCTCCTCGCATTCCCTGCATACTTCCCTGTCAGAGAGGATGTCGTAAGCAACGAAGGCTGGGCTACAGATCCTTCAACATACGTTTCCAACGGTATGTATTATCTTGCTGACTGGTCACACAACTCAGTCATCACTCTCAAGAAGAACGAGAACCACCCTGATGCAGCTTCCGTTACAATGGATGAGATCAAGTTCTACCTTTCCGATGATGCTAACAACATGCTCTCCAACTTCGAGACAGGCGCTTGGCAGCTCATCGACGATGTTCCGACAGAGGAAATCCCGTCACTCAAGGTCAAGTATCCTACAGAGTTCGTCGTTGCAGGCCAGATTGGTACATACTATGTCTGCTGGAACATCAACCAGGAACTCCTCCCGGCTGGAAGCACTCTTACAGGAGATGCAAAGGCTGAGGCAGAGGCAGAGATCAGAAGGGCAACAGCTCTCCTCATCGACAGAAACTACATCTGCGAGGAAATCGGTCAGGCTGGTCAGGAACCTGCTTCATCATTCGTAGCAATGGGTATCACAAATGCTGACGGCAGCCAGTTCTACCACACAGCAGGCGGCACAGACAAGGCTTACTACGGCTACTACGATGTTTCGGAAGATGCTATCGAAAGCAACTACAACGAAGCAGTCGAAATCCTCAAGAAGTACTATGACTATGACGAGACGACATGCCAGTTCACGAACTTCCCGACTCTCACATATCTCTACAATACATCTTCGGGCCACAAGGCTATCGGTGAGTACCTCCAGAGCGCATTCGCTTCTGTCGGAATCAACCTCGTTCTCGAGAACCAGGAATGGAATACCTTCCTCAACACAAGAAAGGCTGGTGACTATTCTATCGCAAGAAACGGCTGGCTGGCTGACTACAACGACGCTATCTGCTTCCTCGATATGTGGACAACAGCAAGCGGCAACAACGATGTCCAGTACGGCAAGGGTGCTAACGCAGATGTCGCTATCTACTCACTTGACCTGACATCCTACGGCTACGACGTGAAGGTTGAAAAGGGTACATGGTCTGAGACATTCGATGTCCTCATCTCCACAATCAAGAGCTGCACAGATCTCTCTGTCAGAAGTGATCTCATGCACCTGGCTGAAGACATGCTCATGGAGAGCGGCTGTATCGTACCTCTCTACTACTACACAGACATCTACATGCTTGACGACTCGGTCAAGGGATTCTTCTCCAACCCGCTCGG
>CAVFYD010000140.1:0-3958 GCA_963626615.1 Sphaerochaetaceae bacterium
ATGAAAGATGTGTTTGAGGCTGCTGAAAAGGGCAACAATGCGAGACTCATGGAGATAATGGAACTCACTGGAACGAACTTCGTCGAGCACGACAGTGACGGCAACGATGTTCTTTTCTACGCTTCCCGGAGCGAAAGTGCGTCGTGTGCGAAGTACCTTGTCGAGAGGGGGGGATTCTATCCCCTCAGAAGCAACAGCAGGGGCATCACACCCTACGACGAAGCGAAGAGACTGAAACGGACGGAGGTTCTCGATTATTACGCGTCCGTAACGGGCTTCAGATATGAGGAAGGCTACCACAATCCTGTTCAGAGAGGATTCTTCCCCGATCCCTCGTGTATCAGGGTGGGGAATGACTACTACATGGTCAACTCCACATTCCATATGTTCCCGTGTATCCCCATCTCCCATTCGACGGATCTTGTCCACTGGAAGATAATCGGCTATGCGATAACCAATCCCGAATGGTCACGAATTTCCGATAAGGATGGCGGCCGCGGCTACTGGGCTCCCGATATCTCATACTCCGACGGCAGATTCTACATAACCGCTACGCTCAGAGGTAACGATGGCGATGAGGAGAAGAGAGTACAGATGGTGACATCGTCTTCCCGCCCCGAGGGACCGTACGATGAACCGTCGTGGATTCACGAGGACGGAATCGACTCCTCGATCTTCCATGATGACGACGGAAGAAAATACATGCTCATCAACAGAGGTGCACGCATCTTCGAGCTTTCATCAGACTGCAGAACAAAAATCGGTGAAGCGAAGATGCTCTGGTACGGGGAGTGCAAGAAAAACCCGGAGGGGCCGCACCTTCTGAAGAAGGACGGATGGTATTACCTGTTCCTCGCAGAGGGTGGAACAGGAAAGGGACACAGAGTCACCGTAGCACGTTCGAGGAGTATCATGGGAGTCTATGAACGCTGTCCGTATAATCCGATTGTGAGGCAGAACGATGAGGAGGCACTCCTGCAGTGCTGCGGTCACGGCATTCCGGTATCAACGCCGGACGGCAGATGGTACATGGTCTACCTCACACTCAGAAAATCTCCTGACGGCTGGGGATTCACGGGGCGTGAGAGCTGTCTCGACCAGATGGAGTGGACTCCTGACGGCTGGCCTCTCGTGAACAGGGGACGCGGGCCATGTGCATTCGGAAGAATCCCGGACGACACGAAAAGTACGACTTCCTTTGATATAAGAAGAGTTTTCCCGTACTGGAAGGAGAGGGAGTGGATGTCTGTCCGTTCAACGGACGGCTCCATCTCAGAAAAGAGCGGCAATCTCCACATAACAGGAAAGGGATATGACCTCAATGAAAAAGAGTGCCGGAGTATCCTCGTCGAAAGACAGAAGGAGTTCAGATTCTCTGCCGAAACAGAAGCTGAGATTCCATCCCTGAACAATGGAGAAAGCCTCGGCCTTACCTGCTACTATGACGAGAACTCGTTCATAGAGTTCGGAGTCACTGTGAAGGACGGGAGCTACGGCCTCATGCTGAAGGCATACAGGGATGAGTCTTTCATTTCTGATGAATTTGTTCCTCTTTCAGATAAGCCGTCATCTGTGACGCTCTCCGTCTTTGCCGACGGCAGCCGGCGCACGTTCTCCTCCTGCGGCAAATCTTTCACACTGGAAGATACGTCATACCTCTCAAGTGAAGGCCTCAGGAAGGGAAAGAGGTTCACAGGCGCAACAGTCGGTCTCTACGTGAAAGGACATGTCGAGGGAGTTTTCAGAGACTGGAGGATCATGTTCAGTGACGGTCTGCAAAAGAATCAGCTTCCTGAGGGATAGCAGCATCAAATGTATGCTGAGCAGGTGGAAGTGTTATCCCGGGAAGGCAGATTTTGATATACACAGTTGACGAAATCCAAAAGACTGCAAGGCCGATTGCAGAAAAGTACTGCCTTCCTGCTGTTTACCTCTTTGGATCCTATGCAAGGGGGACTGCCAGTGAGAACAGTGACGTGGACATTCTTGGTGACACGACCGGAACTCAGCTTAAAAGCCTTTTTTCACTGGGAGCCCTGTACAATGACCGTGAGGAAGCATTTGGAAAGAGAATAGATTTGATTACAGTTAACCCGATTTTTCAGCGCTGTCAGCTTCCAAGCGAGGAAACTTTCCGTGATACGTTATGGAAGGAAAAGATAATGATTTCTGACTGAATCAACAGGTTCTCTGTGATAAACGGCTTATATTGAGCCTGTTTTTCGGTGTGAATAAATGCAAAAGGTGTCTGGCAAGCCAATGATGTTTATTCTCGAAAAAATTCAGATTCTAACCGAATTTTGTTTATAAAATCGAAATTTTAGAATAAAATAAACACGTAGAAGGTGGATTATGTTCGCGAAGAATCTGAAATACTACAGACTTAAGAAGAATATGAGCATGAAGGACCTTGCCGCCAGGTGCGGGGTCACGACAATGGCTGTTTCAAACTATGAGAGCGGAAAGAGGCGTCCTGATATTTCTGTAATCAACAGGATGGCTGAGGCTCTCGGCATCGACACGTCAGACTTCCTCTCTTCGCGAAACACATCCCTTGTATTCGATCACCGTGAATTCAGGAAAAACACACAGCTTCTGAAGACGCAGCAGGAGTACGTCATCGAGTCTGTGGAGGAGTACTTCGGGCGTTTTTTCGATACTGTGGATTTTCTCTGCGGCAATCCCATTCCGTCTCCTCCCATGTGCCACTCTCTGAAAAGGACGGGAAACTGCGAAGAGGATGCACTTCTTCTCAGAAAAAGTCTTGATTTGCCTGCGGAAGGCCCTCTTGATGACCTTGTAGGGTCTCTTGAAAACAGAGGAGTTCTCATTTTTGAACTTGATTCAGCCGGAAGCGGCTTCTCGGGAATGAACGGTACAGTCAACGGGTATCCTTACATCGTCATAAACAGGAGTATGAAGGGGGAGAGAAAACGTACCACGCTGATGCATGAAATGGCCCACATCATGTTCATCTGGAATGATGAGGAGAATAAGGAAAACGAGAAGGAGGCAACACGAATAGCCGGGGCAGCCCTGATTACGGAGAATGACCTCTTCAGGGAACTGGGAGTGAGGCGCATGTCCCTGACGAAGGATTTCGCTCTCGTCTGTGAGGAATACGGAATCTCGATGTATCTCCTTGTGAAGCGCGCCACTCAGGTGGGGATAATTTCTGCAACGCTGGAGAAAGAGTTCTACATAAAGGCAAACAGGGCGGGATGGAAGAAAAGTGAACCGGCGAGACTGCGTATCCCCGAAGAACCGCATCTCCTGCGTCAGCTTGTATTCCGTGCTGTCAACGAGGAAGGTGTAAGTATTACAAAGGGGGCAGAGCTTCTCGGCGTGACAGTTCCAGAAATGAACAGGTTCTGTGGGATTATGGAGGTCTGACTTGCTGTTCATAAGCAGTGATACCAACATATGGCTGGACTTTTCGGTAATCTCCCGACTGTCATTGCCGTTCAGACTGCCGTATACATACATAATGTACAGAGGTGCGATGAGAACCGAGATAATCGACCCGCCGTCGTTACTGTCAGAACTGAAAAAACTGGGGCTTGAGGGGGTTGATCTTACAACTGAAGAATTCTTCTATGCTGACGGTCTCTATGAAAAATACAGACATCTGTCAAAGTTTGACAGGACAGCACTTGCAATGGCAAAGATGCGTAAAATCCCTCTTCTGACAGGAGACGGTGCTCTCAGACGGGCAGCAGAAAAGGAAGAAGTATCCGTATTGGGAACCATCGGTATTCTGGACAGGCTCATGAATGGGCATCACATCACTTCGAGTGAATACCGGTACTGTCTCGAAGGCCTGCTGTCTCATGCCGAAAGGAGACTGCCAAAGGAAGAACTCAGAAGGAGACTTGATATTCTGTGACGGGTCTTTATCCCAGCTTCGATATCGACAGAAGCTCCATGAGATCTTCCCTGCTCAGTGACGAGAGAGATA
>CAVFYD010000141.1:0-3895 GCA_963626615.1 Sphaerochaetaceae bacterium
CTCAAGGAGACGGCAATCACCATGGAACAGGTTCCGTCGAACCGCGGTTACCCCGGTGACCTCTATTCCCAGCTTGCATCACGTTACGAGAAGGCAGTCGACTTCGACGGCGCCGGATCTGTCACCATTCTCGGTGTCACCACGATGCCCGGCGACGATGTCACGCACCCGATTCCGGACAACACCGGTTACATCACCGAAGGTCAGTACTACCTCAAGGGTGGAAGAATCGAGCCTTTCGGAAGTCTCTCGCGTTTAAAGCAGAACGTCAACAGCAGAACACGTGATGACCACCGCTCACTCATGGACGGTATGATCAAGCTCTATTCATCCTACAAGGACTCTCTTGAGAAGAAGAGCATGGGATTCATGATGTCCGACTGGGACGAGAAGCTCCTCAAGTACGGTGCTCTCTTCGAGGAGAAACTCATGGACCTCAGCGTCAACATTCCGCTCGAGGAAGCTCTCGATACGGGATGGAAGATTCTCGCCGAGTGTTTCGAAAAGGAAGAGACACCTCTCAAGACGGACCTTATTAACAAGTACTGGCCGAAATGAGGATGATAAATGGCTAAGATAAAACTGACAAAGAACGAGCAGAAGAAACAGAAGGACTCACTCAAGCAGTTCCAGCGCTATCTTCCGACTCTCCAGCTGAAGAAGCAGCAGCTTCAGGTTGTCATCCGGCAGTCCGAGAGGGAGATCGAGAAGATAAGAGAGGAACAGAAAGAGCATGTCTCCTCCATTGACAGCTGGATAGCCGTCTACGGAGGAAACAGGGAGTTCGATTCTTCCCGTTCGATTGGTAATCTTATTTCCATCAAGGAGATAAACATCACAAAGGGCAACGTCGCAGGCGTCACGGTCCCTGTCTTCAACTCGCTCGAGTTCAATGACATAGACTACGACCTCAGAGAGTACCCTCTGTGGGTTGATTCCGCTTTGGTGAGTCTCAGGGACAATGCCCGCTATGACGCCATCATCGCAGTACTTGAGGAAAGAATCAGGATACTCCAGAGAGAGCTGAGGACGACCACGCAGAGAGTCAATCTCTTCGAGAAGGTCAAGATTCCCCAGACTAAGGAGAATATCCGCGTTATCGGAATCTACCTCCAGGATCAGCAGGTAAGTGCTGTCGTAAGAGGAAAGATTGCAAAGAAGAAGATGGTGAGGGTAAGCTGAGATGATAACACCTATGAAGAAAGTCACCATCCTGTCGTCAGAGAAGGACAGAATGAAGACTGTTTCGTCCCTGAGGCGCTTCGGTCTCGTGCATGTGGAGAACGTAGTCGGAAAGACTGCGTCTTGTGCAGCTCTCGAGAGTGAGGATGTCACACTTGGCAAGGTCCTGTCATTCCTCGACGGCTATAAGGACAAGAAGAATCCTCAAGAGCAGGTTTCTCTTCCTGACGACAAGGTCCACTCTCTTGCCGAGTCTCTTCTTTCCCTTATGAATGAGGAGACAGCTCTCGGCGAGAAGAACAGGGCACTCTCAGGCGAAATCGAGAGAGTGAAGGTCCTTGGCGACTTCGACCCCTCTGAGATCAACGCTCTCCGGGAGAAGGGGATAGACCTTACATTCTGGTTTGTCGGAAAGAAGGAGAAGGAAAAACTTGCTTCAGATGAAAGCGTGAAATTCATCTCCCTTAAAACCGGCAGCAGGAGTGACTGCATTGCACTCGTGAACAGCAAGATTCCCCAGGGCGTAGCGGCTTCGAAGATAGTGCTCCCCCAGCGTCGGCTCTCAGACATGGAGAATGAATTCTTTCTCAACGGAAAGAGGATCGATGAAATCGAGGCACTCTACCGCGAAAGCGTGAAGTACATCTCTTCCATCAGAGCCCTCGTCAGGAAGAATGAGGAGGAGATATTCTTCCGCCGTGTAAGTGCTACGGTAAAGGAAGAGAGCTCTGTCTGCTATATCTCGGGCTATATTCCCGCCGAAGACAGCGACGCTTTCAAGTGCTACTGCAGCGAGAACGGACTGGGATATATAATCGACGACCCGTCTGACGAGGACAATCCTCCGACGCTCATGAAGCACAGGGGCTTTGTGAAGTACGTCCAGCCCCTCTACGATGCACTTGGGCTCGTTCAGGGATACAGGGAGAAGGACATATCACTGTACTTCCTGGTGTTCATGGCACTTTTCTTCGCCATGATTCTCGGAGACGCAGGTTACGGACTGCTTCTGCTCCTCGGCGGAGTATTGCTGAATGTAAAGAGCAGAAAGTGTTCTGACATGAATGCTCTTCTCTACATCTTCAGCGGTGCAACTGTAGTGTGGGGCGCTCTCACGGGAACCTGGTTCGGAAGCGAGATTATTCTCGGGAAGCTTTCATTCCTGAAGATATTCGTCATTCCGGAACTCACGAACTTCCCCGAGATGTTCAGCATGGACAGTACTGCAGTCCAGAACAACATGATGAGTTTCTGCTTCTCCCTCGGTGCAATCCACCTGGGACTTGCAAGAGCACTCTGCATTGTTGAAAAGATAAAGAATAAGGATATTTCCCTCCTCTCCGACTTCGGATGGCTGATGAATACGGTGCTTCTGTACCTGCTCTCACTCTATCTCGTTGTCGGTGCAAACGTGCCTCTCTCAAAGATTGCGGCCGGAGTCGGCGTCGGCTTTGTCCTCGTCTGCCTCTTCGCATCCTGCGAGCCGGGTAAGCCGCTGGGTCAGGGAATAAAGGAATCCCTTGGGTCCTTCTTTACCAACTTCCTGGATACTATCTCATGCTTCTCCAACGTGATGAGTTACATCAGACTCTTCGCAGTGGGACTTGCCTCCCTTGCCATTGCACAGTCGTTCAACGGCATGGCGGAAGGAGTGATGAGCGGCTTCACGATTCCTCTCGGAATCCTGATACTCATCCTCGGGCATGCGGTAAACCTTGTAATGGGATTTTTGTCTATCATCGTTCACGGTGTCAGACTTAACATCATGGAATTCTCCGGACAGGTAGGTGTCGAATGGTCCGGATACAAATATGAACCCTTTTCACTCAAGGGCAACAAAAATTGAAGAAACTCAAAGGAGTTAAAAAATGGATTACAGTTTCTTGATCTACATCGGTATGGCATGTGCTCTCTGCTTCTCGGCAGTAGGCTCTGGTTTCGGCGCAGTTAAGGCTTCCCTTGCAGCAGTAGGCGGATGGAAGAAGTGCTACATCAACGGCAAGCAGGATCCGTTCATCATGGTCGGTTTCGCAGGTGCACCTCTCACACAGACAATCTACGGCTTCCTTCTTTCGAACTTCATCTCTGCCAAGCTCGCAACTCCGACTTTCGCATACGGCATCATGAGCCTCTTCATCGGCGCATTTGCAGGTGCAGTCATCGGTATTTCGGCTCTCTTCCAGGGAAAGGTCGCAGCTTCTTCAGCTGACGCTCTCGCAGAGACAGGAAAGGGTACTGCAAAGTATTTCATCGTCATCGGTATCATCGAGACAGTTGCTCTCTTCACACTCGTGTTCAGCCTTCTCGTACTCAACAACTGATCGAAAGCAGAGTTTTCATATAGGGTGGCATCCAGCAGCGGATGTCACTTTTTTTATTCTGCGAAGAAGACGAAACGTGCAGTCTCAAAGTTGAGGGTTCAATACAACCGCTGCTTCTGCGGTTACCTCGGAAGACTGATATGAGTTTCGCCGGAACACCAGAGGGGGCGTGCTGCAGAATCCGGGGAAAAAGCATGAAACGCCGCCGTCTATCTTAATACATTCAATTGTGTACAATGAATCAGGACGACAGCAACGGGACGGGACAGACACAGAGTGTACCCGAGAGAAGAGAGACAGTTCTCCTCAGGAGAAATCTCGGCTCGTCACGCTACATCTATAATCAGTGCCTTGAGTATGCAGAGTACGCATACGGGAAAGATGGATTTGCC
>CAVFYD010000142.1:0-3739 GCA_963626615.1 Sphaerochaetaceae bacterium
GTCTTCTTGAATTCCTTGTCGACCATGATGTGGAATGTCAGCTCGCCTGGCTTGTAGCCGGAGAGAGCAAGCTCTTCCTTTGCCTTCTCGAGGTTGTATTCATATACGTGGATGTCGGGATTGAGACCGAACTGGCCGCGGTTGATGTAGTTGTTGTGAACTGTTCCGAGACCGTCCTTGCCTGCGATGATCATGCTTTCCTTGTCAGCACAGTAAGCGAGAGCCTTTCTGACGTGTACGTTATTGAGGCCCGGCTTCTCCATGTTCATCGGAATGTAGAGCATGACGACGTCCGGAGTCTGCACGAGTTCGAGGTTGCTGTCAGTCTGGATTCTGTCAAGGTCTGTAGTACTCGGGTCGATACATACGTCGATTTCGCCTGTCTGGAGAGCAATGAGTCTTGTGGAAGCTTCCTTGTAGAGCTTGAAGACGATTCTTCTTGTCGGAGCTGCGCCCTTTCTGTAGCCGTCATATCTTACGAAGGATACATAGTCGCCGGGAACCCAGTTCTCGAGGGAGAACATACCCGAACCCATGTAGCAGCCTGTCTTCTCGTCCTTCTCGCATGCAGCCTTACTCAGGATTGACATGCCTCTGTGAGCCATGAGAGTGATCCAGTCCTGGTTAGCCTTTGCAAGAGTGATCTGAACGTGTGTGTCGTCGAGGCATTCGATTGATGTGATATCTGCAACCTTCATCTTTGCGAAAGATGATGTCTTTGCCTTCTCGTATGTGTACTTGACATCTTCAGCTGTGACTCTCGTTCCGTCCGTGAATGTTGCATTCTCGGGGAGTGTGAAGACGAATGTGCAGCCGTCGTCGGAGACTGTCCAGCTCTCTGCAAGTGCCGGGATGACGTCGCCTGTATCGGGGTCGATGTCGACGAGTGTCTCATGTGTGAGATAGAATGCCATCATGTTGGCATCAGTATTGGATCCCTGGGGATCGAGTGTTGTTATATCGTTGGCAACACCGATGATGATGGTATCCTTGTACTTTACGTTTTCCTGGATTTCAGCTGACTTGACGCTTCCCGTATCGGTCATCGTGCCGGCTGTCTCGACTGTTGATGAAGTTGTTGATGTTGTAGCTGCTTCCTTTCCGCCGCCGCAGAATGCAGACATCAGAACAAGCATCGATAACAGTAAAACGACTGCTGTCTTTTTCATATCCTTTTCTCCTTCTAACTTTGTGTGTTTCGTCCTTAAAGGTTAACAACAGTTCAATTCTAAGATAAAAGCGCATAAACGACCAACACTATTTTACTTTTTTTACACCGACATCAGAAAACAAATGCAGCAAAACAAATCAGATGTTGAATTTTGTTAAAAGTAAAATTTCAGCTCCGATAATTTATCTATACATAAATCCGCAATACCGTCAGAATAAGAAAGAGGCGTCAGAGTCCAGAGTCCGGAGCGTATCCAGATGGTCTTCATTCCGAGTCTGTGAGCCGGAAGGATGTCGTTATCGAGTCTGTCGCCGATCATCCACGCCTCGTCCCTCCTGCATCCCGCCCCGGAAAGAGCCTTGAGGAAAATGCGCTCGTCGGGCTTTCTGAAGCCGCTCTCGTACGACGGGACGATAACGGAAAAGAACTCAAGAAGGCCGTAGGAGAGAAGCCTCCTCTCAGTTCCCTCCGGCTGATTCGCGATTATACCGAGCTTATATCCTCTCCCCTCAAGATACTCCAGTGTCTCCACAGCATCGGGAAAGACAACTTCGTCTTCGCTCGGCCACGGTTTATCGGGAAGATGAAAGAATGCTGCGGCCCCAGAGTTGCCGTCCTTACCCGAAAGGTAGAGCTCACGTCTCTTTCTGTCGAAAACGGAGAACGACACATCACTTTCTTCAAGCATCATCAAAGCATGATGGTCGTAGGCTTTTCTTTCGTCAACAAGTGTGGAACCGATATCAAAGAAGAGAGTCGTCATGGAAAGAGAATAATGCAGATGGAAGGGAAAAGTACATTCACTCTGCCACGCTCACGGCAAATGTAGCCTATGAAGCTAACACGCATACTCTTCTCTTTACTACCATTGAGTTGTTCTATAAGAAACGGAGGTAAGTTTATGGCAATCGACTACGAAAAGGTATTCAATGCATTTCAGAGGTACATTGACCGCACGCTCTATGAGATGATGCGCTCCGATACGCTCAGAATGGAGATTGAAGGCTATTATCTGAAGGGAGACAGGACATCACGGAACTTCATGGAAAAGATGGACGGGAGAAGAAAAACAGTCGAAGGATATTACCTCTCGGGAACCGTATCGGAAGAGAGATTCCTCGCCGTATGCTCTGATGTGGACAACGACCTCTACGACGACTACAAGGATATGTATGAGCCGGAGCATGTTCTCTGGGGCATTCCCCTCGAGGAATACATCCTTGCCCTCCAGAGGATAACGGGGAAAAGACCGTCCACAGTCAGAAAATGGTATCACCTCCGTGTCCTCGCCCAGTCAGACGAGACTCCGGATCCCCCCGAAACCCCCTGGTGAACCTTGCCATCCTTCTCGCTCAAATTGAATTTAGTAAATTCGATTTCAGTAAATTTAATTTGGCTTCATCTGCCCTATCATCTATCAAACCTACAAGGAATGAATATGTTTGTCGGACAAAAAAAGAACTCGAAAAGCTTGAAAAGCTCTACGCAGCGGGAAAGCAGAAATTCGTTGCAGTCTGCGGAAGGAGAAGAATCGGAAAAACCGTGCTCCTCGAGGAATTCATGAAAGGTAAAGAGGGCATCAGATTCGTTGCATTCAGAGGCAGCCGGGAACTGCTCTACAGAAGTCTTCTGGATATGACAAATTCTTTCTTTGCGCCTGACGGTCCGAAGTATGCCTTCAATGACCCTGATGAACTTTTTGCATTCATCTTTTCAAAGAGCCTGACCAGTCAGTTCACATTCATAATCGACGAGTATGCATATCTTGCAGAGTTTTTCCCCGAAGCATCATCACTGCTGCAGAAGTACATCGATATGTACAAGGAAAAGGGAAAGCTGTTTCTCGTTCTCTGTTCATCATCCCGATCTTTCATGGAAACTCAGGTCATGGGCTCATCAAGTCCTCTCTACGGCAGAAGGGATCTCTCACTGAGGCTTGGGCCGTTCGGAATCACGGAAACCAGGGCAATGCTGCCGCTTCTTTCTGACAGCAGAGATATATTCAAGGTATGGGCAATTACAGGAGGAGTCCCCCTCTATCTTTCACTGTTTTCCTCATACATCAATGTCGATGAAGCCGTGAGAGAACTTTTTTTCGAGGAGACGGGTTATTTCGTGAACGAGGTTCCTCATGGAAAACAGGAATGCAAGAAACTATCTGACAGTCTGTTCCCTCCTCGCCTCCGGTTCAAACAAGCTCTCCGACACAGCAAACAAGTCCGGCCTTTCGACCCCCCTTGTCTCATCGGTGCTGGAAAGTCTTGCTGAAATCGACATCGTCGAGAGAGAGGAGAGTATTTCACAATCCTCACGTAAGCCGATATGGCGGATAAAGAACCGTCCTGTCGCATTCTATTACCGCTTCAGATACCCTCTCTCATCCTATAATGAAGAAGAGATGATGAGAAACTACCACTCTCATATAAACGTGTTTCTCGGTTTCTCATTTGAAAAACTCTGCTCCATGGCACTGCCCAAAATCATCACAGAGCCGATCAGGGAGATGGGCCGCTGGTGGGGCGGAAATCCTGTTACAAAGGCGGAAGAGGAAATCGATATAACGGCATG
>CAVFYD010000143.1:0-3698 GCA_963626615.1 Sphaerochaetaceae bacterium
AAGGTGCTAAGGCTCTTATCAGCAAGTGGGGCGGTGTCATCAAGATGAAGAGTGTATTCGAGAACGGTAAGCTTCGCCATGTTGCATACTGCGAAAAGACAGGCAACACAGCACGCAAGCCAAAGGATTTGATGTAATCCATCTCTAGTGAAGCGGCGGTTCTTCGGGGCCGTCAATTTTTTTGTCTAAGTTTAAATATAAATTGATTTTATGATGTAATAAAACGAATTGATTCGTGCAAATATTTTATCGGTTTACTTCCGATTTTTGTTGCGTCTTCAATCCGTTGGTACGATAATCATTAGTCAGAACAAAAAACCTTATTGGAGGATAATATGAAGAAACTATTCACAGTTGCTCTCGTACTCTGCCTCGCACTCGTATCTGTCTTCGCACAGGCAGCAGCAGAAACGGCAGCAGCAACGGCAGTTGATGTATCTGATGATCTCGTCGCAGCAGCTAAGGCTGAAGGCGAACTCGTTGTCTATGGCTCATGCGAGGAGGAATACCTTGCAGCAGCATGCAGAAAGTTCGAGGAACTCTACGGCATCAAGGTCACTTACCAGAGACTTTCCACAGGTGAAGTCCAGGCAAAGATCGAGGAAGAGAACGGCAATCCGTCAGCTGATGTATTCTTCGGCGGCACAACAGACCCGTACAACATGCTTGCTAGCGAAGGTCTTCTCGAAGCTTATGATGCAAAGAATGCATCTCACATCACAAAGTCGGTCTACAAGGATGCCAACAACTACTGGTTCGGCATCTACACAGGTATCCTCGGCTTCATGTACAACATCGACGAGCTGAACAGACTCGGACTCGAGCCACCGAAGGATTTCACCGACCTTACTAAGGAAGAGTATAAGGGTCTCATCTGGCTGAGCAACTATAACACAGCCGGAACAGCTAAGCTCTTCCTCAACACAGTCATCCAGAAGTACGGCCATGATGAAGCCATGAAGTTCCTCGTTGACCTCGACAAGAACATCGAAGTCTATACAAAGAGCGGATCAGGCCCGTCAAAGAACGTCGGAACAGGCGAGTGTGTCATCGGTATCGGATTCCTGCATGACGGCATCTACCAGATTGTTGACAACGGATATGCAAACATCGGTCTCGTCATCCCGTCAAGCGGAACGACATTCGAAGTCGGCGCTACTGCAATCTTCAAGGGTGCAAAGCACATGAACGCTGCAAAGCTCTGGATCGAATATGCTCTTTCTCCGGACTGCGTCAACCAGGCTAAGGAATACGGCTCATACCAGTTCCTCGTCATCGATAACGCAGAGCAGCCCGAAATCGCATACGAATTCGGTCTTGACCCGTCCAACGTCATCGACTATGACTTCGACGATGCTACGGCAAACACAAAGCAGTATGTCGCAGATGTCATGGAAGCTCTGGCTAACAGCGGCGCTGCAACAGGCGACACAACAAGATTCCAGGTCAAGTAATCACCTTTAACTGATGATTAAATCGAGAGGGATGACGGCATTCCGCCATCCCTCTGTCTTTAAGGAGGAAAGAATATGGCTAGAGGCCAGGGTGCAGCGCTCGACAGAAAGAAACTGATGGCAGATCCTATCATGGTCACCACCATTGTCGTGCTGATTGCTTTCCTTACATTATTCATTCTTTATCCGCTGGCAATTCTGCTCGTGGATTCATTTGTCGGAGACGGAAATTTCGGTCTCAGTGTTTTTTCACGCATCTTCAAGATGCCGACTTTCACGAAGAGTATAACAAACACCCTCAAGGTGGGCTTTGTGGTCGGTATCTTCTCGACTCTCGTTGGGCTTCTCTTTGCCTACGTCGAGGTATATCTCAGGATGAACAGGTTTGTCGGAGGACTCTTTAAGGTCGTCAGCATGCTGCCTGTCGTATCTCCACCGTTCGTTCTGTCACTTTCCATGATAATGCTTTTCGGAAAGGCAGGAATCATCACAAGGTTCCTTCTTCACATATATGACAACTCCGTCTACGGGTTCTGGGGTATTGCGATAGTGCAGTCCCTGACGTTCTTCCCCGTCTGCTACATGATGCTGAAGGGACTATTGAAGAATATCGACCCATCTCTCGAGGAAGCCGCACGCGACATGGGTGCAACACGCTTCAAGGTATTCTCCTCCGTGACGCTTCCGCTTCTTCTTCCGGGACTCGGAAACGCATTCCTCGTGACCTTCATCGAATCCATCGCGGACTTTGCGAACCCGATGCTCATCGGTGGCTCGTACGACACTCTCGCAACGACAATCTATCTGCAGATCACCGGTGCCTACGACAAGGCCGGTGCCGCGGCGATGGCTGTCGTACTTCTTCTCATCACGCTGGCAATGTTTGCTGTTCAGAAGTATGTTCTCGAGAAGAAGACTGCCGCCACTCTCACAGGAAAGGCGTCGAGAGCGAGAATGCTCATCGAGGACAGATCCGTCAAGATTCCCCTTACGGTTTTCTGCTCTCTTGTCGCAATATTCGTAATCGTGATGTATCTCTGTGTTCCGATCGGGGCTCTCTTCCCGACCTGGGGCTACAAATTCTTCCCGTTCACGCTCAAGTGGTTCAAGCAGGTATTCACAAAGTACAACGGACTCAAGGCATTCAAGGATTCCTTCATCCTTTCGCTTATCTCCGCTCCTATAACGGCACTTCTCTCGATGATCATCTCATACCTTGTCGTCAAGAAGAAATTCAAGGCAAAGGGATTCATCGAAGCTGTGAGCATGCTTGCAATGGCTGTCCCGGGAACCGTTCTCGGTGTCGGCTACATCCGCGGCTTTGTCACAGGTGTCTTCCACTCGGGATTCCTGCAGGGAATCTACGGAACGGGGGTTGTGCTTGTAATCGTATTCGTTGTCAGATCTCTCCCGACAGGTACCAGAAGCGGTATCTCGGCTCTGAGACAGATTGACAAGTCAATCGAGGAGTCTGCATACGACATGGGTGCCGATTCTTTCAAGGTATTCATGACCGTGACGCTTCCGCTCATCAAGGATTCGTTCCTCAGCGGTCTTGTGACAGCGTTTGTCAGAAGCATCACGGCAATCTCGGCAATCATCCTGCTCGTCACGCCGCAGTACCTTCTCATCACTGTCCAGATCAACGAATTCGCGGAGAAGGGCTCATACGGACTTGCATGTGCATTCGCAACCATTCTCATCATAATCACCTACGGCTCGGTTCTTCTGATGAACATCTTCATCAAACACTTCGGAACCAGCAGAAAGCTCAAGGAGGCTGAATAATGGCAGAAAAGATCAAAAAGGGCGTCACGCTCTCTCACATATCGAAGATTTACAAGGATCCCAAGACAGGAAAGAATTTCTATGCCGTAAATGATACGACACTTGAAATCGAACCAGGTTCGTTCGTGACGCTCCTGGGCCCATCGGGCTGCGGAAAGACCACGACACTGAGAATGATTGCCGGCTTCGAAAGCCCGGACGAAGGCGAGATATATCTCGGGGAGGAGCCCATCAATGCCCTCACTCCCAACAAGCGTGATACCGCCATGGTGTTCCAGAGCTACGCACTTCTTCCGCACTACAACATCTTCGACAACGTCGCATACGGCCTGAAAATCAGGAAGTTCCCCAAGGATGTCATCAGGGAGAAGGTAATGAAGATTCTCGACCTCGTGGAGCTAAGCGGCATGGAGGAGAGAATGACGAACCAGCTCTCCGGCGGACAGCAGCAGAGAG
>CAVFYD010000144.1:0-3559 GCA_963626615.1 Sphaerochaetaceae bacterium
TTTACTATTCCTGGGACGATTACGTAAAAGACACGCTGCGTCAGTACAAGAACAGCAGGTTCAGTTATCTTCTGAAGGACGCAGATTTTTTATGAAACCCCTGCCCCGGCAGGCCTCTCATGTAATATTCGCTTTCACAGAGTGAATCACACTTCTCGTTCCACGGATTGCCGTTATGGCCTTTTACCCAATTCCATATTACATTTGCGGCATTTCTCACCGCATAAAGTCTCATCCAGAGTTTGCTGTTCGGCCTCGTTTCAAGCGCAGGACTTTCCCTCAGCCATTCGTCTATCCAGTCTGTGATTCCCGTTATGACGTACTGTGAATCCGAGTGATATGAAATATCATACACGCCGAGTGAAACAAGCCTTTCAAGGCCGTTGACCGCCGCCAGAAGCTCCATCTCGTTATTCGTTGCATGCGGCGAAAAGTTGGAACATTTCTCTACTTCTTCCCCGTCACAGAGAATTATATATGCCCAGGTGCCCTTCCCGGGATTCGGGATTGCAGAACCGTCCGTGTAAACTTCCCATTTGTGGTCAGGCTCCTTCGCAAGCTCTTCAATCGTTTTCTTCTCCTCTTTCTTTTCAGTGGCTTTCTCGATTTCTCTCTTCCTTTCGTGGATTCCATTGAGATCCAGCGACCCGTAGGATGAAAGTATCGCCATAAGCTGCGTTTTGGTCGGCTTGTATACGCCTGATTCAAACTTGATGATTTTAGATTCCGAGAGCCCCGATATCTCGCCCGCTTCATTTTCGGAGAGGTTTGAATACTCTCTCAATGCCTTGAGTGTAAGTCCGAGCTTCAAGTTCGGCTTCGAGTGTTTTCTTCCATGCTGTTTCGACTTCTTTCTGTCTCTGTTATCAGCCAAATCTGTTCTCCCTGCTGAAAAGCGATCACGAAAAGGTTCTTTCCTTTTACATGTATATTATAGCACTATTCGGACTTTTCGTTAAAAGAAAAACATGGGTCGCAGAATGTTTTAGAAACAGTTCTGGTGAAATAGCAGGCGTGGAGCAACTGAGCAAAATGACAAAATAGATAAGAATACTCTTCGAAATATGCTATAATATGTATAAGAAAATGTGTCCGCGCTGATGACAGCCGGGCAAAGGAGAAACAATATGCAGTATATTCGGAATCTTCAGGAAAAGAAGATTAACATCTGCCTGACCATACTCGAAGAAGTTCTGGCAGCAAAATACGGCTTCAAAATCATAGAAGACGGGTTTAACCAGACAGAACCGTTCCGTTTGGTTTGGGGATGCAGGCGTCTGGGAGATTTCCTCTCTGATGAAGAAATCCTGGAAGACCTCCTCCCTGATGTCGAAAAGAATCACGTTAATACAGAAATCACGAATTCACTGTTTGAGCACGGCTTTGTGTCCAGCACTGACGATTTTATGGATTATTGTTACCACTTTCTCTGCTTCCTTTCAAAACAGGGTAAAGAAGAGATTTCGATGGAAGTGTTTCTTCTTCTTGCAAACCCGCATGAGTCTGTCTGTCTTGAAAGCTTTCGCAAGAAAAGCTTCAGCACTCCGGAGGCTGTAATCGAACAGTGCAGTGACTATCTGTCTGTTCACCACGAAAAAGGCAATTTTTCAGCACGCATGGCAACACCTCCGTTTATAACAAGGACCATAAGACTGCTTGATACCCTGCTTTCTCCTGCGCTTCTGGCCTCTTCTCTGCCGGGTCTCCTTCTTGAGGGCAGACATCATGGGATAGACGAAGATTTCGACTGGTGGGGATTGTTCGGTGATGATATCTGGGGCTGTCCGAAAGAGTTCCTTCCCTATTTCGCAAGGGAATCCGGGAAGAACGGCAAGAAATGTCTCAACTGTTCCGGGCTGCCTGCTGAAATTCCGTACATCGGTATCGTAAATGATTTTGATGCTGGAGACGTCATGCAGTTTGCTGTTTGCCTGAAAGACTATCTTCCTCGCGAGAAAATTGCTGAACTCGACCGCAGATATAACAACAGATACCCGCAGCTCTATATTAAATCTGCAGGCGAAATGGCGCTTGCTGTCAATATCGAGGCGATTCTTACTGATGCACTAACTATTCAATATGGTTTTGCCCTGCCGGACGAGCCTGTCCGCTACGCCCTTGGCGCCGCGAGAGACTACAGCTTTGACGAAATCAACGCAGACTGGAAGGAGATGCTGAGAACACTCGATACCGAAGAAGACAGCGAACTGCTTCGGTTCTGTCCTGTTTTCGATTCCGACGTCATCTCAAAAAGCGGAGTTAAAGTCGTCGAAAACAAGCATTTCCCCAATAGAATCTGCTATCCCTATGAGAACTATACTTCTCCTTCTTTTTACGATGAGGATGTCGCAGAAGATGAGAAAGACTACTTTATTCACGAAGCAGTCAAACCGTATCTCAAGGCAGCATTGGCAGCAGACGCGATAGAAAAAGCTGCGGAAGAATTCCTCGAATTCGCAATTTCAGACTGATATCAGGCGGGTTGTTCCCGCCTTTTCTTCTGATACAGCCGACAGCCCGGATATCTGTCTGCAGCTCACCCCCTTTTCTTTCACCAGAACGAAAAACAATATATCAGACAGAAAAATTTCGAAATTCTGCTTTCTTTCTGAAAAACGATATCGAAATGTGCTATAATAACAATGCAGGAGAGAATACACCTTCTGCATTGGAGAAAACAAAACAGTGAAATACGTTCCTTACGTAATCGACCGCCGTAACGGCAATGAGCGTCAGACCGATATCTATTCGGCCATGCTTGATGAAAGAACAGTTTTTGTGACCGGTGAGGTCAATGATGATATGGCTGACAGCGTAGTCGCTCAGCTTCTTTTCCTTGAGGCTATGGACAGCGAAAAGGATATCATCATGTATATCAACTCCCCCGGCGGCAGTGTCACCGCTGGACTTGCTATCTATGACACAATGAGACACGTCCGCTGCAAGGTCCATACCCTCTGCATCGGCCAGGCATGTTCGATGGCCGCAGTGCTTCTCTCGGCAGGCGACAAGCGCTCGCTTCTCCCCTCCGCACGCGTCATGATCCATCAGCCTTCCGGCGGCGCTGAAGGCAAGGCTACGGATATCGTAATCACAGCCCGTGAAATTACCCGCATCCGCACACAGCTCTCGTCTATCCTCGCTCTTCATACCGGGAAGCCTCTCAGCCAGGTCGAAGAAGACGTTGAAAAGGACAGATTCATGAGCGCCGAAGAAGCTCTCGCTTACGGGCTTGCTGATGATATCACCAATCCCACAAAGCCCATTGCGGCAAAGGAGAATAACTGATTTGAAAGGTTTTATCCCCAATAAGAACACGATTCCCTGCGAAAAGTGCGGACGTACTTTTGCAGCAGGCTCGAAAGACATCACTTACGACCGCATCAGCGGTATCTATCTCTGCGACGAGTGCCTCGCTTCCCAGGACGAGAACGGGTGCATCCAGGACAAGCTTCCGACCCCGAAGGAAATCAAGGCTTACCTTGACAAGTTCGTCATCGGGCAGGATAAGGCAAAGAAGACTCTTTCTGTTGCTGTACATGAACACTTCAAGCGTATC
>CAVFYD010000145.1:0-3506 GCA_963626615.1 Sphaerochaetaceae bacterium
GAATCATGCTGAACTGGAGTGTTGCACCACCCTGGATGAAGAGAACCTTGTAGTTCTCCGGAATGTTCATAAGCTCTCTGAGGTCCTTCTCTGCATTGTCGAGAATTTCCTGGAAGACCTTCGAGCGGTGGCTCATCTCCATAACACACATGCCGCTTCCGCGGTAGTTCATCATTTCATCTCTTATTTCCTCGAGCACGGGCTCCGGCATCATTGCAGGACCAGCCGAGAAGTTGAAAGTACGTCCGTATTTCATTTTTCACCTCGTTTGAAATTTTATATATGCATAATTTCTCACACTCTCAGAGAGAATGCAACAATTCTTTTGAAAAACAAAGGAATTTCTTCAGATTTTTATCGATACGTTAAAACTTCAGCTGGTTTTTAATCATATACTCATTATTTTTAACACGCCTCTTCTTTTTCCCGGTCTTGATGAAAGCCGCCTCTCCGATTATGATTCTTTCATCAAAGAATTACGGAGGGCCCATCATGGGAGAGCGCGGAGAAGTCTTTTCAACTAAACTCGTCAAGAACGACAGAACTTACTTTTTCAATGTCAAGCAGAATGTATACGGTGACCTTTATCTCAACGTCGTCGAGTCAAGGCCGACAGATATCGAGGGAAAGTTCCTCAGACAGTCGGTAATCGTCTATCAGGAAGACCTCGGAGAGTTCCTTAACGAATTCCAGAAGAGCGTCGACTACGTCAAGAAACACGGCTCGAAGAGAACACCGAGGGCGTGAGTATGACACAGAAAAGCCTCTTTCTCGACCGTTATGCCGACACAATACTTCACTCCGCCCTCAAAATCCACGAGGGCGACGTGCTCAGCATCAACACCGAGGAGGAGGATTACGCCTTTGCACGGCTCATTGCCCAGAAGGCGAAGAGAATCACGGGAAACGGATGTTACATACAGCTTCTGAAGAACGGGAGAATAACGGAGGAATTCGATATTCTCTCTGATTTTCCTCTCACAAAGAGGCCGACCCTTTTTCTCTATCTTTCATATTACAGAAAGAAGGACGAAGTCGAGACAGGAAGAATATATGAAGCGAAGGACCTTCAGCGTTTCTCGCTTCTGAGTGACCCCATCGACAATCCTTCCCCTTCATTTCCGTTCGTCACTTCATTTCTTCCGTCCCCGGAATGGGATGAGATGATGGAGGAGAACGACTGCGGAAAAACAAGCGAAGAGCTTCTCTCATCACTCTTCACCATCAAGGAGGAGGAGAACGCGATGAGGCACGAGAACCTTCTCTACAAGATGAATGCTCTCAACGGAATGTCTCTCACGGAGGGCCGGATAACATGTGACAACGGCACTGACCTGACGTTTTCCTTTCTTCCCTCTTCATCATTCCACTCGTCCTACAGCGAGACGACGGACTCACGCCTCTTCTCGCCATATATCATCGCAAGCGATGTATTCAGGCTCATAGACCCCACATCCCTCGACGGCTGGCTCAATACCACGCGCTCCTTCATGCTCTGGGGAAAGGCGGTGAGGAATCTCTCCCTCAGGTTCGAGAAGGGAAAGGCTGTAGAGTGTATCGGAAACCTGTTCACCGAGTCCCTTTTCTCGATTTATTCGTCGCAGGACCCAAATGCCGCCCGCGCGAGCATGCTTACTCTCACCGACACATCGAATCCGCTCGATGACGAAGACATAACATTCATTCCGGAGCTCGACAGGATGCGGACTGTCTCCATAACCCTCGGAGGCCCCAAGGGCGAAGCCGTGGACAGAGGGTGTGAGGAGAAGACAGTCGATTCCCTTCTCTCTCTTTCTCTCCCCATCGGGGATGAGTCACTGATGCTTGTTGCTCTCGACAGCGACGGAAATGAAAGAACCGTCTATTCAGACGGCTCCATAAACGAAGATTAAGATTATCAGTTGAGTTCTGCAATCAGCCCCAGGCCCTTGAGTGTGATCATGGAATCGAGTTCGTCGATACGCGGGATGATTTTCGATATCGTTGCACTCAGTCCTCCCGTCGCCATGACGTAGAGCTCGTCCCCGATTTCATCTTCGGTCTTCCTTATGATAGTCTCGACCATTCCCGCATAGCCTTCCATTATTCCGGCCCTGATTGATGCCATGCTGTCGCGTCCGAGTACTGTAGAGGGAAGCTTGAGTTCAACCTGCGGAAGCTGTGCAGTATTGCCGAAAAGCGAATTTACGGCTGTGACGAGACCGGGAGCTATTGCAACTCCCAGCACCCTTCCCTCTCTGTCGACACTCGAGAACGTGAGTGCTGTTCCGAAGTCAATCACCATGACGCTTCTGTCCGCCCTGTGAGAGTGGGCGTAGGCAAGATTGCATAACAGGTCCGCACCGAGCTCAAGGGGAATCGAATCATACTCGAGTCCTGATCTGACATCATGAGTCACCATGATGGGATTGAGACCGAAGAGTCGGTGCATTATCTTCTCTATCGAGCGTGTGAGGAAGGGAACGACGGAGGAGATGATGACCTTATCGACATTCTTCTTCTCTATTCCCGATTCATGGAAGAGTGAGAGAAAGATTACGTAATATTCGTCACCTGTCTTCTTTGTATCCGTGAATACCCTGAACGGCTTGGTCCATACGCCGCCGTTGAGTGCAGCGACCACGATGTTGGTGTTACCTATATCTACTGCGACTGTCATCAGATTACCACAACCTCTTTTCTGCCTTCGTAGGCCTTCTCTCTCTTTGCCCTGACGTCCTCGTCGACGAGGTAGTCGTCAAATCTCTCAGTCTTGTCGATGATTCCCTTCGGTGTGAACTCGATTATGCGGGAAGCAAGGCTGTCGATGAACTGATGGTCATGGGAATTGAAGAGAAGAACTCCCCTGAAATCAATGAGACCGTTGTTGAGGGCCTGGATTGACTCGAGGTCGAGGTGAGATGTCGGCTCGTCGAAAATCATGCAGTTGGCTCCTTCGAGCATCATCTTTGCAAGCACGACTCTTACTCTCTCTCCTCCCGAGAGGACACCGCAGTCCTTGAGTGCCTCGTCTCCCGTGAAGAGCATACGGCCGAGGAAGGAACGTACGAAATTGTCGTCATCCTCCTTGCTGAACTGCTGAAGATACTCGGTCATCGTTATTCCGGGACCGAACATTGATGAGTTATCCTTCGGAAAGTACGACAGTGATGTCGTCACACCCCAGGTGTATGAGCCTTCATCAGGCTCCATGAGACCGGAGATTATCTGGAAGAGAACAGTCTTGGCATAGTGGTTGGGACCGACGAAAGCAACCTTCTCACCCGGGTTGATTACGAGTGAAAGGTTATCGAGGACCTTCTCGCCGTCGATGGTCTTACTCATGTTCTTTATTTCAAGCACGTTCTTTCCGATTTCCCTGTTCGGTTTGAATGCAACGTAGGGGAATCTTCTCGAGGACGGCTTGATATCATCAATGGTGAGCTTGTCGATGAGCTTCTTGCGGCTTGTTGCCTGCTTTGCCTTCGCGACGTTCGAGGAGAAGCGCTGGATGAACTCCTTGAGTT
>CAVFYD010000146.1:0-3503 GCA_963626615.1 Sphaerochaetaceae bacterium
TCCTTCTGCCCGATACGATCGAATATGCCCGTTACAAGACCGGCAAGGACTGCTCGGGAATCTGCTATTCGATGCAGTCATTTGTCACGAAGCTCACTTCCAGTGTTGCATCATCTCTGGGACTCTTCATTCTCGGACTATCGAACTGGATTCCTCTCAATGCAGAAAGTTTCGAGGATGTGGCTGCACTCGGAATCCAGCAGCCAGCAGAGGCCATGAACGTGCTTTGGATTATTTATTCTCTTATTCCGACAATTGGAACACTTCTTGGAGTTCTTGCGCTGTGCCTTTATAATCTCAGCGACAGGGATGCGGAGCTCATGGCAAAGTGCAATTCGGGAGAAATCTCCAGGGATGAGTGTGAGGAGCAGCTTTCGCACAAGTACTGATATGCTTGAAAAGGATGATATAAGGTTCTTCGACACTTCCACCCTCGAGAAAACCATGGGCCTTGAAAAGCGTGCAGATTCCCGCTTTATTGAGAAGGAGCTGGAAAAGCGTTTTCCCGGAGAGGATTTCTTCGATATCTCGGTGAAGAGAAACAGTAGTGGAAGTTACAGAGGAAAAGCCTCTCTTCTCGAGCGCATGTTCGGCTCGGGAAAGAAGATAACAGGACTTCCCGAGTACTATGAAATTGAACTGAAACATAGAACCGGAGAATTCTTCGAAACACTGATCGTCTGGTCTCCGTCCTCGTGGAACGATCGCTTTGCGGGAACTGCGGGTGGCGGAACGGGAATCGGAGGCAGGAATTATCTGACCGTACCCGACAACACCCAGCGCGGCTGGACCGTCCCTTTTGCTCTCATGAACGGCTTTAGTGCGGCGACGATGCATGCAGGGAACATCGACGGATGGAATGATCATACACTGGACGGAAACGGAAAGATAAGATGGGAGCTCTATGAAAACTGGAGAATAAGATCCACACATAATATGACCGTCTTCGGTAAGGCTGTTGCCGAGATACTTCATGACCGGAGTGTCAGGTATTCCTATCTCAGTGGCGGCTCCGGAGGAGGCAGACAGGCCCTTGTTGAAGTACAGAACTACCCCGATGATTACGACGGCGTCTGGGCTTCGAGCCCTGCGATAAACTGGCATAAGTTCATCGCAGGAGGATTCTGGCCTCTTGTCGTGATGAATGAACACAGGCATTTTCTGACAGAAGAGAAAAACAGGTTCTTCCTTGATGAAATACATCGTATTAACGGAGGGGAGAAGACATATTATTCTCTTGAAGAAGTTCCTCCCTTCGATGCTTTATCCCTCGTCGGGAGAAAGGTCGGAAGAGGGAAGATAACAGAGAAGGATGCATTGGTCTATAATGAGATTCTCGCCGGACCTCACAGAAAAAACGGTGTTCGTCTCTGGTACGGTTTTCGTCCAGGGTGTCAAAACTGGCAGAAGGTGATTCCAATCGGCACATATTATTATCCCCTTTTCGGGAGGAGAATCGAGCCGTTCATCTTGGGGCCGCTGTACCTCAGGTGGATTACCGAAGACAGAAAAACCAGATACAAAGACATGACATATGATGCTTTTCTGGAGTATTTCGACAGGGGAATGGAGAAGTTCTCCTCTTCTCTTGCCGACAGTACGGACATTGATGACTTTGTCCGGCGAGGAGGAAAGCTGATAATCGATCACGGCACTGACGATCCTCTTATCCCGGTCGACGGCACACTTGACTATTACAGGAAGCTTAAAAGTCATTTCAAAAGCTCTCTTGATGATTTCTTCAGGCTTTATATAACCCCCGGAGACAATCACGGCAACTGTCGGGGAAACGGTCCCGGGTTGACAGAAAAGGATGGAATGACGGCCCTGATGGGATGGGTCGAAGAGGAAAGGGCTCCCGAGAATTTGAGGAAGGTTTGTGTGGACAGAAAGACGGGAGAGACAATCGAAGAGGGTACTCAGAGCCCATACAGAAGGGAAAGCAAGGAATGAATGAAATCATAGACAGAACAATGAGAGACTATCTGGATAACAGTGAAATATCTGGAGCATCGCTCTGCGTCGTGAAGAACGGAAGTGTCGTCTACAGAAAACTGTGGGGGTATTCCTCCCTCGAGAAAGAAGAGAAAATCAGTGATGACAGCATCTACAGGATGATGTCGATGACGAAGCCTATTACGGCAGCAGCAGTCATGATACTGATTGAAAGGGGACTTGTTGGACTTGATGACCCTCTCTCAAAATATATTCCCGCCTTTTCGAAAATGAGGACTGCAGACGACTTAAGATATGTCTTCTCTCCTCAGAAGATGGCCGAGATCGGGAAGCTCCTCCTGTCATTTTCGTTTAAAGATGTGAAGAGCAGACCGAGTAAGAGGGAGATAACCATCCGCGATCTTCTTTCTCATTCTTCCGGTCTCCAGGAGGGGCTCTGCGGACTCTTGGGAATGCTGGGAGAAAAAGGTGAATATGACACTCTTTCCGATTATGCTCTTCACTATAGTCAATATGTACTCGACTTCGACCCGGGAGAGGGGACGGGATATTCTCCGCTGGCAGGATTCGATATTCTCGCGTATCTTGTATCCCTTGTCTCTGGAGTCAGCTTTGAGGAATTCATCGAGAGGGAAATCTGCAGCCCGCTTGGAATGGTTGATACGACATTCTTCCCCTCCGGAGAGCAGAAGAAACGTATTGTTGATGTCTACAAGCGCGTGGACGGACAACTTGAAAATGTCACCGGGACATCGGAGGACATGTGCGGCTTCCTTCATCAGAAGGAAATACGCTATGAAATCGGTTCGGGCGGACTCTACAGCACTCTCGACGATTACTCCCGTTTTGCCAGTATGCTTCTCAACGGTGGCGAGCTGAACGGTGTCAGAATACTCAGCCGGGAGGGAGTGAGGGCAATGCACACCGAAGCGCCATTGAATCATCTGGAACCGGAACCGGGATACGTATGGGGACTGGGAGTGAAGATAAGAAGTGACAGCGTGAAGGGGAATTCTCCCCTAAAGAGCGGCTCCTACGGTTGGAGTGGGGCTTTCGGCACTCATTTCTTCATATCTCCTTCGGACAGTCTCGCTGCTGTTTTCATGACGAACAGAACTGATCTCGGGGGTTCGGGATCGTATATAAGCAGAAGAGTCGAGGAACTTGTCTCTCAAGAATTCTCGAAAGGAGAGAGAGCGTGATAACACCCGATACACCTTTATCGCAGATCCTGGATGATGAGGTACTTGGAAGATTCTCCGGGTATTTCATCTTCGACCGGGACGGAAACTGGGAGAGGAAACTCAGAGAGAGCTTCTCTACTCTCAGAGAAATAGAGAATGTTTATCCCTCGTGGAATGCCGGGGATATGGCATACGGACTCGAGGCTTTCAGGGCACAGGGAGAGAGAAGGGAGTATCATGTCTACACTAATAGCGAAGTTTCTCTCTCTCCGGACAAGGCTGACGTGAAGCTCTTTCATTTCAGGCCTGATGAGAAGAAAAGACAGAAGAAGACGGTCATCATCGCTCCCGGCGGGGCATACG
>CAVFYD010000147.1:0-3452 GCA_963626615.1 Sphaerochaetaceae bacterium
CGCGCAGTCTCCTTCACCCTCTCCTCACCCGTGACCTCTCTGATCGAACTGACGGTTCTGTCCCCGACGGAGGATTTCGAGACGAGAAAATGAGTATCTGCACGAGAGGCTATCTGTGCAAGGTGCGTGATGGTGATCACCTGGTTCCTGCTGCTGAGTTCCCTCAGTTCTTCTCCCACGAACGTCGCAACGACTCCACCGAGCCCGGCGTCGATTTCGTCGAAGAGAAGAGTATCGACAGACGATGACGAGTTCGAGGAGGCCTTGATTGCGAGCATTATCCTGCTGAGTTCTCCACCCGAAGCACTGTTCTGTATCGGGGAGGTCTTCTCTCCCCTGTTCGGAGCTATGAGATACTCGATATTATCCTTTCCAGAAGGCCCGGGAACAGTATCTGAAACTGTAATGGTGAAGACGGCATTCTCCATTCCGAGCTTATGAAGGGTCTCCTCTATTTTCCTTGAGAAGACGTCGGCTCCCTTTCTCCGTTTCTCACTGAGAGTGCATGCCCTCTTCTCCGTCTCAAGAGTATATTTCTCCACCTTCTTCCCGAGTTCGTTCATACGTCCCGAACTGTCTTCAATGAGTGAAAGCTTCTCTCTGTAATCATCCGCCGTCCTGAGAGCAGCCTCGACAGATCCTCCGTAACGGCGCTTCAGGCGCTGTATGAGCGAGAGACGGGAGTTCATCTCCTCTATCTCCTCCTCGCTGAAGGAGAGCGAGGACAAATAGTCACGCAGAGTCTCATAGATGTCGTCTGTTTCAATAACCGACGAATCAAGACGACTCACAAGGCTCCCGAGTTCCTCGTCCTTCCGTCCCGCCTTCTCTATGGATGAAAAGGCAGAAGAAAGAAATGACCGCGCGGAGTTAAGGTCGCTTACCGAATTCTGTATGGAGGAGGCCAGGAATTCGCTGTTCGCTTCCTTCTTCAGCTTCTCTCTCAGTTCATCCTCCTCGCCTTCCCTCAGTCCGGCCTTCTCTATTTCGGAGAGGCAGTATGACATGTAGTCCGCCTCCTCCTTCGACGACTGGAGTATTCTCTTCGTCTCCTCGAGTTCCCTTTTCGCATCAGTAAGAGCTTTATAGGAAGATGAGTATGCTTCGAGTTCCTCGTTGTCCTTCGAGTAGTCATCGAGAAGAGACCTCAGAACCTCCTTCTTCATCAGGGAATGATGTGCATGCTGACTCGAGAAGTCCACCAGGTATTCTCCGAGTTCCTCTCCTTCCTTTATCGTGACGGGAGTGCCGTTGACGGTGTAGGTGCTTCTTCCTCCCGTCCTGATGACGCGTCGGATCACTATCTCCCCGTCCTCCGAGACGATATCCCTTTCGTCAAGCCAGTGCTTCACGTCCCGGGAATCAGTCTGGAATACTCCCGATATCTCGGCCCTGTCCGATCCCTTTCTTACATCCTCCCTGTCGCCTTTGGCTCCGAGGAGGAGCGAGAGCGCTCCGAGGAGTATTGATTTACCCGAACCGGTCTCACCCGTGATTGCGCAGAGGCCGGAGGAGAAGTCGAGATCAAGTGAATCGATGAGAACGTAGTTCGATACGTGAAGTGACAGGATCATAGGCTATTTCATTTCCCCGCTCCAGTGGAGCTTTTCTCTGATGACTTCGGTGAAGTTACGCTTGAGTGAATTTATGAGTCTTATGCGTTTCGAGTTCATGCGGCAGACGATTCTGTCTTCCTCCTCGAGCTCGAAGTAGAGCTGGCCGTCGACAGTGAGGCAGACATTAGTCCTCTGGTTGTCCCTGACAAGAATGGAAATATCCTTGTCTCCCGTTACGAGAGGACGGTTCGAGAGAGCGAATGGACATATCGGGGTAACGACGAGGGCGCGCATGTTGTAGTCGAGAATCGGGCCGCCGGATGCCAGTGAATAGCCCGTCGAACCGGTGGGGGTTGCAACAATCATGCCGTCAGAGCGGAAATTACCGGCAAAAGTATCGTCGATTGAAAGCTGAAGCGACACGACCTTTGCGATTCCGGAGGAACACACTACAGCCTCATTGAGACCTACTGCGTCCCAGACCTTCTTTCCTTCCCGGTATACCGATACACGGAGCATAAGACGCTCGGAGTAGTTTTTCCCTTCGTTCATGTAGAGAGTAAGGGCCTCTTTCCATTCCGCAACTTCTATTTCCGTTATGTAGCCGAAAGTACCGAGGTTTATGGGAAGGACTGTTATACCGTTCCTGATGCATGAGCGTGCACAGCAGAGCACCGTACCGTCTCCCCCGAGGGGAATGACGAGATCGGTGTCGGGAGAAAAGACGAGATTGGTGTTTATGGTCTTTTCGATGAATCTCGTTTCGCATTCGATTCCGATTGACCCGAGGTAGCCTTCTATTTCTGCGGCAACCGCTCTTCCCTCTGTTTTTATCGTCGGGGTGATAATCACCGCCTTTCTTATCGGTCTCTGCATACACTACCTCAGTATTCCTATTACCTTCTGCACAGTCTGAATCTCGGCATTCGACAGAAACGGATAGAGCGGGAAACTCACTCCGCGTGAAAGATACTCGAATGCCTTCGGGAATCTGTCGTATCTGTCCTGGTATCTTGCACCGACAGCAGAGGAGAAAGTCTTACGCACTGTAACGGAGTACTTCTTCGCCATCTCGATGACTTCGTCGGGTCTGTCGTTGGTGACACAGCTGAAACCGTAGCCGTTGGTTTTGAATTCGAGGTCGGAGGAGCCGAATACCTTCACTCTGCCTCGCCGTCTTGCTTCATCAAGATATATCTTGTAGATACTGCTGCGCCTCTGGACAACAGACGGGAGTTTTCCGAGCTGCACGATGCCGAGTGCGGCATTCATGTCCGGAAGCTCTATGTAGGAATTGATCTCCTTCTTCATCAGAGCGACAGTCTCCTCATTCTCCGAGAGAATGATTGCTCCGCCTCCGGTGGAGACAAGCGAATCCTCCTCAGTCGATGCTATTACGATATTCCCCGTCTTCCCGGGCTTCAGGGTCGAATACTCCGACCCCACAGCCTGTGTAATGTCTTCGATTACCGGAACTCCGAGCTCCCTGTACCTCTCTCCGTCGGAAACGAAATTACCCAGCGGCTCGAAGAGAACCACGGCCTTTATCGACTTGAGATTCTCCCCGAGAGCCTCTGCGGACGGCATCATGTCGTCGTCGATATCGACAAGAAGAGGTTTGATGGAAAGTCTTTTGAATGCATCAAGATAAATCTGGGGCGTGAAGACGCTGAGGGCGACGGTATCTCCCTCCGCCAGGCCCAGTGACCCCAGGGCGATGACTATCGCATCTATATATGACCTCAGTGCGACTCCGTCTCTGAGACCGAGGTATTCTGCATATGATTTCACGAATGCCCTCTTCTTCTCTCCCGGTCCGATCTTCTCGTCGACCATTGTCTGAAGTACGGCATCCATGTCCTTGCGGAATAATGAAGGCTTGAAAAAAGATATCTG
>CAVFYD010000148.1:0-3370 GCA_963626615.1 Sphaerochaetaceae bacterium
CGATCATGAGCTCGTTCTTTTCTTTTTTTGAGAGAGCGAGGTCTCTCTTGAGGTAGAAGAGCTTCTCGTCGACATCTCTGACCTCGACAATCTTGAGGTGGTTGATTGCATACTCGAGGTTTTCTGCGTTGATGAATTCGGTATCGCTGACGGGATAGATAGCTCCTGCCTCGATGCCTGCGGTGATGTAGTCTTCGCCGAAAAGGGCGACTTCTTCTTTCGTGAAAAACATTAGCGTTATCTCCTTGTGTGCCTGATGGCATAAGTGAAGAACGGGGCGGGCCGCCCCGTCGTTGTGAATGCTGTCAGCTGACCGGGGCTAGAAGTCTCTGTCAGCCATGACGCATTTTGAAAGGGATGAGAATCTCAGGACGATGTCATCCAGAGCCCCGTAAGTGAGAGACTGATTCTCGTAGAATCCTGTTAATTTGGAGGAAACGATTTCGAAAAGTCTGTCGAGATGTGCAGCGACATCGGTACGGGAAGATGCGACCACTGCAAGAAGGCCCTGTTCCTCGATATCCGACTGGTAGTTATAGTAGCACTGGAATGTCCCGATGCATCCTCTGTCCGGGTTGTCGATATGAAGGTCGATCGTAGGTGAGAGATGATAGACAGTACATTCGGAAGCACCCACGCTTGAGATATAGCAGGACGTGTAGAGTTGAGCCCAGAATACGATTTTCCAGTTTTCGAAGGGCACATTGAGTACGTAGTCGAAATCCGGTCTTATGAGCGGTTTATGCTGGTTTCTTCGTTCAGCCCTCATTTCGTTAGCCCTGTCGACAAGAGACTGGAGCAATTCGTTGACCTTTTCGATTTCGGCAGAAGAGAAGAAGTCTTTTGTTCCCGTCGAAAAGGTTCTTGAAGCAGAGTTCCGGCTGCTCTTCTCTCTGGCGAATTTGAGAGTCGGGCCGTTACAGATAAGGTTTTTATCGCCGAAGAGAGCCATAAGGTCTCTCAACTGGGATTTAGTATTGATAAATTGCGTCATATTGCCTCCTTTGAGTGCATCTTTAAAGGAACGGGCGGTCCGCCCGTGACAGGGTTAATGAAGTGCGGTAAATCAGTGGTATGCAGTCCCGGAGCGCGTCAAAGAGGTTGAGCGGTGCTTTTTCTTTTTCCTGTGTTCTTTTGGAGATTTCGGCATAACACCGCCCGCGCTGCCGCGGGGAGGCGGTCAGCGCATATTAAGTTTTTCAGGGATGGAATTGGGGTAGACTGAGAACGGTTTGACGGCGTCAAAGACATAAGAAAGCGGCAGGGAGTCGACGGTACGGGCAGCCGAGGCGGCATATTTGTCGATGTCTACCTTTTCGAGAATTATTTCATAGAGCGACGACAGAATTGCATTAAGGCTTGTTTTTACAAGGGCGAGTTCGGCATCGACATCTTCTTCCTGGCACCATGAAGTTTCGGTAAGGAGGAAGATGAGGGAAGAGGAGGTGTCGACAGAGGCGCGTGCGGAGATGAGATATCTTCCGCTGCGAGGCTGTCTGTCGAGTTTGACCCATACGGAAAGGGCCCATTTTTCTGCAGGGGTATCGAATTTAAAGCGAGCTTTTTTCGAAAAATACGGTTTGATGCTGTTTCTGAGTCTTCTGTTGGCCTGGCTGACCGATTTTTCAGCCCGGTCTGTTATTTTTGCGAGATTTTCAGAGGGCAGAAGGTCCGGAAGCGGGATTAAACACAACACGTCCTCGTATTCGTGCTCCTCGCAGTCTGAAGGGATATAGGGCAGGGTGGCTGATTTGAGTTCGAAGCCGCAGCTGCCGAACACGGATTTGAGTTTACTTTTTGTTAATGCGGGCATAATGGTCTCCTGTGCACCGGAAAGGGAAGGGCGGGTCCCGCCCTGTACTGAAGGGGAAAGAAACAGCCCTGAGACAGGGCTGATGATGAATCCCTAGACGCCGCGATTGGCGAGTTCGGTGTTATAGATACCGAGAGAGTTGATGATGATATCTCTGGCACCCCTTCTGATGACTGCGTCATCCTTTTTCTGAAGAGCAGCTGCAGTAGCTTTGCCTTTTGCCGACTCGGGGTCGATACCGTAAAGATCGAGAACAAGGATGATGAGTTCGTCTTTTGTTCTGTCCTTGATATCGTTCTTGAAGCTCATATAGCGGGCGACACGTTTTCTTATTTCGTCAGTTGACAGTGTTTTGACAAAGTCTTCTTCGGAGATGTTCTGAGGCTGCTGAGGCTGTGCTGTATCATTCGTCTGCATATGCGGAGCAGGGGTTGGTTCCGGTGCTGTTGGAGGCAGGGCTGTATCTGCAGGGGCTGCATTCATCATTTCTGATGAAGGACAGCAGGGCTTCTGAGGCTGATACTGCGGGATGTTCTGCGGTTCTGCGACAGTTGCCGATGCCGGTTCCGGGGTTGGAGTCAGGCGGTAGTTGCAGGTTGGTTTTGGCGGTGCGGTCAGCGGGATATCTTCCGTTTTTGATTCATCGTCGTTGGGAACAATGATGCCGTTGACGGCTCTTATTTCGTCATTGAAGACGCCGTCTTCAAGAGCATCGTGTTCGACGAGGTCGAGGAATGTTGTCCAGAGGTAACGTCGTGTATACTTGATCTGGCTTCCGATGGCCTGCAGGTCTTCGACGATTCCTGACGCCTTGATGGTCGGGACGGTAGTCCACGGGGTAAACGGCGGTTCGATTCCGGTTGCGTCGGAGATGATGAGGGCTGCGAGGTTGTCTTTTCCCGGGACATCGAAGGTGATGGTCGGTACGAGGCCGAGGTTGCCGCATTCGACGATGGCATCGGCGAGGAAATCTTCGAGTGAGATATAGGTAGTTTCCTTATCGCGCCAAGTTGCGGTAGAATCGATGACTTTGCCGCATCCGGTTGCCTTCAGCGGGCGTCTGGCGAAAATGGTTTTGAGCATGCCGACACGTTCGGCAAGCGGGAGAGATTTGTACTGTTCCTGCATAATGGAGTACTCCTTGTTGTAAATTTACAATGGAAAAGGGAGGGAGAAGCTCTCCCCTCCCGAACAGACGGTCTAGCCGGAGACATTTCCCTGGAGAATGGTGACAAGCCTTGTTTTGAGAGCGGAGAAAGCATTGTCGAGGTATGTGAACACGCTTCCGAGGTACGGAATCTGTCTTATATAGGCAGAGAGTTTGAGGACATAGTCGGAAAAGAATCCGATATATTCGTCCCAGAACGGGAGGAGGGACCCGAGGAGTGCGTCGATTTCGGGCCAGAAGATGATAGCCAGAAGGAACGGCCAGAGCTGTTTAAGAGCCTTGACGGCCCATCCGATGACAGCGATACCTTTAATATGCGCCCATAAAGTTGAAATCATTGTTAAATCCTTTCCGGCGGAAACCCCGACGCGAGTCGAAGGAGGAGCCGG
>CAVFYD010000149.1:0-3360 GCA_963626615.1 Sphaerochaetaceae bacterium
TGCATGATGAACACCCCTACTCTTTTCGGGGTGTTCTATTGTTTGTCTTTTTGCTTGCTGTTGTGTTCTCAGATTCTGGCGTCTGTGGTGATGACTCTGGTTCTCCCTGCGAGGATGTCTTCGTAGTCTTTGAGGTTCTTCTCGAGGAGTGTCGGGATAGGAAGGGAGAACGGACACTTCGTCATGCACTTTCCGCATTTGACGCATTCCTTGATCTTCATCATCATTGCCTGACTCTCCGGACCGAGCTGGCCTTCTGCGGGAGCGCGTCTGATCATCTGCACCATTCGTGCACACTGATTGATCTGTATTCCCTTCGGGCACGGCATGCAGTAACCGCAGCCTCGGCAGAACTCCGAGGAGAGGTCCTTTCTGTCGGCTTCGATTAGCTCTTCGATTTCCTTTGTCATCGTCGGAGGATTGTCGTTGTAGCTCAGCCATTCATCAAGCTCCCTTTCTCTCTGGACTCCCCAGATCGGAAGGACATTGTCGAACTGTCTCATGAATGCGTAGCAGGCTCTGCTGTTGGTGAGCAGTCCTCCGCTGAGTCCCTTCATCGCTATGAAGCCCATGTCTGTTTCCCTGCACTTTCTTACAAGCTCAAATTCCTTTTCTCCTGATATATAGGAGAACGGGAACTGCAGGGTCTCGTAGAGTCCCGAGTCTATGGCCTCGTTTGCAACATCGAGTCTGTGATTCGTGATTCCGATATGCCTTATCTTACCTTCCTTCTTCGCTTCGAGTAGATACTGATAGATGTCACTGTCCTCCTTTGGGCAGAAGGAAGGGTTATGGAACTGGTAGATATCCACATAGTCCATATCGAGGGTGGAAAGGGATGTCTCGAGATCCTTCCTGACTCCCTCGAGCGTTGTACTCATCGTCTTTGTCGCGACATAGACCTTGTCCCTTATTCCCCTGAGGGCTATGCCGAGCTTATGCTCGCTGTCCGTGTAGGCACGGGCAGTGTCGAAGAATGTTATTCCGTTGTCATAGGCCTTGCGCACTATATAGACAGCGTCCTCTGTGCTGAGACGCTGGATGGGAAGCGCGCCGAAGCCGTTCTTGTTTACTGTGATTTCCGTTTTGCCGAGTCTTACTTTATCCATAGGTAAATCATATTCCCTTTATCTTTTATTTGCCATAAGATTTCACCTTGTATGACACAGACTAAACGCAGATTCATCGGGGACAGGAAGTTCTATTCCATGGTTCTTGCCATCGCCCTCCCCATTATGATACAGAACGGTTTCACCAACTTCGTCTCTCTTCTCGACAACATAATGGTCGGGAGAATCGGAACGGAGGAGATGAGCGGTGTCAGCATCGCAAACCAGCTCATCTTCGTCTTCAACATCGTTATCTTCGGTGTTGTATCCGGAGGGGGGATATATGGCGCACAGTACTTCGGAAAGCATGACGATGAAGGTATTAAGATTACAATAAGATTCAAGCTGCTGCTCGGGTACCTCGGAACTCTCATCTGCACCGTTGTCTTCCTTCTCTGGGGTAAGGAGCTCATATCACTGTTTCTGACGGGAACCGATGACGGTGGTGATATCGTCTCAACACTCGAATACGGTAAGATGTATGTCAACACAATGCTCTTCGGTCTTCCCGCATATACCCTATCCCAGGTCTATGCATCGACACTAAGGGAGAGCGGAGAGACCATCCTTCCTATGAAGGCAGGGCTCTTTGCAATTGCCACTAACCTTGTATTCAACTGGTTCCTCATCTACGGTAAGTGCGGCTTTCCCGAGCTCGGCGTCGTGGGTGCCGCAATCGCAACTGTCCTCAGCCGTTATGTAGAGGCTTTCATAATCGTATTCATCTGCCATAGAAGAAAGGATAAGTATCCGTTCTTCAAAGGACTCTACTCCTCTCTCATCATTCCGAAGAAGGAGTTCAGATCTATCATCACTGCAGCGTTCCCGCTTATCATGAACGAAACGATGTGGAGTCTCGGAATGACGTTCCTTGTGCAGTGCTACTCCACACGCGGTCTCAATGCCGTTGCGGGATACAATATCTCATCGGTACTTCTCAATATCTTCAACGTATCATTCATGGCGGTGGGTAATGCAATCGGAATAATCATCGGTCAGCTCCTGGGTGCGGGTAAGGTCGAGGAAGCCGTTGACACTGACCGCAAGCTCATAACCTTCTCCGTATTCGTGGGAACAACTGCTGGCGTCTTCATGGCTCTCGTTTCTCCCTTCTTTCCTCTTCTCTACAATACGACGGAGGCTGTAAGGAATGTCGCAACGCATCTGATTCTCGCGGAGGCCGTGTGCCTTCCCGTATTCGCATTCAAGAATGCGACATACTTCACGCTGCGCTCCGGCGGCCGCGTCTGGATAACAATTGTCTTCGACTCCGCTTTTCTGTGGTGCGTGGGGATTCCCACAGGCTTCATCGTCAGCAGATTCACGTCCCTCTCCGTTGTCTGGATTTACCTCATCGTTCAGGCGATGGATATCATAAAGTGTGTCATGGGTGTGATACTTGTAAAGAAGCGCATCTGGGTGAGAAACCTCGTTGCATGACGCTTTTTTGTCCCTCCTTTCTGGAGGGATTGACTTTCCCTCTCCTGAATCACCTCATCAGGCTTTAGGCAGCAGAGGGGAACAACATAATATACTCAGCCCTCTCTCCTGTAGGCATAGGGCGGTTCATTTACCGTCACGAGGAAGGTCTGTGTCTTCTCATTCTTATCTTCCTTTCAGAAAATCCTTTCGTACTCTTTTCGATTACGTAGTCACGGCGGACTTCAGAGAAATTCGTTTACCCTCTATTCGTGACATTCATCTGTCTTCGCCTATTCCCGGCAATAAGGGCTCTCTTTTAGCAGTTTTCTTGTCTCTTCGTTCTGCTCCCGGGACTCTACGCCGCATCTTGCGCCCGGACCATTTATTCTTCTCTTTTACTGAGTCTTTCCGGATTTTTCTCTTCTACCTGGCTCTCCCCGGCCTTAGTCTTTGCTTTCAGTCTTTCGTTTTCGTATTTCTGTATATGGAAATACGAAAGCAGTGTCCGGCACGCAATGTGTTCTGTCATTGATTGAGTATCTGGTAAGTGAAGGAACAACCTTTCAATGTCTCTCCGCTCATCAGGGCGGAGATGAATTCTCCTGTGTCCTGAATGGACAGAAACGTTCCGTTTCCGCTATCACGTCATCAGACCTTTTCCTCTGATGGCTGAAGTGCGTCTACTTCCTTCCTGAGCGTGATATTGCGATTTCATCTGCGATTGTGCGAATTACCTTACGCTCATCGAGGGGCTTTGTGATATGCGCATTCATGCCGGCCTTCTTCGTGGCGATTCTGTCTTCCACGAAGGCGTTGGCTGTCATCGCGA
>CAVFYD010000150.1:0-3357 GCA_963626615.1 Sphaerochaetaceae bacterium
AGCTCGGCGCCGGTATATTCACCCTTCTTCCCTTCGGAATGAGATCGACAAAGAAGATTGAGGAAATCATCAGAGAGGAGATGGATGCCATCGGAGGACAGGAGATCCTCATGAGCGTCGTCAACCCCGCAGACATCTGGAAGGAGACGGGACGCTACTATTCCATCGACAAGGAGATGGGACGCTTCCAGGACAGAAACGGCAGGGACATGGTTCTCGCAATGACCAACGAGGAGACAGTCACAGACTGTGCAAAGGGAGAAATCGACTCCTACAAGCGTCTTCCTGTCATGGTCTACCAGATTCAGACAAAGTGGAGAGATGACCCGAGGCCGAGAGCCGGACTCATCAGAGTCAGGGAGTTCACCATGAAGGATGCATACTCCTTCCACACAAGCCAGGAATCCCTCGACGAATCATACGCCGATCAGTACAGGGCTTACTTCCGCATCTATTCCCGCTGCGGCCTTCCTGCAATCGCAGTAGGTGCCGACACAGGCATGATGGGCGGAAAGATCAGCCACGAATACATGTATCTCTCACCTATCGGAGAGGACACGATCATCACCTGTCCGGAGTGCGGTTACACGGAGAACAGACAGGTAGCCAAGTTCAAGAAAGAATACTTCACAGGTGATCTCAAGCCGATGGAGAAGGTTGCGACGCCGGAGGCAAAGACAATCGATGAACTTGCATCCTTCCTTGGCATTGATCCGAAGATGACGGCAAAGGCCGTATTCATGGTCGGTTCCTTCATTGACGACAAGACAGGAGAAGAAAAGGATAAGCTTGTAACGGCAATCATCCGCGGCGACCTCGATGTAGAGGAAAGCAAGCTCAGCAACGCCATCAAGGCAAACTCCCTCAGACCCGCTCACGAGGAGGAGATAACGGAGTACGGAATGGTACCGGGCTTTGCATCCCCCATCGGTGCAAAGAAGGGCTTCATTCTCTGCGTCGATGACTCTGTTGCAGAATCCAGCAACCTCGTCGCAGGTGCCAACGAATCCGGTTACCACTACATCAATACAAACTACGGCAGAGACTGGGACGGTGCCATCGTTGCAGATATAGCATCGGCAAGACAGGGCTTCCCGTGTCCGAAGTGCGGCGCTCCTCTCAACTCGAGCAAGGGTATTGAAATCGGAAACATCTTCCAGCTCGGAACAAGATACTCCGCAGCCATGAACTGCACATACCAGGACGAAAACGGAACACAGCAGCCTGTCCTTATGGGTTGCTACGGAATCGGAGTGGGAAGGCTCCTGGCATGTCTCTGCGAAGAGTACAACGACGAGAAGGGACTCTGTCTCCCGATCACCGTTGCACCTTACCAGGTACACTTCGTGTCGCTCGTGAAGGATACTGCAGTTGCAGAGGAAATCTATACTGAACTCGAGAAGGCAGGAATCGAAGTGCTCTACGACGACAGGAAGGAGACTGCAGGCGTCAAGTTCGCCGATGCAGACCTCATCGGCATTCCTATCCGCATCACACTCGGCAACCGTTCCTACAAGGAAGGAAAGGTTGAGGTGAAATACCGCAGAACAGGAGAAGAGACGACATATCTCATTTCCGACCTTGCCGAAGAGATAAGGAAGGAAATTGAGAAGGAGACGGCCAGAATAAACGAGAATGTCGTCAACAGGGAATGGAAGAGAGACTGAGCTCTCACCTTGAACTCTGGAGAGGGGCACCACCCCTCTCTTTTTCGGTTGCAAAATGAAGAAAGAAAAAAAACTCACATCATCAGACTGGCTTCTTTTCCTCGCCGTCACCTATACCGTGATATCTGTAACGATGAACATATTCTGCATGAAGTCGCTTTCTTTCGGAACAGACATAATAGTGTGTGACGGAGGCCTCATCATAAGCTGGGGAATATTCCTCATCAGCAACGTCATCGTCGAGGTATGGGGAGAGGCGATGAGCCGCAAGGTAATCTCAATCGCGGCAGTCGTGGCATTCGGTGCCATGATAGTCGGACGTCTTATCGTCTTCATCCCCACGCTTCCAGAATACGAAGGGCAGGCAGAGGCATACGCAAAGATATTCTCGAACGGCCCGAGGACAATAATCTCATCCGTCGCCGCATTCTGGATCGGAAACATAATCAACATCGAGATAATCGACAGGATGAAGAAGAGAGCCGAGGAGAGAAAGAATGACTCGAAGCTCCTTTTCTTCTTCCGTTCCTCGTTCTCGACACTCATCGGCCAGCTTGTGGACAACGCGGTCTTCATGACACTTGCCTTTGCGCCGATCGGACTTTCCGTCTACGAGATGGCATGGAAGGACATACTCTCCTCCGTTCTCTCGGGTACGGTAATCGAGCTTGTAGTCGAGTCCTGTCTCGTTCCGTTCATCACGATTCCCCTCACAGGGCACATACAGAGAATAAGGGAGACGGAAGAGAATGCATAACGTCCTCATCACAGGCACGGGCCGCGGAATAGGACGCGAGACCGCCCTTCTCTTCCTCGAACGGGGATATACGGTTTACGGCATCGACATCCGTCCCTCCTCGATAGAGCACGATAGCTATCATCACTGTATAGCGGACGTAACGAAGCCTCAGTCACTTCCCTCAATCGAGAATGTGGAAATTCTCGTCAACGCCGCAGGAGTACAGGACAGCAGCGACGACATCGCCGTAAATCTCAGGGGAACAATGAACGTCACTGAGAAGTACGGCGTGAGGGACGGCATAAAGGCAGTGTTAAACATAGCATCAGCTTCCGCCCACACGGGAGCGGAGTTTCCTTCCTACTCCGCTTCGAAGGGCGGGATAATCTCCTACACAAGGAATGTGGCCATCCGCATAGCCGGGTACGGCGCGACATGCAATTCGATATCTCCCGGAGGAGTCCTCACAGAGTCCAATGCACCCGTCATCAGAGACGAAAAGCTCTGGGCCGAGATCATGTCTCTCACGCCACTCAGAAAATGGGCGACAGAGAGGGAGATAGCCGAATGGATCTACTTCATCTGTGTCGTCAACAGGTCAATGAGCGGCGAAGATATCCTGATTGACAACGGAGAGAGCCGTCTCTCGTCACACTTCGTCTGGCCTTAAAGGAAAAGTCGTCAGGTTTTCGTGTAGATATTCTTGCAAAGTCGTCAGGTTTTCGTGATAGAATATAGCAGAAGTCGTCAGGTTTTCGTGATAAACCATTTATTCACTCCATTACGACTGCCTGATTGTCAGAGCAAGCTATGTATAGAAAAATTATTGAAGATCTCAGAAAATGGAAAAACTCACCGCACCGTAAACCGTTGATCCTTCGCGGGGCAAGGCAGACAGGAAAGACCTGGATAATGAAGGAATTCGGAAGAACGGAGTACCGGAACACAGCA
>CAVFYD010000151.1:0-3332 GCA_963626615.1 Sphaerochaetaceae bacterium
CTCCTGGGAGATCTTGCCCGTTTTACCCGTTACAGCAGAGGAGGCGAAAGAAGGTTATCTACAGTCTGGTCCGTTTTCGACCTGATGTTCGAAGACTACTCGAAAGTTCTCGAGCCGCTGAAAAAGAAGATTATGAAGGTATCCCAGTTCGACAGCGAAAACATCATGTGGACACTTCTGAAAAGTTACTGTTCATCCGGGGAATACGGTCCCCTCGGCGTGTTGTTCAATTACCCGCTGAGATTGGTTATCAACACGGCACTTCTGACAGACAGCGAGGACATAAGGTTTGTTGAGAATGAAAACACGCATTGTGACTATGTAGTCTACAGTCTACTCGACAAGTCTATAAAACTGATTGTTGAGGTGGACGGAAAACAGCACACAGAAGAATTACAGAGTCTGAGAGATCAGCGAAAAGACAGGATACTGAGTTCCGCCGGTCTTCAGCTCATCCGCATCAAGACAACTTCCGTCGATGTGGAAAAGAAGATAGAAGATGCACTCAGACATCAAGCATAATATGTTTATCTTATTGTTGTATAAAAATATAAGGTAAGCGTATCTTCGACCGAAATAGCCCCTCTAGTAGCCTCTGATGTAGACTATTGGCATGATGAAGAGTGGTGTTGAATATGGAGAATCAAACTTTCTTACCCCTGAGAACATAGGGCTCGGTTCTTGCAGGATCGGGCTTTGCATCAGCGAGGCTTTCTCTGTGTTTTATTGCGTCAGAAAGGTCGCATTCTCCGGGGAGAAGAGTCGTCCAGCCTTTGACATCACCATTCTTAATGTCGCCTCCGTTGAGGAAGAGGTGGGTGAAGTAGTCAATCGGATTGACACCGAGGTTTCTGCAGGACTGAACCAGCGAGAAGTAGAGAGCCGAGACGTCTGCACCGCACTCCGTAATGTTGAAGAGGGAGGCATTCCTGTCGATGACATAGCGGCGTATGGTCTGTTCGGCCGTCTGGTTCGAGCTAGTTGCGAAGTAATAATCCAGGAATCTGATGAGTTCGTCGTACCTCTCGAGGTAGTAGTTGATGGCCTTCGCTGTCTTCGGTTCGAGAGCGACCTTAGTCACCTTCGAAGCAGTGAGTTTGCTTTCGCAGTAAGTCTTGAGGTCTTCAAAGAGGGGCAGCATCTCTGCCTTCCTTCCGGCAACGAATTCCTCGTGGGACATCGTTCCACGCTTTTCGTTCCACTGACTTTCAGTGTGGAAGATCTTACGGTACTTCTCCAGCATCTCGAAAGCTATTCCTTTCTTGCGGCTGCCGACTGCCTCAACGGTACTTCTCCTCGAATGCACGAGACATCCGAGATGTGTGAATCCGTCTTTTTCACTTGCAAAGACGTAGCCGTCGAGACCGTCCGTCTGGACACAGCCGTTGTACCCCTCGAGAAGATTCGCGATGGTTTCATTACGACGGTTATCCGTAAATATGAGCATAGTGAGTCCACGATTTCCATCCTCATCTATGCCGGTTATGGAAACCATGAATGCATTGTACTTGGAATTGGGAGCTTTTTTGTTTCCGTTCTCGTCGAGAAGCTTCAGAACCTTGGTCGGCGTTTCATCCACATTGATGAGCGGGTACTTGAATATCTTCTGTTTCAGAACCTCGTCCAGGTTGCCCATCATGATGTTTCCGCATTTCATCAGCCAGGCGCTTATCGTTTCCCGCCGTATCGGAATGCCCCGGTACTTGAGTTCCCTCTCTATCCTGTACAGCGTGGAACCCATGTCGAACTTGTTCACCACGATGTCAGCAAGAAGTGTCGGGTCTGCCACCGTTCCGGCGAGCATCTCACCTTTCGGAACATCCGGCTTCCTGTCTCTTTCTTCTCCCTCGCAGTTCTCACACCTGTAAAGCGCAATGTGCTTCCGGAGAATTGTGTAGGTGACGGTCTTCGTTACTGTCTCGAGAACCTTCTCGCCGTCCTTCACCATCTCGCTGCCGCATGCCGAGCATTTCTTCGGACCGTTATCAATATAAATATCGGTAACGGGTGTGTCGGCGGGAAGAGTAAGGATTGTATTCTTGGATTTATGCCTTACATATGTTTTGACGACTGTCCCCAGATCCTTTCCGGGGTCTCCATCCTTCACTGTGGCTTCATCATTGAGGGCATCACTGGTGACTTCAAGCTCAAGTTCATTGAGGAATGTCAGCTGCTCCGAGTTGTTATAAATCTCAGTCGACTTCTTGTATCTCTTGGAAAGCTTATCCCAGAGTTCCCGTATTCTCTGCTTCTGCTCCGCCATGATCTTCTCGTCGGCAGCATGCTTCTCTTCAAGAAGTTCGTTGGTTATTGTAAGAAGAGAAATCTTCTCATCCTTCTTTCTGTTCTCTTCAGCAAGGGCTTGAGCCTGCACCCGGAGAGCCTCGTTTTCTTTTCTGAGGCTCTCGAGAAGTGAAATATCTACTGACTTTTCCTTGCTTTTCATAACACCCGAAGTGTAGCATAATCAATATTTAATTGCAAGTGTTACAAGAAAATAAACATGAAATAATGGGGTTGTTTCAACCCCTATGAAATAAGTCTTTCAACTTCTGGAATCCGCCGGAATATGTCCTCGCCGCTGATGAGCCGGATGACATCGTCAACTGTAATAAGTTCTGCGGCATCCTCCGTATCCGGCCAGCAGAAGGTTCCTCTTACCAGTCTCTTCTGCAGCACCCAGTAGCCGTTGTCCCAGAGGAGAATCTTGAGTACCTTCCTGTTCCCGTTACAGAAGAGGAACATGCTCTTCTCGAAGAGGTTGCCGTGCATCTCCTCCTGGACGAGCTCGCTCAGCCCGCCCCAGCTCTTCCTGGCATCGGTTACTCCGGGGCGTATGTAGTACTTGTAGGATTTGAGATCATCTTGAAGAAACACACTTGCCTCCCATCTTTTCCATAAATACTGCGAAATTCTTGCAGGCATAGAAATGGTTGCCAAAGAATTCTATTGTGAGTCCGTTACTCTGAATTCTGAGAGCAAGCTGATTTCCGTTCGGATTATTTCTACACCGTCTTTCCTCATCTTCCTGAATAAACGGGTAACCTGTATCCTCATTAATACACTCACCTATAGTGGTGGGTTTTGGTCTGGCTGGTGCATTGAGAACTGCATTTTCAATCTCACGCACATCTTCGTTTGCGCCATTAACTCTTACTAACATGTCTTTCCTCCGACGCATACATCTTAATATATGGGGGTACGGGGGTTATACGTCAGGCGAAGATACGCTTACGGTGAGCTCGAGAGCTGACAACATGTACATAAGTAGTTGAACGGGAAGTTGAGGATGTCCTGGGAGCTATGTACAACAAATGCAGGATAGGTCGCAA
>CAVFYD010000152.1:0-3311 GCA_963626615.1 Sphaerochaetaceae bacterium
TCAGATCCTGATACTGAAGAATTCAGTTCTCATGTTATGTATGGTGGCACTCCTGCTGAACGGGTTCTTGCTGTTATCGGCAGCGACACGCTTTCAGCTTTTGAAATCATGAAAAGACTCGGGCTTTCTCATAAACCCACTTTCCGCAGGAATTATCTTAATCCTGCACTTTCTGATAACCTGATTGAAAGGACGATTCCCGATAAGCCAAACAGCAGAAACCAGAAATACAGAAAACACAGTTGAACCGCTCCTTCTGCAGCATGTTTACCGCCTGGGTGATTTGATGTAAGTTGATGGTATGACAAAAGAGAAGTTCATATCATGTCTCCTCTCATCAGGATTCCGGGAGTGTACAGGCGGTGACGGATACACTCTCTACGAGAGAGACGGCAACTATATTTTCGCCTGTGAGAATCATATTGCATCATCGCTCTCCAGCCCGGACTGGCTATCTTCATACGATGAGATAAAGCTTACGCGCTCGCGTCAGGGATGGTTCGAGATCGAACGCTTTGACGGCTCCTCGATAACGCTCGTGAGGGACGACGACTTCGAAATAGGGTGCATGGGCTGAAAGGACTGTGGATATTCTCCTGAAAGCCTTCGAGGAAATAAGAAGATGGCTCATTCCCTATTGACCGGAGAGAAAGACAGACTTCCGGGCAAGCATACTGCCCAGAACACAATATTTGCAGGTAATCTGCTGAGATAATCCATTCGCGGCGAGCATATTCCCTTATGCCCGACCAGGCCATAGCATTGCGTCCTGGAATGAGTCTGATTTCCTTTTGCACTCCTGACCTTTCAGTCCTCGATGCGGGGAGATATATCCGCAAGAAGTGTAAAGCCACTTCCGAAGGGTTGCGCCCCCGTGTCGATCAGCATTCTGTTTGATCTGTTTTCTGTGATTTCTCTCCCGTCGTGACAGAGAGAAAATGCGGACATGAGCTCTTGCATTCAGCCGTAACTGCAGCCGAGGTATGGCAAAGAAAGCTCTCACTTTCCGCGTTGCCGGTTAAAGATGGATGAGCATCAGGAAAAAGTAGAATATTGCGAATATTTTTTTTCAGTGTAAAGTTTTACTTAACATTGAACCTTCCGGAGAAGAAGAATGAGCAGACGTTTCCTTTATTGCCTTGTTGTCTTATGTCTTATTGCTGCCTTTGTCACATCGTGTGACAGCAATCCAGTCCACGTTCACGTTTCGGACGACGGCATCGTCACAACCGAAGCCACCTGCACAAAGGAGGGCGAGAAGGCATACTCCTGTAAGGAATGCGGAGCTGTTCTGAGGACGGAGAAGATTTCCGCTCTCGGACACGCCTATGAATACAAGCATGATGACAGCAGCCACTGGGAGGAATGTACGCGCTGCAGTGTCAGGAAAGACGGAACTGTAGTAAGTCATACTTTCTCTGTTACAACCACCGCAACCTGTACGGAAGATGGAACAAAGACGACGTCCTGCTCTCTCTGCAACTATCAGAAAACCGAAGAAGACAAAAAGATAGGACATGACATTGTGAACCATGAAGCCAAGGCTGCAACCTGTACGACCTTTGGCTGGGAGGCCTACGACACCTGTAGCCGCTGTGATTACACATCATTTAAGGAGATAGCAGCTCTTGGTCATTCCTACTCCCATCATGAAGCCAAGGCTGCAACCTGCCTTGATACCGGATGGAATGCCTACGATGCCTGTACAAGAGAAGGCTGCGGTTATACAACAAAGGTTGAGATAAAAGCTCTTGGCCATGATTATGAAGGCGGAACTGTTACGAGAGTGGAAGCTACCTGTACAACCCCCGGTTCAGTTACCGGAATGTGCTCGAGATGCAGTCAGACACAGACGAGTGTGATTGAAGTGAATCCCGATGCCCACCTCTACGGCAGCACACTGAGCTATGATGATGATTCGCACTTCTACGAATGTTCCTACTGCAAGAAACGGAAAGATGAGGCTGAACATAAGACTACAGTTACAATCACTTACACATGTACCAAGGACGGTACAAAGACGACGAAATGCTCGCGTTGCAGCTATGTGAAAACAGAATCTGTCAAGGCAACGGGACATACATATTCCGACGAGTGGAGCTATGACGAGAACAATCACTGGCATGCGGCCCTCTGCGGCGACCCGGTTTCAAAGGATAAGGCAGAGCATGTCTGGGTTGAGGATGCGGAAAAATCAAAGGCTGCAAGCTGTACGGATAATGGAGTAAAGGCCTACGTCTGCAGCATATGCAAAGCGGCAAGAAGCGAGAAAATCGATGCCGGACATACTCCCTCGGAAGAATGGAGCAAAGACGGGAATTACCACTGGCATGAGTGTACTGTATGCCATGAAGACGTTTCCAGGACCGAACATGCCTTTGACACGGTGAAAGAAAATAAGGACGCAACTGCCGAAGAAGCGGGTTACACGATTTATGAGTGCGAATGCGGAAAAACAAAGAGAGTGGATATCCCGAAGGCAGGATGGGAGAGTAATGCAAATTTTCACTGGTATAAGGGAGAAGATGGTAGCAACAACGGAGTGGCAGAACATGACTGGGGAGACGAAGTGACTGTCAAGGCTGTGACATGTACTGAGGACGGGGAGACGAAAACAATATGCAATACATGCGGGTATGAAAAAAAGAAAGCCCTGACCAAAACAGGACATAATTATTATAACCGTAACTATGGGATCTGGAGCTCGGACGGGAAGGAACACTGGTATGCATGTGCCAATGACGGCTGTGATGCGAAACTGGATAGTGCAGTTCATATTGAGAAGACTGAAACCACTGCAACATGCACCGAGGGAGGAACGGAGACAACAACCTGCCAGATTTGTAAAAGTGTCATAAAGACTGTCGAAGTATCGGCACTGGAACACGACTATGAAAACAGTGTCTGGCAAAACCTGGCAAATACATACCATAGCCGAAGGTGTGCACGGTGTTCAAAAACATGGGACACGGAAGCGCATGATTTCATAGATGAGATTACAACTGAGCCGACATGCGCAGCAGCCGGAACAAAGACACGCACGTGTAAAGTCTGCGGCGGTGTATATACCGAATCCATTGCGGCAACGGGAAACCATAAATGGGATGACGGAGTGGTAACAACAGAGGCAGGCTGTTCGACAAACGGTAAGAAGACCTTTACGTGTACTGTCTGCAATAAGACCAGGACAGAGTCAATCCCTGCAGAGCATAAATATGAAAACTTCAGATGTACATCGTGCGGTATCTGGGGTAAGGGTCCTTCCGGCGGCTATGTCTTCTATGACTGCGATGCCGATAACACGAAGGATG
>CAVFYD010000153.1:0-3239 GCA_963626615.1 Sphaerochaetaceae bacterium
GAACCCATCTCTTCCGCGTAACGACCTCGGGCTCCTACTGGCTGAAGCGCTGGGTCCTCGCCCTCGGTTCGTCAGCCTTAGTCATCTCCCCGGACTGGCTGAGAGACGAAGTGAGAGAGGAAATAACAAGGATGGCAGAACTCTACAGGGAGAGAGAAACGAAGACGGAAAAAGCGACAGCAGACACGACGAAGTACATGGCTATAGAAAACAGCTCTCTGCGGAGTAGCAGAGAGCAGATAATCAAATTTCAAGTGGTGACTAGAAATAGCGGACAGCCCTTACCTTGAACGTATTTGTCTTACCGCCAGCATACGTTGAAGTCTCTGCAGCCTTGAAATAGTTTGCCATAGTATTGTCATACCAGGTATCTGTACTTGACCAGTATGTACCGCTGAGAGCGCCGACTTTGGATGCATGCTTCATAATCAGCCTCAATTCCTCCAGACTCGGCAGATACCAGTCCGCATAACTGCCATACGAATAACCGTAAGCCGCTTTTGCTGCAGACTTCGAATAATCAGACATGCCCTCAAGAATGACTGTATTAGCCCTGCCGTAACCTATTTCCTGATACGTATCGTAGCTTTTTCCATAACCGCCGAACTCATATGTGCCACTGCAATCTGAGGGGGCAGCCTCAATAAACCTGTACGTGTAGCCATCGCTCTTCTTGTTTGAATTTGTAAAGCTTATCGAAACTCTTGAACCGGCATCATAGATGATTGTTCCTCCCGCAGGCCCCTTCAGACCGACAACATCCAGTCTGATATCCTTATCAATCACGCCGGAATAGCTGACAGTACCCTTTGTCCAGAAACTCTTCGAATAGGAGACGGTGTATCTGAGCGTCGTCGAGTTGTCGACATCAATCCTGGCACCGGACGAGTACGAAGTGGACGGAGTATTCCCGTCTGTACTGTATTTGATCGAGACACCATCAGCACAGGAGAACGACACAGTCCCCTTTATGAGGTATGCACCGTTCTTATTATCCGTAACACTGCTTCCCGTTGCCGTTACACCCGGCGTTATGTTTACAAGAACAGAGGTCGGAACCTTCACTTCCTTCTCCGTTGCCGGTGAATTGAGAGTGACTGTATCGGAATAGGAACCGCCGACAGTCTGACCGCTGCCTGTAGTTGTCACATTGATGTCGTAGGTGCCGTAATCAAGTCCGGTGACAGTCCCCGTGTACTTCAGATAGTCACCGTCTGCAGTGCCGCCAGAATACGAGAACTTCAAACTTGAAGTTCCGACACTAACTACGACTGTGTCGATAAAGTTGACATTCTTCGGGAAGTAAAGCGTCAGGGATGTCGTAATCTGGGTCCACTCAGCAACAATGACGGTATTGGAGGTAATCGGATTCTCGAAATCGAACATCCCCGCACCTTCAATCTTCCAGCCGCTGAAGAGGTATCCCGTCCTCTTCGGTTCGGTAACCGCCTGCGCCTTGCTGCCGTACTCTACAGACTGCTGTGATACCGCTTTGTACGTACCGTAACCCTCATTGAAGGAAACGGTATACTTATTGATACTCCACCCGGCCACCAGAGTGATGCTTTCAGTGATTGGAGTATCAAAAGCAAAGTCATTCCCGTTCAGCTTCCAGCCGGAGAAGGTGTATCCCGTTCTGGCTGGAACCGGTTGCGAGACGAAATTCATCTTCTCCCCGTACGGTATCTGCACAGAAGCCATATCCTCCCCGCCGTTGGTATCGAATGTAACCGTGCAGGTATCTGCAATCCAGTGAGCCTTGAGAGTTATATCCTCAGTAACGACAGCGGTATCGAATTCGTATTCCTCTTCATTAAGATACCATCCCCCAAAGGCATATCCCGTCCGGGAGGGAATCGTTGATGACGGCGGCTCTGTGGCATGAGACCCGTAATCGACAGTCTCATCAGCTATGTTGGCCAAAGAGTCATCACAGAGATCGAACCTGACCTTATAAGTATTGATAGTCCACCCGGCCGTCAGCGTGATGCTTTCAGTGATTGGAGTATCGAAGGAGAAGTCACTTCCGTCCAGCTTCCATGAGGAGAATGTATATCCCGTCCGGGAGGGAACGGCAGGCTTCTTCACGGTTCCGCCATTCTCCACTGTCAGAGACTCTATCTTCTCCAGTGTCTCGTCTCCGAGGTCGAAGGAGACAGTGCAGATCTCAGTCCATACGGCGGTGATTTCGGTATCTGCCGTAATCGTCACATCCTCACCCGGCTCGAGAATCTTCCCGCCCACCAGCCAGCCCTTGAACGCTCTTGTATCTCCCTTCGGCTTTACGGGAAGGACGTAGACGTCACCGTCTGCGACATCCCTCTCCCTGTATACTTCCCCGCCGTTTCTGACTGTCACATGATATCTCACAACATCCGGGCTGCCGTCGCATGATACGAAGAGGGAAAAGACCGCAAGTACAACAGAGAGAAACAGCAATACTTTCTTCATGAGAACCTCCGCTCCGCCTTTGATAATTCAATTGTAAAATATACTTTACAAAGAATCACGCAAAATATATATCTTTTACAGGACGATTCGCACTTCTACGGAGGAAGCGTTGTTATGCCGACAGAAAATGAAGAGGACATGCTTTGTTAGGAAAAAGGAATGTGTCCTCCCTCATAACTGAGGAAAGGCACAGGAAAGAATAGGTTTACTGAATCACTTTACTGCTTCAGCAATTCTGTCTGCGATATCACTCGAGAGCTCGGGGAGGCAGCCATGGCAACCTTTGCAGCTGCAGACATTGCAGCCTTGTCCTCAGCAGACGACTGTACGAATGTAATGCATTCAGCCTTCATCTTCTCGAAGTGCTCATTCTGAGTCTCAAGACCTCTTTCTCCGTAGAAACGGCTGTACTTGTTGAATGTGTCGATGATAATCTTCTGGTTCTTCTCGGAGAGAGAATTGAAGACGCTTGCGCTCATTGACCATACTGCCGGAGCGATTGAATGCTCTGCCTGATAGACATACTTGCCGTCTTTCTGGATGGAGTAGCCGTCGAGACCTGCGATACCAGCTTCAGCACCGTCGATGAGGACCTGCTGCATACTTGTGTAAACATCGGAGAATGCACAATGTCTTAGTCAAAGCTCCGAGTGCAGAGAAGAATGCATCCATTGCAACGCCGGGGACTCTGATCTTGAAGTTCTTGAGATCAGCGCTGCTTTTTATGGGCTTTGTGGAGATAACGTCTCTCGGAGTGGAAACCCAGCCGATGTTGAAGATCTTGAGGC
>CAVFYD010000154.1:0-3226 GCA_963626615.1 Sphaerochaetaceae bacterium
GAATAATTTAAGTACAAAAAAGGGCAACTTCAAGTGAAATCGTGAAAAAGGAAGGAAAAAGACAGAAGATGCGCCTGCCTTTCTGGGCCATGATCTGAAGCAGTTTTCATTTTCGAGTCCCCTGTTTCCTGATTATTCCGTGAGTATCAAGGGGGTATACTGCGGCCGTCAGGCTTTTGCTGAATGTTGAAAATAATTGTTGACAGCAGGATTCTTCCCCTTTATTCTTTGGCATCTCTGGTCAGGGTGACATCGTGTTGCGGCCGGAACTTAAGGTGGAATCATCAGTTGCCTTGTCTCTGACTGAGAAGGGAAAGGCAGTTCTGTGAGGCTGTAAATTCAAGAAATGCTTGTTGACAGCCAAAACTTTCTTCCTTATTCTGCACCGGTTTTAGGTAGGGCATGATATAACTGATGCTTGCATTAAACGTTGCCCCTGACCAGGGTGCAGATGTTTGGTTTGAAGCTGACTCTTCATGGCCGGAGGCGTCGTTACTGATGAAAACGGCAACGAAAAAAACGATGGAGGAATCGTGATGGCATTCTCTTTGTCATCTCTCAGGGATGAGATATATGGGAGGTTTATGAAATGAAACTTTTTGCAGGAATTCCGGTAAAAGGCGAAACTGCCGCCTATCTTATTTCAAAAGCTCAGAGCTGTCTGAGATGCGAGGAAGATACTGCGGCAATGAAAGAGGATCTCCATATCACTCTGAAATATATCGGGGAAGGGGAGCCTGATGAGGTTGCATCATCTCTTGAAGGCATAAAAGCGGGAAAATTCTCTCTCAATCTTTCCGATATGGGAACTTTTACGGCTTCACCTTATAACGTTCTCTGGGCAGGTGTGAGTGATGTGGCGAAAAACCTTGATTCTCTGAAAGAGAAGATTGACTCTGCCCTCGGTGGAGCCGGAAGCGGCTATGAGTATCATCCGCACATATCGCTCATATTCTCATCCGAGAGGGAATTCAGAACTGAAAGCCTCGAGAAAAGAAAGATTGATGTCTCCTCGTTTGTTCTTTACCGTATCAGCGAGGAAAAGACGGGACAGCAGTTCTTTCCCATCAGGGAGTTCAGCCTCCTTGACTCCGTCACGATAGCCTGCATCAATGATTTCCATGCGGAAGCGGGAAGAGCAGAGGAACTGACAAACGCACTTGAAGCTTTCAGAAACCAGAACCCGAATCCGATTACGGTATGGGGTGGAGACAACTACTTCTTTGATCCCGTCAGCGAGAAACTTGGCGGGGAGGTTGTGTCCGGGATAATGAAAGCGCAGAAGACAGTGTTCTCTGCAGTCGGTAACCATGACTGGGAATACGGCAGAAAATACTTTGACAAGTGGCAGAAGGACGGAGACTATTCTTTCCTCTGCTCGAATATCAGTGAGAACCTCTTCAGACCGTGGGCAGTTTATTCTGCAGGTGGGAAGAAGATAGGCTTCATCGGTTTTGCAACAAATCAGGATATGCCGTCTCCCGAGACTGCCCCTGACATGAGAGATATCACCTTCCTCGATACTCTTTCCTCTGCAGAGAAGGCATACGGTGCCATGAAGAAGGAGAACCCTGATGCAGTCATCGCCCTCACGCATTTCGGGTTAAGACAGGCTTCTGACGGTTCATTTGCCGGTGACGACGTCAGGGCACTCACGACTCTTCCGTTCATCGACGGCATCTTTGCAGCGCACTGGCATCAGTTTGTCTCGTCCTCAATCAACGGCACGGCTGTCAGCGAAGGCGGAAGCAACGGCCGTGGCTTCAGCTGGCTGAGAATCATCTTCCCCCCGGATGGCACCTGTCTTGTCGAACCGGGATTCCTGCGCCTTGATGACTGTTCATTCTTGACGGGAAACACATCTGTCGCCATGATTCTCGAAAAGGGAAGACTGATGGTCGGGGAGGAGATGTTCAGGCCATTCTGTCATCTTTCCCGGGACCTTCCGAATGTGGATGCCCTGACTCATGAGATTCCGCTTACAGGGTCGGTCATCGGGAATCTCTGTGTTTCCCTTATCCTGGAGAAAACAGGATGTGACTGTGTTCTCTTCTATTCGGGACGCATGGGACAGGGACTTGTGAAAGGTGAACTCAGCGAGTATTCCTACATGAAGAACATGGCATTCGAGAACGAACTTGTCTCCTTCCGGATAAAGGGAAGTGTTCTCCGGGAGAACATAAACATCGGCTTGAGAAAGAGGCAGAGCGAGTCGCTGTCTCCCATAGCCGTTGCGGGAATGAACGTTGTCATCGATTCTTCAAAGCCTTACATGGAGAGGCTTCTCTCTGTGACCGAGGCGTCAGGAAAACCCCTTGATGACGACAGATACTACACTGTCGTTACAGACGTCTTCATTGCTTCAGGCTCTGCGGGATTCACAGTCAGGAGTGCGGCGGAAGGAAAGGAGACTGGACTGTCTGTCCGGGAGATATTGAGAGAAGCTCTTGTTGAAGGGAAAACCGAAGACAGAAGGAACTGGGTAAGCGAAAAGGAGGAAATGCTTCTTTTTTGATTTCGACGGCACGCTCTACAGCCACAGGAGAAAGCGCAAAGAAGGCGCTGAAGGAGCTTGAGAGGAGGGGACACCCGGTTGTCCTCGCCTCCGGGCGCGGTCTGGAATCGAAAGATTTCATGGAAAGGAGGCTGACTTCTCTTTCCGCAGTTTGATTCTCTTCAACGGCCAGAAGGTCTACAGAGACGGCTGGAATGACCGCGGCATGCTCCCGTCTGTCGGACTTTCTGTTGCCATGGAGAGCGGAGACGAGAGGCTAGGCTTCTGCCGGCATTATTTCCCTGTCTCCGGATGATGACGGGATATGTCTGACGCTGAATAAACCCGGATACATTGACTGAAAAATTCTGCCTCCCGTAAAAGGAGGCAGTTCAATATACGGAAAAAGGGGGATTCGAACCCCCGAAGAGTTGCCCCTTGCTTGATTTCGAATCAAGTGCCTTCGACCACTCGGCCATCTTTCCATCGAGCTCGATTATATTGTGTTTTCCCTTTTTCTTTCTAGTCCCCTGACGTCAGAAATGAGAATACTTCATCGAGCGAGAAGAACACAGAGTCCGGATATGCTTTTGTATCCGGCGCTGTCTTTTCCTTCGTGAAGAAGATTAATGATGTTCTTTTTCCTCCGCTGATTAGAGCAGTCCTGCGCCTGAGCGTTGCGATTACCTCAGAGGAGATATCCTCCGGGATGTATCTGCATTCACATGCCGT
>CAVFYD010000155.1:0-3185 GCA_963626615.1 Sphaerochaetaceae bacterium
TGGAGGGAAAAGATGAAAAAAACGATTATCATGATAATGCTCGTTCTTGCACTCGTCATGCCGATGTTTGCAAACGGTGCGTCAGAGGCGAAGGCTGAAGATGACAGCCCCATCGTACTCGAATTCTGGACACATGAGGATGCTGCAAGACAGGCTCTCGAGGAGAGGTACATTGCAGAGTTCCAGGAACTCCATCCGAACGTAACGGTCAACGTAACACGCCAGAGTGCCGAGAAGCTCAGAGAGCTCATCCAGACGGCATTCGCATCCGGCGAAGGTCCTTCTTTCTTCAATCTCCCGATTGAGAACGAATACCAGTACATCGAAGCAGGCCGCGTTGCACCGGCTGACTACGAGACACTCGGATTCAAGGATGCAGAGGATCTTCTTTCGTCCTACGAAGACGGTATGATTGATGCAGTCGTCTATGACGGCGAAGTCTACGGTCTTCCTCTCGAGCTGACGAACTGGTCCATCTACATCAACAAGAAGGTCTTCAGAGATGCAGGCCTGGATCCCGAAACAGACTACCCCAAGACATGGGAAGACATGGTCGAGATATCTTCCAAGATCGTCATTCGTGACGGTGACATCATCACACGCCGCGGTTACGACTTCAGATATTCCTACGAGCTCACATATTTCGTCCCGATGGTCGAGCAGCTCGGCGGATCTCTTTCCGAGACTGAAGGCTGCGTAAACAGCGAAGCATGGATCAAGGCTCTTACCTTCATGCAGAACTGGGGACCTAGCGGAGAGAACCTCGGCAACCCGACTCTCACAGCCGCAAGAAAGCTCTTCAACAAGGATAACGGCGACATCGCAATGTGCAACACCGGTCTCTACCAGGAAGCAAGAATCCTCTCCGACAACCCAGACTTCTACAACTCGGGCGAGTGGATGGTTGTTCCGTACCCGGTATTCGAAGATGCAGTCAATAACGTTGCAGGCTGCTACTACGGCCACTTCTACATGGTCAACGCAGACAAGAGCGAGAGAGAACAGCAGATGGCATGGGAACTCATCAAGTACTTCCTCCTGACAGAGGGACATGCTGAAGAGTACCTGACACAGGTCGGCCTCATCCAGCCCACAAAGGCTCTCATGGAAGGCGAGACATATGCTTCAATGCCGTACTCGGATGTCTTCAAGGGTGACTTCGCACGCTCTCACATTGTCTACTACGGCAAGGGCGCTTCTGAAATCCAGAGTGCAATCAACAGTGCCATCAAGTCCGTCATGCTCCAGGGAACAGCTCCTGCGGATGCTTACGACTCACTGCAGAAGACAGTCCTCGAAATCCTCGCAGACTGATTTTCTGTTCATTCAATCAGCGGGCCCATTCCGGCCCGCTTTATGGAATCTGTAAATGAAGAAAATCAAAACATACAGCATAGAAAGAAAGCAGGCGAGGTGGGGTTTCCTCTTCACTGTTCCCTGTCTCCTCTTTTTTGCGGTCTTCTCGTTCTATCCAATCATAAGCGCGCTGATTACATCCCTCACCAACCGTGATGCTCTGAAGCGCACCTGGGATTTCGTCGGACTGCAGAACTACACCTATCTCTTTACGCAGTCAAACGGCGGTTTTTCGCTATTCAATTCAATAAAGGCAACTCTCATATTCACACTCGGAACATTCATCCCGATGGTTGTTGTCTCACTTATTCTTGCAACGCTAATAATGCAGCTCAGGTCTCCAGCACACTCCAAGATCATCGAGCTCTGTTACTATACACCCGCAGTCCTCTCCTCTGTCGTCGCAGCGACAATCTGGATGATTCTCTTCCAGCCGACGGGACTCTTCAATCAGCTGTCCAATACGATAATGCATACATCCGGCAAGGACTATCAGTGGCTTACGAGCGACAACATGCTCCGTATCTCCACGATGATTGTCTACTTCTGGAAGTACATCGGTTATTTCACCATACTCTTCATCACGGGACTTGCAAGCATTCCGCCGATGCTCTATGAGGCTGCCATTGTCGACGGCTCGTCGAGGTGGCACACTTTCTGGAGGATAACTCTTCCCCTCCTGAAGCCTACAATCATGCTTGTCTCCATCATGGCGATGCTGCAGTGTCTAAAGACCTTCAGCACCCAGTACATGTTCGTTCAGGGCGGAACGGCCAGAGAGCCCATCGACGTCATAACGATGAACATCTACTACACGGGTGTCGTGAACAGAAGACTCGGCAGATCCAGCGCGATGTCGATTATCCTCTTCATCATCATGCTCTTCTTCACTTACCTGCAGTTTGCGATGCAGAAGAAGGGTGACGACACAGAGTACTGAGGGAGGCGGAAATGAACAACAATAAATTCGTCGGAAAGGTGACTGTCGCCGAGGTCCTCACATACGTGGTCCTCATAGCCGTTCTCATTTTCACACTCATGCCGCTTCTCTTCATGCTTACCGCAGCATTCATGGATGCGAAGCAGATTATGGCCATGCCGTACACCTGGATTCCGTCCTCGAAGTACTTTACGACCGAGTCGCGTACCTTCTTCACGAACTTTGTGAAGGCCGTTATGGGCAACCACGGTGAAAAGATATTCCTCCGTAACCTCTGGAATTCCCTCATTGTCGCCCTTACGTGTGCGGTCACGACTGTTCTCCTCTCATCGCTCTGCGGCTACGGACTGGCAAAGTTCAACTTCAGGGGTAAGAGTCTGGTCTTCATGGCAATCATGAGCACGATGATGATTCCCTTCGAGGCAATCATGATTCCGCTTTACCTTGTCGCATCTAAGCTCAAGCTCATCAATACGATTCCCGGTCTCATCATACCGTTCCTTGTAAGCGCATTCGGTGTCTTCCAGATGAGACAGTACCTCATAACGTTCCCCTCGGAGTATCTCGATGCGGCACGTGTCGACGGACTAGGAGAATTCAGAATCTACTCGAGAATCGTACTCCCGAATTCGACGCCCGTCATAGCAACGCTGGGAATCCTTTCGTTCCGCAACCAGTGGGACAACCTCCTCTGGCCGCTCCTGTGTTCGCAGGCCGAGAAGATGAAGACCGTTCCGCTCTACATTTCGAAGTTTGCGGAGGAGAAGCAGACTGACGAAGGCGCTCTGATGGCGTGTGCCCTTCTTGCCTCGATTCCGATGTTCATACTCTTCTTCACTCTCAGCAAGTACTTCCTCGGAGGTGCGGAGGTCTACGAGTCGAGAAAGGG
>CAVFYD010000156.1:0-3155 GCA_963626615.1 Sphaerochaetaceae bacterium
CTCCTCGACTGTGAGGAGAAAGAACAAGGCCGGAGAATCCCTCTTGTGGAACGGAGAGAAGATAAGGTTCCGTTTTAAGTGAACTGAGATATATCGGGAATGTTCGGTTCGGGTATTATTTCTCCCGCGACTTTCTGCACCCAGGTTTTAGTTGCCGCCGTGTACGTGAGTTCACAGTAATCTGACTCGGTTATGCGTCCGTCGCCGTTATCGAGTCTCGAGCGTTCGATGAAGTACCATGTATCGACATCTACCATGCGAACTATGATAGCTTGCATCATTCTCAGGTCCTGAATGTAATCGACGAAGATGTTAACAAGCTCATCTGCTGTGCAGTGTGGGTCCTGGAGTACATAAAGAGTATCGATTGATACAGTATAAGTTGGTCCGATTCCATGTTCTTTGTCTTCGGTGTAGACAACTTCAACATCAAGCTTGAAGTCAGGATGATTCATAAGAACTGCGCCAGAGATAATCTCGGCTACGGTTGATGCTTCCTCTTCGGGAGTGCGTTCGAGTTTGTCCATAAAACAATGTTAGCCCATTTCAGAAGGGTTGTGTAAAAATAGATGTGAAGCCAGGCAGAGATGTCTGGTTTTTCTTTTGAAGGAGCGCGTGATGCCATACAAACCACAGAAACCATGTGCATATCCCGGATGCCCGAAGCTGACGGACGGAAGGTACTGCGTCGAGCACAAGAAGCTGATGGACAGAGAGTACGACCGCTATATGAGAAGCCGGCCTTCCTGCGAGTTCTATCACTCGAGAGCGTGGCGGAAGAAAAGAGCAGATTATCTTGCAGAGCATCCGTTCTGTGCTGAGTGCCGGAGAGAGGGAAGAGTGACGAAGGCCGTGGTCGTGGATCACATAAAGCCCATCAGAGAGGGCGGTGCTCTTCTTGATGAAGAGAACCTTCAGGCTCTCTGTTCTTCGTGTCATGCGAAGAAGAGCATTCTCGAGGGTTCGAGGTTCGGTAAACGCTGAAAACGACCTTCTTTCAGACGCTGAAAAAAGCCCACAGGTGCGTCGGTTCTCTTTGGATGAGTCCGGACACGTCTTTTCTTAAAACAAAGCCCCCAGGGGCGGCTATGAAAGTCTGAGGGCCTTTTCTGTATACCGGGCGGCTAACTCGACGCAGAAAAGTTGGTATTCAAACATGGTATATACCCCCTTACGGGGAGTGGAGTAATCAATGGCAAAAGACGGAACCGCGAGAGGCGGTCAGAGGGTAGGAGCGGGACGACCGCCGAAGCCCCTTATAGACAAGATCAATACAGGAAAGAGCGCGGAGGTAATCGAGTTTCCCGAGCCCGAGGAGCTTGAGGGAGAGAACGTTCCTCCCGTGAAGGAATTTTTGAAGGCAGCTCAGAAGAGCGGAGTCGATCTCTGCGCCGAGGATGTCTACAGAAAGACCTTCCAGTGGCTGAGAGAGCGCGGCTGCGAGAGACTCGTGAACACACAGCTTATCGAGCAGTATGCGATGAGTGTATCGCGCTGGATTCAGTGCGAGACGATGATATCTCAGTACGGATTCCTGGGTAAGCATCCGACAACGGGACAGGCAATAACTTCTCCCTATGTGACTATGAGCCAGCAGTACCTCAAGCAGGTGAACCAGTGCTGGTTCCAGATATACCAGGTGGTGAGGGAGAACTGCTCTGTGGAGTACGGAGGCAGTAATCCCAACGACTCCCTGATGGACAGACTCCTGAATACGAAGAGAGGACAATGAGATGAGTTTTGAAAAAGTATCACCAAGGCATCCCGACAAGACAGCAGATATCATAGCCGGTGCAGTAGTGGACCTTGCATACAAGACGGAAGAGAACCCGAAGATAGCGGTTGAGGTACTCCTCGGACACTGGAACTGCTACGTCATCATAGAGACGGGAGCAGACATAAAGAAGGACGAAGTGAAGAAGATTGTCCGCAGGATTGCCGGTCCGGTGGACTCGTTCATAACTATTGTTCCGCAGGACATACACCTCAGCGATAACCAGAAAGACGTGATGCGATGTGGTGACAACGGCATCTTCAAGGGTGTTCCGGTAACGGAGGAGGAGAAGAGACTCACCCGGTTAGCCAGGTCCATCTACGAGAAGTATCCCTATGACGGGAAGTACATCGTTGACGGGGAGAGAGTAATCATCTGTCACAGCAACACACTCGAGGAAGAGCTCAGACCTTTCTGCCCGGATGCCGAGATAAATCCCCTGGGCTACTGGACTGGAGGAAGTACTGTCGACAGCGGAGCGACGAACAGAAAGCTCGGCTCGGACATGGCTCAGAGCGTTACAGGCGGAGGCTTACACGGTAAGGACCTCAGTAAGGCGGATGTGTCTGTAAACATCTACGCATTTCTGAAGGCTCAGGAGACAGGAGAGACTGTCGAGCTCAGCTGCGCAATAGGCGACGAGTATGTGGACGGAAGACCGTACTCGGAGATAGTCGAGATAGCCCGCAGGTACATTGAGTCTCTCGGGGGTTTCGAGAAGTTTGCAGAGTGGGGGCTGGTGCGATGAGCGACGAAGCGAAGATTGTGGTGACAATCCTCTGCTCCCTATTCGGAAGCGGAGGAATCGTGATGTGGGGCCTTGAGCGGTACGCAAAGCACCGCGATGACCACATGAGAGATATCAAGGAAGGGATAAAGCTGGGGCTTGAGAATGACGCTGTCATCTTCAAGAGCCTCAGGGAGCACAAGATAAACGGCGAATCGGAAGCACAGGAGAAGAAGATGAACGAGTACTTCCGTAAGTCGTTCATGAAATAGGAGAGAGAATATGACTGAAGCATTCAACTGGATAAAAGACAACATAGGAAACATCTGCACAATCATCTGCAGTGTGATTCTCGTGAGTTCGGTAATCGTGAAGATTACACCCTCTACGAAGGACAACGAGGTACTGGGAAAGATTATCAACGTCCTCGATAAGTTCTCCGTTGCCAAGACTGCCGATGATAAGAAGGCAATCGAGAACGCGAAGGAGAACCTCAGGTGAACATTGCACTGACGGGAAGCGTGGTGCTTCTTCTCTGCATCCTCATCCTTGCGTACCTCAACAGAAAACTCAGGAAAAAGTTCGAGGCGGAAGAGGAGAAGCGTAAGGCGGCAGAGAAGGAAGCTGAGAGTAAAGAGAAGGAACTGGAGGCCC
>CAVFYD010000157.1:0-3128 GCA_963626615.1 Sphaerochaetaceae bacterium
GAACCGTGATATGGAGAATCAAAATCTCCTGCCTTAACCATTGGGCTACGCCCCTAATTCCATGTGAAAGATAACAGAAAAGAGGATTTCAGTCTACAAAGAGCTTACGGGAGGCTATCAACTCAGGTTCGTTTCCCTTCCATTCCCCCTCCGAGAGCAGGAACCATACGCTTCCGCTTCCCGATAGCGAGAGATAGTCATTCTTTCCGAGTTTATTCCTCAGGGTGTCGTACATCCCCGTTCCCTCGATTCTCTCGAAGTCGTTGGGGAACAAGGTGCGGGTCATAGGATATGTAATGTCGGGAAGGGGCCGGGAGTCGAGCTTGACGGAATCGAGTTTTCTGTAGGCCTCCTTCGTCGACGTTCCGCTTCCGGGAGCGCAAAATAGCGTTATATGGCTGTAGCCTTCGGGAAAACTACACTCTTCAATCCTCTCCCCGATTCCCTCTACGTATGCAAACCTGTATCCCGTAGTGAAGAACGGGACATCGGCTCCGACTGAAGAGGAAAGGGAGAGAAGATCATTTCTGCTCATCGCATTGAAATGGTCATTCAGAATTCTCAGCACAGCCGCGGCATCGCTGCTTCCGCCCCCGAGTCCGGCTTTCGTGGGAATATTCTTCCTTATTCTTATATGCACCCCGAATACGAGACCTGTCTTCTCCCTGTAGATTCTGACAGCCTTCGCCATGATGTCCTCACCAGAAGAAAGATAGCCGCAGTTCCCCTCAATCTCCGTTCCGTCTCCTTCCTTTATCTCAACTTCTATTTCATCAAAGAAGGGAATGAGCAGAAAGTATGACGAGAGCGTATGATAACCGTCGTCTCTCTTTCCCGTAATCTTCAGTCCTATGTTGACCTTTGCCTCTGCACGCGTTCTGTACACCATGGACACAGTGTAGTCTAAAGCGCACTTTTTGAATATTCTTTGTCCATGAGTCAGATAAAAGCGCTTATCCTCGACAAGGACGGAACTGTCTTCCCCTACTCCCTCTGGATAAATCCGATGAGGAGGGCACTCACGGAAAATCTTCCGGCAGCAAAGAGAAGAAACCGGGACGAAATCGTCTCCGCATTTCTTTCGGTTCTCTCCGTCGACAAAGACAAGATAGCACCGGATAGTCTTCTCTTCGACAGAAGGAAGAGACCGGGAGGCATTCTCAGGCTTGCCGCGCTGACTTTCAAATACCACCTCAACCCGTACAGGGCACTCAGAGGGTTCCTTACCATCCGCGACAGATACTTCTACGGATTCAGGGAAGAACTTGAAAAATATGATTTATCCACTGTCAGAAATGTTCTCGAAGGTCTTCAGGAAAAGGGAATCATCCTCGCACTCTTCTCGAATGACTCTCCGTCTTCCGTGAAAATCGTGACTGATGCCTTATCACCGGTGTCATTCTCCTACTTCGTCGATTCTTCATCCCGCATCAGGAAACCGAATGTATACAGCATACGAGTCTTCAGTGAGCTCTTCGGCCTGAAGTGTGACGAAGTCGCCATCGTCAGCGACACTCCGGAGGATCTTAAGATGGGAAAGAAAGCCGGATGCGGCCTTGTAATAGGACTCTCGGGCACAATGAAAAAAGAGGAGATAGAGCTCTTTTCGGACAGAGTCATCTCCTCCTTCGATGAAATACCGGCGCTCCTCAGTGATTGACCTTTCTCGTCTGACAGCCGCATTTGGGGCAGAAGACTGCGCCGTCGGTTATATGAAAACCGCAGCGGGGACAGTCATAAGGGGCAAGAGGCTCCTCCTCTTCTTCCTTTTCCGGTTCCTCTGCGCTCTCTGCCGCATTCTCCTTCTCTTTCTTCTCCACTTCCCTTATGTATTTTTCAAAGTCCTCTCTTGTCATTCTTATGACCTTTGCCCCGTCCTTACTGAAGAGAAACCTTCTCCTCAGATAATAGACAGAGACAAGAACAGCAAAGACTATTCCTGTAACAGATGAGATGATGATGTATGCGGGGAGTGATGAGCGAATCGAGAGCACGAGTGCCCAGATATTGTCTGCTGCCTTCACCGCCATCAGGGCAATGAGAGCTATGAGCGAAGATCGTCTGAAAGTGAAGAGACCCCGGAATGTACAGAAAACGAGAAGAAGGACAACGATGCTCTCGGCAAGAGTCACGGAATTGAATGCATCAAAGCCGCCCTCCGTGCAGTTTCTTACTGCCGTAAGGAGTGAATATATGCCGGCAAAGGCATTCAGGGGCATTATTATCATTGAAAAGAACCGATGGAATCTCAGCTGTACCTGTTTCATATGATTCAATATAACTCAGAAGTGACTGAACGGAAAGGAAGAAGGCCTCCTTCCGGAGACCTTCTCTTCCTCATTTCGGGATAACCCTCATGAACTTCTTCTTGCCGCTCTTGAGAAGGAACGCGCCGTCCTTGAGGTCGTCTGTCGAGAAGACCTTCCTGAAATCCGTAACCTTCTCGCCGTTGACTTCGGCCCCGCCCTGTATCACGAGACGTCTTGCTTCTCCGTTGCTCGGTGTGAGTCCGGACGCAGTGAAGAGATCGAGCACTCCGATTCCGTTCTCGATGCGGCTCTTCTCGATTTCGGCTGTCGGAAGGTGTTCACTGCTGCCTCCGCCCTGGAAGAGCGACTGAGCTGCACTCTTTGCCTTCTCGGCTTCCTCTTCGCCGTGGATGATTTTCGTTATCTCGTAAGCGAGTCTGCTCTTTGCATCGTTGATGTTTCTCTTCGGATCCTCGTATTCCTTTATCTCGTCGAGATCCATGAAAGTGAAGAGCTTCATGAACTTGATTGCATCTCCGTCCGCGACGTTTCTCCAGTACTGGTAGAAGTCGTACGGTGAATAGAGATTCCTGTCCAAGAAGACAGCACCCTTCTCGCTCTTACCCATCTTCTTACCGTCAGCACGCATGATGAGATTGAACGTGAGACCGAAGCACTCCTCGCCTCCCATTCTCTGGATGAGGTCGATTCCGGCTACGATGTTGCCCCACTGGTCGGCTCCTCCTATCTGAAGTCTCGTGCCGTACTTTTCGTTGAGCATTCTGTAGTCATAGGACTGCAGAAGCTGGTAGTTGAACTCAATAAAGCTCAGGCCCCTCTCGAGTCTCTGCTTGACACCTTCGAAGGTGAGCATGCGGT
>CAVFYD010000158.1:0-3050 GCA_963626615.1 Sphaerochaetaceae bacterium
TACGAGGCAAGGAGGATTCGAACCTCTGACCCTCAGTTCCGCAAACTGATGCTCTATCCAGCTGAGCTATTGCCTCAAATCAACAGAGAGTATAATGGACCATTTTCTTTTTTTGTTCTAGTGGTTGAGTCTATTTTTCTTCAACCTCTGAATAGGGTTATGAACGCGATGATGACGCCTGCACATCCTTCTCCTCCGAGAAGACCGGCGGAGACGAGGCTTGTTTCCTTTTCCCTGTTCTTCTTCGAGAGTTTCTTCACACCCCAGTTTATGAGAGCTCCCAGTCCCACTGTTACAGTTATGTATGTTCCGAGGTACATACCCAGTCCCACTGCAGAGGAGGGAAGATTCAGGAGAAAGAGCACGGCTCCGACTGCGACGCCGATCCAGAATGCAGGGGCATTTTCGAGTCCACCCGAGAGAGAAGCGACGGCCTTTGCCTGCGGAGCCGGCATGTCAGCGCTGCCGAAGACAAAGACATTCTTCATTAAAAAGAGAACGAGTGTTGCGATAACCGCTCCGATGACGCCTCCGATTGCCTCGGCCTTGATCTGGTCCTTTGCATTTGTCCCGATTAGAGAACCCGATTTGAAATCGTTCATGACATCTCCGCTGAGGCCGCATGCAACTGCAACGGCAGCTGCAATCGTGAATGCCGCCGTCACTCCTGTCCTGCAGAGTGCATGGACTGCAAGAAGTACGAGGATTGCGAAGACCTCCATCGGGTTGATACCGGTCTGGCCTGTGAGCATGCTTGAAAGGTATGTGGTCACAGCGGCTCCCGCCACTGTGAGAATACTCTCGATAAGAGTCATTTCCGTGAACAGTGTGAGAACAGCGACAGATACAACTACGATTACAAGTGCAGTGATAAGGGCCTTTGTGTTCCTCTCCGATTTCCTTGTCTTCCTGTTTCCGAGAGCCTGGAATACAGCCTTGATGGCAACTGCAAAACCTGTTCCTATCATGATACCCAATCCCAGGGAGGAGCGGAACGAATCGGCGTCATTCATTGATGTGAAGAGCCCTGTCCTGATTCCCAGAGGTGTCAGTATGAAGTAACCCGCAATCATCCCTATAACCCATGCCGCAGCAAGAGAAGGTCCGATGATGGCTCCGATGGAGAGTGCCATCGGGGATACATAGAGCTGAAGACCGGGAACAGCGGCATTACCTCCGAATACCGTTATGAGAGACGGAATCTTACCGAAGAAGTCCCTTACGAACGCGAATACCCCGCTTGCGGCAAGAGATGAGAAGAGCCAGGGCGAGCTTTTCTCGTCCTTCTCAGTCATCAGTGTCCTGTATGACGCTTCCCCTATAGGATACGGAAGCTGCTTCTCTTCGATGAGGGATGGTCTGTAGAGAGCTGTGAAGAGAGTGCCGAGAAGGGACCCGATGACGCTTGCGGCCATTACCGCCATGAGAGATATCTCATTAGATGACGAGAGCATCCAGAGTCCCGGGACTGTGAATGCAAGTCCTCCTGCAACCATGCTTCCTGCACTCATGAGTGTATGTGTGCAGTTGATCTCCTGGAGTGTCGAGCCCTTGGCCTTCCTGAGAATCGTCATCGAGAGAACGGTGACGAAGACAGTCGGCCAGGGAAGAGCTCCGGCCTTGAGGGCGACGTACATCGAGGATGCCGTTATGAAGGCAAGTCCCACGATGCCGACGAGTATGCTTCTGAGAGTAAGAGAGGTTTCTTTCTTTTCCATAGGGCCGTATTCTGACAGAAAATGAAAGACTGTAACAGTGTTTTTCATACCACAATGTTGATGAAACATAACTGACAGAACTCTTCCGGTGATGATAGAATCAGACAAAGAGGAAAACATGGACAGGATAAAGAAGAATTTCGGTTTCGGAATGATGAGGCTCCCCATGGTGGAGAAGGAAGTGAACTGGGATGAAACATCAGGGATGGTTGATGCATTCCTCGATGCCGGTTTCAACTATTTCGACACGGCTCACGGCTATCTTGACGGAAAGAGTGAGGAGGCTGTCAGACGGTGCCTGACATCACGCTATCCGAGGTCCAGTTATATTCTTACGGATAAGCTCACGGCCGCTTTCTTCAAGACCGAGGAAGACATAAGACCGCTCTTCGAGAAGCAGCTCGAGACCTGCGGGGTCGATTATTTCGATTTCTATCTCATGCATGCACAGGGGAGAGTGAACTACAATCACTTCAGAGAGTGCAGGGCATACGAGACTGCATTCGCCCTCAAGAGGGAAGGAAAAATCAGGCATGTCGGACTCTCCTTTCATGATACTGCAGACTATCTTGAGAAGATTCTCACGGACTACCCCGAAGTGGAGGTTGTCCAGATACAGCTCAACTATCTTGACTATGACGATGCGGCAGTCCAGAGCGGAAAGTGCCTGGAGGTATGCAGAAAGCACAATAAACCCGTAATTGTTATGGAACCTGTGAAGGGCGGATGCCTCGTGAACCTTCCCGACAAGGCAAAGGATATTCTCGATTCCCTCAACGGCGGAAGTCCCGCTTCCTACGCTCTCCGCTATGCAGCAGGACTTGACGGCATAATGATGGTTCTCTCGGGAATGAGCAGCAGCCAGCAGATGGAGGACAACATCTCGACGATGAAGGATTTCAGAGTTCTCGATGAGAATGAAAAAGACGCCGTTGAGAAAGTGAAGGAAATCTTCAGGAATATGAATCTCATACCGTGTACGGCATGCCGTTACTGTACACCCCAGTGTCCGAAGCACATCTCCATTCCCGATATCTTCTCGGCATACAACTCCAAGGAGATACACCATAACTGGAATGCGGACTACTACTATAATATCCACACGACAGGGGAGAACGGAAAGGCATCGGAGTGCCTGAAGTGCGGCCGGTGTGAGCTTGTCTGCCCGCAGCATCTCCAGATAAGAAACCTCCTTTCAAAGTGCGCAGAAGAGTTTGAAAAGAAGGAATGAGGTAAGACTTTCCTGTTGAGTTCAGAAACAGGGAAAATGAATGTTATTTCTGATGCAGAAAAAAGATGACGAAGGTTTGTTTTCCCCTTATATTTAGATTG
>CAVFYD010000159.1:0-3039 GCA_963626615.1 Sphaerochaetaceae bacterium
CCCTTCATCGTGAAGAGGTCCCTGTACTCCTTCGGGAACTCTCCCTTCTCGAGAGCGGAAATGCTCTTGAGCTTGCCTTCGGCGACGGAGACTATCTTCTCGTAGTTCTCCTTCTTCACAGGATCTATCACGACTGTCACGTCATACGGCGTCTTTCTCGATCCGACGACCTTCGCACTCACCTTTCCGCCGTTTATGCTGAGGTCAACGACGGCGTCCGCCCTGACGTACTTCTTTCCCCTGTCTAGGCGGTTATATGCATCGGCATAGTAATCGATATTGTCACACCATGCCTTTCCCCACCATGATGAAGATATGGTCCTGGAGGAGAGCACTATCGGATGATAGTCCTTCTTCGTCGCCTTTCTCGCCTTTTCCCTGAGTTCCGCCTGTGTCGGCGTATGGAAGAAACCGTAGCTCATCTTTTTCCTCCGCTGAAGCGCATCGCTTCGATAAGCTCCTTCGAGGAGAGCTTCGAGAGAATATCACTGTTCATGTCCGAAAGAAGGGAATCCGAGAGCTCCTTCTTGCTCCTTATGAGAGCGTCTATCTTCTCCTCTATCGTATCCTTCGATATGAACTTATACACCATCACCTTCTGCTTCTGTCCTATTCTGTAGGCTCTGTCCGTCGCCTGATTCTCGACAGCCGGGTTCCACCAGCGGTCAAAGTGAATGACGTTCGTTGCCCGTGTGAGATTGAGTCCCACTCCGGCAGCCCTGAGTGAGAGTACCATGTAATCAGCTTCCCCGTTCTGGAAGGCCTTCACTGTCTCCGTTCTCTTCTTCGCCGTCACGCTTCCGTCGATTATGAGGCCTCTCGAGCCGAATACCGCTGAGAGAAGATTATCGAGTGCCGGGATGATTTCCCTGAACTGGGTGAACACGAGAACCTTCTCCCTGTTGGAGTGAATCGTTGTGGCGACTTCCTTCAAAAGCTCGAACTTTCCGCTCTCGTTTTCCTTGTAGTTATTCTCTCCCGAATACTGGTCGGGATGGTTGCATATCGCCTTGAGCTTCGCTATCGCACTGAGCACCCTGCCCTTAACTGCGAACTCACCCTCTCCCTCGACTACGCTTGTTTCAAGGTCTTCAACGACCCTGTTGTATAGAATAATCTGCTCCTTTGTGAGGTTGACGGAGAGAGAAGTCTCAATCTTATCCGGAAGATCTTTGATGATGGACTTGTCGGTCTTGAGCCTACGCAGGATAAACGGGCTTATTGCACGTTTCAGGGACGAAAGCGACTCTATGCTGACATCCTTTGCGTAGCGTGTGAACTCCGTCCTGCTCCCGAGGAAACCCGAGTTGATGTACTCCATGAGAGACCAGAGATTGAGAAGGTTGTTCTCGACAGGAGTTCCAGTGAGAATGACGGCGTTCTTCCTTGTCATTGCACTCAGTGCCCTGTAGGCCTTTGTCGCACTGTTCTTTATGTACTGCGCCTCGTCAAGTATCACAAGATCCCATTTCTCCTTCCCCAGTTCCTCATCCTTGCCGGCTACACCGTATGTCGTGATAGTGAGATACCTATTCTCAATCGTTCTTCCCGTTCCGTGATAGACGGAGTAATCGAGAGACGGCGTAAACCTCAGGATTTCACTTTCCCAGTTACCTATGAGTGACGACGGAAGCACAAGGAGTACCCTCTCAGCCTTCTTTTCGGTCCTGAGCTTCTCAAGATATGCAAGAACCTGCACGGTCTTACCCAGTCCCATGTCATCGGCAAGACAGAAGCCGAAGCCGAGGGTGTTCATGGCACAGAGATATCTGAAGCCCTCACTCTGGTAAGGTCTGAGGACGGCATTTACTGTAGATGGAACAGTCACGTCCTCGGATACCGCCCTGGCAAGAGCATCGAGCCAGTTACGGTCGGAGAACGAGAGCTTCACACTGCTCTTCTTTATTCCGGATGAATACTTCACGAGGTCGCTTACACTCATCGGGGAGGAGAAGAGCTCATCACTCTCGAGCAGGGCCCTGAGCTTATCCTTATCGAGAGCGACCCACCTGCCCTTAAGGAAGGCAAGTCCCTCCTTCACACTGAGAAGATCGTTTATTTCCTTCTTTGTTATCGCAACGCCTTCGTATATCATCTGGGGCTTTACGGATATTATCGCCCCTTCCCCCAGACTTCCCTTCCCGACGGAGATGCTGAGAGACGTGTAGCGTCCCTTCTTACGCCAGAAGTTCGGAATGCGGCACTCGATTCCCTCTCCTTCATAATCAGAGGCATGGAGAAGAAAGTCGTAGGCTTCCTCATCGGTGAACCTCACGGGATAGAAGATCTTTCCCGACTCAATCATGCCCTTTATGATGGGGCTCGAAGAGGAGAGACGGCTTATCGGGGAGATGAGACGCGACAGGCCCTCGAGGTCATCCTTATACTCCGTCAGCGCAAACCTGAGCGGATAATGATGGACGCTGCCATCATCATCCTTTGTCGTGTAGGTCGCCATGAAGGCAAAGGGATAGTCCTCGTTCCTGCTTTCCACAAGATGGAAATAGATACGTGACGGGAACATGAGACTCTCGTTCTTCATGTTGAAGTAGATATCGACACTCTGGCTGAAAACGCCTATTTCATTCCGGTAGCATGAAAGAAGGACATCAAGCTGCCTCTTCACCCACTTCCTGTCGACATAGCGGCTTCCGACAGCGAACGGGACTTCCCCAGCTATACGGTCCAGCTCCTCGTTCTCGTAGGAGGGCGTTATCTTCTCCCTCTCAAGCTCGATTCCAGTCGTCGACAGAAGATTGTCGATGAAGTAGGTGGCTATCTCCTTTATGTACTCCTCGGTTATCGAGGCCCCCTTCTCGAGGTCTCTGAAGCAGTACTCGTAGAAAGATGAAGGCGTAAACTCCTCACTCTCTCCGTCCCTTATAAAACCTTTCTCAGTAAATATGAAGTCCATTGACTCAATTATGGAAGACGAGGGAGAGACTATCAAGAAAAAACAGCATCCCGGAGCAGACGATTATCATCAGACACCTCCGGCGATATTGATTCAGCAATTCTGTAACAATTGATAGGCGCTTA
>CAVFYD010000160.1:0-3020 GCA_963626615.1 Sphaerochaetaceae bacterium
AAAAGAGAATGATGCACTAAAAAAGCGGTACTCAGACCGCTTCTCCCTTCCAGATGAATTTCTTTCCCGTGAGCCTTGTGTGAACGCAGTGAAGATACATCACACATATCAGGACTATCGAGAACGAGCCCGAGAGAGATGTTGAAACACGGAACTTCAGTCTGCGACAGGCGAAGAACCAGCTGATGTTGGTCAGGAGCCAGCCGCCGAGAGTTATCCAGAGCATCGTGTATTCTCCCAAGAGTATGTAGAGTGGCGTCAGAACCGGTGCGAATGACACGAGGGATAGGAATATGACAGCGAGGATGAGGATGGCGAACATCCCGACAGTCGGCCTGAAGACTCCTGCAAGAGAACGCTCTATTCCCCTGAATGCCTCTGCTCCCGTATCATACATCCTGCAGCAGACATGGTCACTGAGAACTGTGAACTCGTACTTCTTTTTCTTTTTCAGAAAGGCCTTGATTATTCCGAGGTCGTCGCAGATCTGGTCTCCCAGCACTGCGTATCCTCCGACTTCATCGTAGGAGTCCTTCCTCATCATTATGAACTGTCCGATACCTATTGCAAACGAAGAGACCTTCAGAGCATTGAAGATGAAGTGGGGGATGCAGACGTTGGAGAACACCATGCTTGCCGTGATTGTGCGTGCAAAGTATGACTTCGAGTACTCTGCAGGGAACCCCGAGAGTATGTCGAGACCGTCGCCTTCCATTATCTTCAGTGCGTTGAGGACACTTTTTGAGCGGTGTGTCGTGTCGGCATCGGTGCAGAGAAGGTATTCGCCCTTTGCTTGTGGAATGAGATTGAGAAGAGCGTTCATCTTCCCGTGAGAAGCAAGTTTCTTCTCTCCTGTCTTGAAACCCCTTACACGATTATCCTTCTTCTGGAACTCCTCGATTATTTCCCACGTTCTGTCAGTCGAGCGGTCGTCGATGACAAGAATCTCGATGTTCCTGTACTCCTGGTCGAGCATCGACTGGAGAAGGACGCCGAGATTGCTCTCCTCGTTTCTTGCCGGGATTATTACAGATACGAGAGGATTACGCTTCAGTCTGTATTTCTCCGCCCTTCTGTTTATTTTCAGGAATCTCACCGCATTGAGTGCGGAGCAGAGGAAAAGCCAGGCACCGAAAACGGCAGTCATGCACATTATTACAGTCAGGAAGATCTTCATTTTCTGTCGAGTTTCTCCTTCAGGCTGATAATGGTCGGCTCACCATGGTAGATGTCCAGGGCAAGGGCGATGTATTCCTTCGCCGATGAGTAGTCCTTGCGGTTATAATATGCTGTTGCGAGTGCCCCGTAGAGCGAGAAGAGGTCGCTCTGACTCATCTTCTCCCTTTCTCCGAGAAGGGGCAAAAGCTCCTTTATCGCATTCTTGTTTGAGCCTCCCGCTATCTGGGGCGTGTAGATGAGTCTCCACGCATTCATGAGAACGACGTAGATTTCGTCAGGGTAGGAGGAGTAGAGCTCTTTCGTCAGTGACGAGTTCTCCATGCCCTTGAACATGTCCTTCGATATGTAGTATTCGGCTGATGAATAGTCCGCACGGCTTATGAGAGCGAGGACATCGTCGCGTCCCTCCATTTCGTCGATTGCCGCCCTGTCGAGCTCAAGGTGCTCTTCGGCCTCATCCTTATGACCGTTGTCGACGAGGTAGCGCACCATGTTGTACTCGGCTCTTGCCTTTTCTTCTGCCGTCAGATTTCCTGTGAGGTATTTACGGTAGAGGCTCTCGACCTCCGACTTCCCGTCATTGTCCTTGATGGCCTTCATGAGGGCCTGCCATTCGGAATTCTGGTTGTACTCCGAATAGCTGTCCGTATATGAAAAGAGCAGTGAAGTCGAGAATATGAGAATGGAGAAGATCAGCAGAATCTTTTTCAAGTGGCACCTCAGATGTATTTGATGTCGGAAAGTTTTCGGATTATATAGCCTTCCCTGAGCGGAAGTGAAGTCTTTATATAACCTTTCTTCATATGGTCGAGAGAGAGAAGCGGGAATCCGTTCTCGTCAAGGAGCGTATAGCCGCTGTCTTTAAGTAGCGGAACATCGGGACCGATGAATTCCAGTTCGTCTCCTCTCTGGATGTGGTTCTTGCACACTATCTCGTAGACGCCTTTCTCCTTCTCCTCTCCGATCGAGCCCAGGAACGTGTAGTTGCGCTCGTATCCGTAGCTTGTAGGCTTCGAGACGTCATCATCATCCCTCTTTGTCTCGAACGGGTCTGAAGAGTAGAAGAATCCTGTCGTGAATTCCCTGTGGGAGACGTCGAAGATGTCCCTCCTGTATTCGTCTTTGTCGGGGGCGTCGTCGATGGCCTTGCGGTAGGCACGCGTGACGACTGCAACGTAGTAGATGCTCTTCATCCTTCCCTCGATCTTCAGCGAATCGAGTCCCGCATCCTTCAGGTCCTGGATGTGGTCAATCATGCAGAGGTCCTTGGAGGAGAGGATTGCCGTATAGCCGTCACCTTCCTCGATGGGGAAGTACCGGCCCTGTCTTTCCTCTTCCTCGAGGGCATAGTGAAGGCGGTAGTTCCAGCGGCATGTATGCGAGCAGTCACCGCGGTTCGCGCTTCGTCCCGTCAGGGCCGATGAGAGAATGCAGCGACCCGAATACGACATGCACATCGCACCGTGGATGAATGCTTCGAGTTCTAGCTCTGGAACCCTGTCCTTTATTCTCTTTATGTCGTCCAGGGATGCCTCGCGTCCCATGATTATGCGCTTGAATCCCATCTTCTGGTACATCTTCGCGCTTTCGCTGTTGATGCAGCTTGCCTGCGTCGAGAGATGAAGCTCCTTCTCCGGGAAGTACTTCTGGAAGAAGGGGACTGCTCCGATGTCGCTCACGATGAAGCCGTCGAAGGGCCAGAGAGCAATCTCGTCCTTCATGTTCTCCAGCTCCTCTATCTGGCGCTGTCTGAAAAGTATGTTCATCGTGCAGTAGAGCTTTTTCCCGCTCTTTTCCTTTATTTTCCTGACCTTCTCGAGTTCGTCTTCGGGAAAGTTTCC
>CAVFYD010000161.1:0-2945 GCA_963626615.1 Sphaerochaetaceae bacterium
ACCTCCGACCCTCAGTTCCGGAAACTGATGCTCTATCCACTGCGCTATTGCCCCGGATCAACAGCATTATGATAATACTTTTCTCCGTTCAGGGAAATTGCCCTGACTGAAGAATCTGAGTCTCTGATGGCACTCCGTCATGCTCGGCACCATATGATACCGTTCAGGAAAGTGAAGTTTTTCATGAAGACGGAACCGTGTGTTCCTCTTCAGGCTGTTATCTTGTGGAGAGGAGTCAGGAAGAATGTACTTTACGGCATATGTTCACGACACAGGGGATGTACTTCATAAGACAGTAGAAGACAGGGAGAGTATCCTCTCGAAAACCCGTGCCTTCAACGGGGGAAAGGGAGGAAAGGTAAGGGCTGCAATCGGCTCTGTGAATGACAACAGATCTCTCCTTGTTCTCCTCTATGCCGATTTCCGCCTCGCCGGGAATGTGTCAGCGCTGACGAAGGAGTTTCTTGAGAGTGTCGGCCTCTCTGACGTGGAAATCATATCAATAGACGAGGTGTGCGGATCGGAATTCAGAAAGAGGTGTTTTTCCGCTTCGGAGAAAGGCTTTATTTCATCTCCCTATGAAATCTGTTCCCCATATACGGAAACTCTCGAAAACTGTGACTTTGCCTCCGATTATCTTTCGGAGACTGACACTGTTTTCGACGATGATGCCCCCGACTCCGTGGATCTGCATTCGGAGCTCAGGAGGATAGCTTCCTCCGCCGAGAGGCCCTTCTGCGGCCATCCGGCTCACTACATTCTCATGACGGATGACTGCCATCTTGCATTGAGGAGCGCCGACTACATCATCAAGGCACTTGAGAAGAAGAGAAGGCTTCTGAGCCGCAGGGTGGTGTCCGTAAGGAAAAATGACAGCATTGACGATGACGGAAACCATTCCGGCTTCCTTGATGCTCTCGAGAATGCCTATCTCGATAACAGGGGAGGCAGTGTCATCATAGATGCGGGAAAACTCGGGGAGAGCGGATGCTTTGCCGTCTCTCCCGGGGATCTTGCATCCCTTGTGAGGGAAAACTGTGAGGACGTTCTGACATTCCTTGTCTTAGGGAGCGACGACTCCCTTTCCCTCTCCTCATTCCTCTCTTACTGTGACGATATAAGATTCGTGAAAATCACAGAAGCCGATGTCGCATGCGATGATGTGAGAGAATACTTCGAAAGGATGCTGAAGAGAGATTCCCTTGTGGATTATGCCTCCATCCTTTCCTCCTCTCTCCCAGGAGAGAAGAGGGCATACACCTCGAGGGAACTCGATAAGCTCTACTCTTCCTGGAAGAGGGACCTCTTCAGAAAGGAAATCTATCCCGAGTATTACTCCGATGATGTTTCAGATAAGAGTACGACGGGGATATCCGGTCCCTCGTGGAAGAAACTCCAGGGTATGCCGGGTCTCGATGGCGTGAAGAAGCTTATCGGGAAGATGGTGACCTTCTCCCGCTACAACGCAATGCGCGTTGCTCACGCTGAGAAGAGCATTGATGTGTCGGGACACATGGTGTTCACGGGAAATCCGGGAACTGCAAAGACAACGGTCGCGCGTCTTCTTGCCTCCATTCTCAGGGAGAACGGAGTGCTGTCTAAGGGAGAACTCATCGAAGTCGGCAGAAAGGATATCGTCGGCCGTTATGCGGGCTGGACTGCAAGAAATGTCGAGGATCTCTTCAGAAAGGCCAGAGGCTCCGTACTCTTCATTGACGAGGCATACTCCCTCATCGAAGACAATGACGGCTCGTACGGAGACGAGGCCGTCAGTGCCATTGTGCAGCTCATGGAGAACTGCCGTAAGGACACCCTCGTCATCTTTGCCGGCTATCCGGAGAGAATGGGGGAGCTTCTTGAGAGTAATCCCGGCCTCAGAAGCAGAATCAGCTACACAGTGCACTTTGATGACTACACTCCCTTCGAACTCTGGAAGATTCTCCTTTCGTTTTCAGAGGAGGACGGCATTACCGTCAGTGCGGACGCGATGAACACAGTCATGAAGATATGCGAGGAGGCAATGGAGGGTGACAGCTTCGGTAACGGCCGCTTTGTCCGTAACCTCTACGACAGGGCGAGAATGAATGCCGCAGAGAGGATAGTCGGAAGCGGCATCTGGGAGAGAATGACTCTCACGGCAGCTGATTTCACATCCTCTGAAGAGACTGAAAATGAGGAGAAGAAGGCGTCCGGCTTCGGCTTTTAGAATGGATAGTTCATGCAATATGAGAAATTAACTGGAAGTGGAAAGAAAAAAAGAGATGAATGGAGAACAGAATGAATGAAAATGATTACACGGCATTGAGTACGGATGAACTCATAGCAGAGGCAAAGAGACTCAGAAAAGCTCTCTGCAGGGCGTTATCTCTTGATGCCGTCTCTGATGAATCTGAATATCTTGAAGATGCTCTTGAAAGAGCTGCGGGTAAAGAAATCACGGAGGAACTGAGAGCGCAGGCAGAAGCTGTCATCAGGGAACTCGACAGAAGATATGAGGAAGGCAGCAGACCCATTGACGATATTACCGCAGCCGTAAATCAGATTCCGGAGAAGAGAAACCGCGAAAGGCATTACTTCATCGAAGTTGAAGTCATCCGATGTGGTGACTTCTTCTACAAGTGGAATGTCTGGAACGGAAAGTGCAGAGGCCACATCTACTGGAAGAAGGACGATGAGGATACAAGAATACCCGACGAGGAGATGCTGGAAACAATGCCCTGGGCGTGGCTGACAAAACAGCTTGAAAGCGGGGAGTACATGGAGTTCAATCCATCTTGTGAAGGCTGGAATGACTGAGGAAGGGAAGCCGGGACTTCCGTGAGAGATGGTCGTCCAATGTGGAAACAGTTCATCCGGATACTCCGCCGTTACTGCACAAAGCGGCGTCAGTTGAAAATGTAAATGCATTTCTTCTGGGGTAAATGCAGGTTTGCAGAAGTGAATGC
>CAVFYD010000162.1:0-2842 GCA_963626615.1 Sphaerochaetaceae bacterium
ACGGTCTTGTGGGCTACTCTCCCATAGCCATGGCAAAGAATGCCATCGGCATGGCAATAGCCTGCGAGGAGTACGGAGCAAAGTTCTTTGCTAACGGTGCAGCACCTTCGGGGGTACTCGAACATCCCGGAACCTTGAAGGACCCGGCAAGAGTTCGTGACAGCTGGAACGCAGCCTACGGCGGCTCTGCCAACTCGCACAAAGTAGCAGTGTTGGAAGAAGGGATGAAGTACACCCCGATTTCGATTTCCCCCAACGAAGCCCAGTTCCTGGAGACAAGGAAGTTCCAGATTAACGAGATAGCACGTATCTTCCGTGTTCCTCCTCACATGGTGGGAGACCTGGAGAAATCGACATACTCAAACATAGAACAGCAGAGTCTTGAGTTCGTCAAATACACACTGGATCCGTGGGTAATACGGTGGGAGCAGAATCTCGCAAGAGCTCTTTTCAATGACGAGGAGAAGAAGACGATGTTCTTCCGCTTCAACCTCGACGGACTACTCAGAGGCGACTACGCCTCCCGCATGAGCGGTTACGCCACAGGTATTCAGAACGGCATCTTCAGCGTCAACGACTGCAGAGAACTCGAGAACATGGATCTTCTCTCAGACGAGGAGGGAGGTAACATCCATGTCCTTAACGGCAACGTTGTGAAGCTCAGGGATGCCGGGGCGGTTTATGTAAAGTCCACAGATAACGCAGAAACCGAAGAGGCGGAAGAAGAACCCGACAAAGAACCTCCGGAGGAACCGGAGAAGAATAACAGGAGAAGAAGAATATGAAAAAGAAATTCTGGAACTGGAAGAACACATCTTCCGAAGACCCGCTTGCACCGAGAGAACTCGAAATCGGCGGAGTCATAGCAGAAGAATCCTGGTTCGATTCAGATGTAGAACCTAAGGCCTTCAAGGACGAACTCAATAAGGGTACAGGTCCCGTGACAGTCTGGATCAACTCACCCGGCGGTGACTGCATTGCGGCCTCTGTAATCTACACAGCTCTTAAGGAGTACCCCGGTGATATTACCGTTAAGGTATCGGGACTCGCGGCATCGGCTGCGTCTGTCGTTGCAATGGCGGGAGACAGAGTCGAGATGGCAGCAACAGGCATGATGATGATTCATAACCCTTCCACCACAGTATACGGTGACCACAGTGAAATGAAGAAGGCCATCAAGGTACTTGAGGAAGTGAAGGAAAGCATCATCAACGCCTATGAGAAGAAGACGAATCTTCCCAGGGACGACATCTCAAAGCTGATGGAGAACGAGACCTGGATGAATGCGAAGAAAGCCATAGAGCTTGGCTTTGCAGACGGAATTATCGGAGACGAGGCATCTGAGAACGAAGAGTTTGACGATGCCTTTTCTTTTTCAGCCAGGGTTGGAGAGCGTGAGCTCATGGGGCGTATAGCCGCAAAGGTAAAGGAAACGGATGTCAGTGACGAAGGAACAAGAATCACTGAACTCGAGAAAAGACTTGAACTGCTCAGATAGGAGAAAAATATGAACAGAGTAAGCGAACTTCGCACAGAACGTGCAAAGACATGGGAGAAGGCAAAGGCCTTCCTGGATTCTCACAGAAACGAGAAGGGAATTCTCTCGGCGGAAGACACAACCACATACGAGAGAATGGAAGATGAGATAGTCTCACTCGGTAAGGAAATCGAGAGAGAGGAGAGAGCTGACGCTTTTGAGAGAGAGCTCAACAGAGCGGTCAATATGCCTCTTACCAGTAAGCCCGAGAGCATGAAGAGTGAGGAGAAGGTCGGACGCTCTTCCGACAGCTACAGAAAGGCATTCTGGAACACCCTCAGAACAAGAGCCGGCTACCAGAGACCGGAGGTGATGAACGCACTTCAGGAAGGAGTCGACAGCGAGGGCGGTTATCTTGTTCCGGATGAGTACGAGAAGAGACTTCTTGAAGGACTCAGGGAAGAGAACATCATCCGCTCCCACGCATATTCCTTCACAACCTCTACCGGCATTCACAAGATTCCGCTTGTAGGCTCTCACGGAAGTGCATCGTGGATTGAAGAAGAGGGTGCATACCAGGAAAGCGATGACACCTTCAGCCAGGTGAACCTTGATGCACATAAGGTGGGAACCATCATCAGGGTAAGTGAAGAACTTCTTCAGGACAGCGTCTTCGACCTTGAGGGATATATCTCCTCGGAGTTCTCCAGGCGCATCGGCGAGAAGGAAGAGGAAGCGTTCATCGTCGGAGACGGAAACCACAAGCCTCTTGGAATTCTTGCAGAGACAGGCGGCGCAGAAGTCGGTGTCACCGCAGCAAAGGCAGATGCCCTTACAGCAGACGAGCTCATCGACCTCTACTACAGCCTCAAGAGCCCTTACCGCAAGAGCGCCATCTGGATTCTCAACGACTCCACAGTCAAGGCAATCAGGAAGCTCAAGAACAACGACGGCACATACCTCTGGCAGCCGGCTATCAAGGACGGAGAGGTCAACACGATTCTCGGAAGGCCTTATTACACATCTTCCTTCTTCCCGACTCTTGCTTCCGGTAACAGAAGTGTTCTCTTCGGTGACCTTTCCTACTACTGGATCGGTGACAGACAGGGAATCTCGTTCAGGAGACTCAACGAGCTCTATGCAGGAAACGGTCAGGTGGGCTTCATTGCCTCGAAGCGTGTCGATGGTAAGCTCGTCCTTCCCGAAGCCGTGAAGGTCATGGTAATGGGAGCATGACGCATGAAGACACTGGGGAGAGACAACTCTCCCTGGTGTCCTTTAAGAGGAAAGAAAAATGATAGTGACAGTAGAATCTTTCAATGCATACAGCGGTAACTGCGAGGACAGTGAGAGTGCTGTCATGTG
>CAVFYD010000163.1:0-2795 GCA_963626615.1 Sphaerochaetaceae bacterium
TTATCAAGTTTCGCTTGACACAGCATTCACATTCTTTCTATATTCTTACCGTTATCCCTTCTTTCGACCTCTTGTTGAAATAAAAAATTCCAAGTAAAGGAGTTACCTGGAATTTTCTGGAAAATAGTCTGCGGCGTCTCAGGCTCTTTTTGAAGATTTCTGCAGAATTTTCGATTTTTCTTCGAGCTCGTTCTGGAGTGCTCTGCACAGTATTTCGTTCATGCTCAACCCGCTTGTCCTGGACTCGCTTCTAAGCTTCTCAAGCAGAACCGTAGGCAGGATGGCGTGAAAGCTCACTCCTTTTCTTCCCGCGCTGACTTTATTCTGTCTTCTTTCCGGAGAAAAGTTCGATGAGACATCGGCTGTGTCGAGGAGATTGTCGACAGCAGTCTCGACTGCTTCCACATTCGTAAGAAGGGTCTCCATCATCTCAATCGGTTCTGTGAACTTTTCAACATGTGTCGAATCACGAAGCGGCTCTGGAACATTATCGAGCTTCATCTTTTCGTCATACAGCATGTCCTCGATCTCTCCCGTGAAGAGATAGAGCGCCTGCCTTATCCTCCTGTCACAGTCCTGCACCACACCTTTAAACTTCGTTTTCCCTGCTCTGTTCATCTTCTACGCCTCCTTACCCTGCATTTGTTGTACATATCCCTTCAGCCGCCTCAAGCCTACCATGCATTTGTTGTACATATCCCTTCAGATGCCTCAGGCCAACCATGCATTTGTTGTACATATCTCCGCCTCCGGCAGTTCCGCCGTTCTCGTCTCCCCGAAAAGCCTCTTGAAATCTCCGTCGCTGTAATGCCTCTGATTGAAATGCAGCCCCATGCTCAGATTCAGATCGGTTATCACCTGACTGTAATAGGTCGTCGAATAAACGCCTTCGCATGTCTTGTTGACTCCGAAGTTCCTCAGAGCATCCAGAAGAGCATTCATCGTGTATCTGTATCCCGTCTGACGCTGTATCAGCCTCAGAACAAGAAGAGAGAGGAAGCAGATCAGAAAGTGTCCTTCAAGACTGTCTCTAGTGAAGACATACACCGGTCTCATGTTCAGATCGGACTTCAGAACTCTGAAGGAATCCTCTATCTTCCACAGCTCTCCGTAGATGTCGACAATGTCGAGGGCGCTCAGCTCCCTGTTGAGCTGCAGCATTCCCCAGTCCTCCCGCCATCTCGAATCCTCTCCATCCTCGAACGGCCTGTCGTCATCGAACCATCCCTTTCCCGCAAGATTCGTCTCTATGAGATAGAATCCGTCCATGCTCTCTTCCTCATCTACCTTCTTCTGGTCGTATTTGACCTTCGCCTCGTAATCCTCGACAACCTTGCCGTCCTTGTCGTAGACTTCGGTCTTCAAATATCCGTTTGAACCGTAGTTGTTGTCTATCTTGCTCTTGGAGTTCGTATGACTCTTCTCCATCGCCTTCTCCAGAGTCTTCTGTCTGTCTCTCTTGGCTCTCAGAGAGTAGTTGAGAGACCAGTAGGCTATCACGTAACGTCCGGTACCCTGGACTTTCTTCTTCTTACCGTTCTCATCTACTACGTTGAGAGCCCCCGGATCGTTGATTGTCTTGTACATGTAGATTGTCTCTCCATCCTCATACTCCTTCTGTTCCTTTCCGTTCTTGTCAAAACAGTGGTAGCCGGACCTGTCGAGAACCTTCTTTCTCAATTCTCCGTCAATTTTCGTACCTCTGATTGAGTTGCTTATTACATATCCGTCATGGTTCATTATGCAGTCGGCAAAGCTTTTTCCGTCATAGAAGCCCTTGTCAGCAACGTAAATCATGTGCTTGAGACCGAATTCCGTCCTCGTTCTCTCCATCGCAGGCCGCAGCATCGTACAGTCGTTGGTGTTCCCCGCATAGATGTCGTAGCTCATCGGAATGCCGTTGCTGTCGATGAGAAGGCCTATCTGGGTTATCGGGAGGCTCCTTTCCTCCTTGCACATCCCGTACATCCTGAAGCCGTCCTCATCCTCTATCTCGTAGTACACGTTTGTTCCGTCCATGAATGCAAAACCGTTCTTCCTGTCGAATTTCTCCTTGATCTTCGTATTCAGCATCTCCAGCATCGGCTCCTTCCACTTTCCCAGCTGCTGAAGCCCCGAATACATCTGATTGATGGCGAATTCCATGTTCTTCCCGTACTGCTTCCTGTTCTTCCAGTCGTCGAGCTTGCTTCCCGGGTCGAGTATCCTCTTATATATGTACAGCCTCAGAAGGTTCGTAAGATTGTACTCGATGTCCAGATTCTTCCTTCTGTTGTCGACGAACCTGTCCAGGGTGAGAACACTTATGATCTTCGAGATGTAGGCGTACCCCAGAGGCTTGTAATACATGACCTTCTTGTCATCACCATACTCCTTCGCCATGTTCTCCCATTTGTCGAGCGTCACTGTGACATACCGTTCCCTGTTCTTCTCTTCCAGGGTTCTTTCCTCTGCAATTTTCTTGAAATGATCGAGGTAGGTCTCCCCGTATTCCTTCTCCAGTTCATCTGTATAACCGAAATCTTCTATCTGCCTGGTGCGTCTTTTTCCGTCTTCACCTTTGTAGCTCTGAAGAAGAACGAGTTTCTTTCTGTTTTCCTTTCCGACCGGCATTGCATGTACGTACATATTTTCACCTCTCCTACAGTATAGAACGTCGCTGAACGTCGTGCAACTATTTTCCGAACATTTTGCATAATGAATGCCCCTTTTTCCGGGGCTATCTTTCTCTTGGATTTGCAATTGGATGGGATTATGTTAGTTTAGGGAGGTCCTGGACAGGTCGAAACCTCGGG
>CAVFYD010000164.1:0-2750 GCA_963626615.1 Sphaerochaetaceae bacterium
GGGACTGGACGACGCATTCATCGGCCTGACCTTCTTCTTTGCCTTCCTCATGTGCCCTCGAGACAGAACTCTCGGAGACAATCATCGCTCCGAAAAAGGGACCGGGGAAGAACAAGGTTGAGCAGAAGGCATATGTAATAAAGAGTTATAAGGAAGATGACGATAAAATAAAGGAGGAGCTTTCGTACTGCGGTTTCTATATACTCGTCTCTTCCGAGAATCTTACTGTGAAGGAAGCAATTGAAGCTTACAGCAAGAGAGATTCCGTCGAGAAGCTGTTCCAGTGTCTCAAGAGCTTCCTCGGGATGGACAAGTACGGGGTTCAGTCCGAGGCCGCGATGAACGGAAAGTCCTTCCTGTGGTTCCTCGCTTCCATCCTGCGCTCATACATTTCCCATAAGCTTGCGTCCCTCCGCTCCACTACAGGTGACCGCAAGTCCTTCACGACACCCGCTTCCCTCGACAGCCTCGCTGCAATCCAGGCGGACAGGAATCTTTCGACGGGTAAGTATGAGAGACGTTACAGCCTTACGAAGAAGCAGAAGGAAATCTGCAAGGCTCTGGGTGTTGAGGAGTCTGCGATTGACGGGATAATCGGTAACCTTGCCTAAACTGCGTATAGTTTATGCGAATTTCGGGCTATTAGGTGCAAATTCTCGTAGAAGAATTAATCTTGAAATGCCTCAGCTCTTGAAACTTAGATGTTATTTGGGCAATAACTTTGCTGAGTAGTTGTAGAATGGCAACTTGAATACTTCAGAGACATGTTACGATTGTCAATTTATTTGTATTGTTTTCTCATTCTTTCGATTTCCTCTTTAACTTCGTCTCTCAGCCAGTCCGGGGAGAGGACTAAGGCTGACGAACCGAGTGCAAGAACCCAGCGCTTCAGCCAGTAGGAGCCCGAGGTCGTTACGCGGAAGAGATGGGTTCCTTCTCCTTCTTCCTCTATTGAGACGGACTCAGGCCAGTCCTTCTCCTTTTCGTAGAGGCCCTGGTAGTCGTAGAGTCTTATGACTGCCGTGAACTCCTCTCTGTCCCTCACTATTCCGAAGGGATCCGAGAGTGCCTTCTCTATATCTGTCTGGGGTTCGGGAAGCGGTGTGTCCTTCGTCCCCATTGTCGATACGCCTGTTATCCGGGGAATGGAGAGCGTGTAGACAAAGCCGTCGTCAGGCTGCATGACGCAGGCGTAGAGGCCTCCTGCAAACGAGAAGCATCTGAGAATGAAGAGATGACGGGATGCTGTCTCTCCGGAGTACGAGAGATATACCGGAGTCTTCTCCTCCTGAGCCTTTAGAAGTTTCTGGAGGTTGCGGGTACTCTCGAGTGCGAAGAAGCCCTTTGCCTCTGTCGGCTTCACGCTGAGTTTCCCCACGATGTCGCCGAGTCGGGAGAGAAAGCCCTTGTCCGCTGCTGCAAGGAGCGGGGACATACTTCCCGCGCACTCGAGCATGAAGGAGAGTAGCCTTCTGTCATCGTCGTCGATGATTCTTCTGAGAAAATCCTTCTTGAATGTCATCCATTCGTCTGTGTCTATCCTGTAGACGACTTCCCGTCCGCTTTTTCCCCTGGGCTTTTCCTCGTCGTCCCTGTAAACGTTGAGGCCGAAGTTCTCGTAGAGACTTTCCATGTCGTTGTAGACACAGGAGCGTGACTTCTTCGTGTTCCCGTTTTTGAGGTAGCCCAGTGTCGGGGAGGATATTATCTCGTTTATCGTCGCGCCGCTCTCGCGCGAGAGCATTGCGGCAAGGGAAGTGAGGGTAGCGAAGGACTTCATCGGCTTCTTCTCCAGAAGTTGCGGCAGCCGTCCGTGGAGTAGTAGAGTCCACCGTCCGAGAGTGCAAGTATTTCGTTTCCGTTATCGAGAAGATCCGTTATATCACCCATGCCGAATCCCGAGCGGTATATCGTCATCCAGTTTATGCCGTTGTCAGAGGAGACGGCTATCTCCCTTCCGCCCATGATACGGTAAAGCTTTCCGCTGCAGCTGATAAGTCTTGACATTCTTCTTTCCTCCCGTGTTTCACTGTCTTTTTCCCATTCTTCGTACGGGTATTCTTATCCTGATGATACTCCCTTATGTGTACAGAAACGTAGACAGATAAATTTAAACATCTTTTCTGTCTTCTGTCTCTCTTTTTCGACACATGGAAAGAATAATCGGGGTATGAAAGATGAATACACAGAAGAACTCAGACTAAGAATTGAAAGAATCATGGAAGAGAACCCGGAGCCTCTCGCCGACGACTGGGACGAAGACGACGAATCCGTCTTCGATGATGTCTCATCATGGTTCATTATCGGATTGAAGAATGGCGACAGGGAACTCATGGCTGCAGCACTTGAATGTGTGGCATCGAGGAATCTCTACAGAAACGTTTCCTGGGACGCTTGGATCAAACATCGCATCGTAGAGTGGAGTGAATTCACTTCAGTATGCAAACACCTTAAAAGGGGAGAGAAGTTTGAGTGGAGTGAACCCCCTGCAGTACTGGAATGCCTTAGAAGGGGAGAGAAGGTCGATTGGTCGAAGAGGAATACGGGCTTCAATACCTTCATGTATACGCCGTCTGAGCTCGTTGATATCTACTCATGTTCTCCGATCGGAATATCTCCCGTGAGGGAGGTCATGGGCTTTGTCAGCGAGCACCTCTATGATCTCTGGCTCCTCAATTCAAGTCAGAACGAGAGTCTCTTCTCTCTTGCAACGGACTACCTCGGCCCGTGGCTTGATGATTTTCTGTCAC
>CAVFYD010000165.1:0-2735 GCA_963626615.1 Sphaerochaetaceae bacterium
TCATATCAATGAGCACGGCCTTTCCATGCTAAATGTGCAGATCCACTCGTTTTTTTCCGCTACAACCAGCGGCAAAGGATATCTCAGCTTTGTTCAGCTCAGTGGTTTCCGCTTTTGCAATGATATGCCCAACAGACTCCACTTCCTTATATATTTTCATGATGTAACTCACTCTTACTGGTATTCCAGGTTTTTTCATTTCCCTCATAGCGACAATGATAAGTCATTATCTCTTTTTAGTGGTTCTCCGTTGTCGTTAGTGTAAAATCAGTACAGGTCACGATTTAGCAAAGCCGCCATAAAGGGATAAGCACATCTAGGAAAGGCCGTCTCACGGGGCACAGGCGTGTCTCTTCAACCGAAGCATCTTGTTCAGGCTCTCCTCATCAAAGAAAGAATAATAGTCAGCAGGATTTTCGTATTGCAGCAGAAAACAGCTGTGAGTTATCTGTGCTTTCCGGGCTGGTGTTGGATATTACAGAAGAGAGAAGAAGATTCCTGTCTCAATGGTCTTCTGAAAGTCAGAGGGCACCGAAGTGCCCCCTGATTTGATTTCATATCAATGAAATATCTTATCTTTCGACGTCCACACTTCCGTCTTCATGCACGGTGATGCGGTCTCCCGTCTGAACGAACGAAAGGAACTCGTCGCCAAGGCTGTCGACTGTCGGCATCTCGGCATCAGTCCATACTTCGCTCAGGATTGCTCCTGCAGCTGCAAGGGAGTCGATAGGCTTTGAAAAGAGAAGGCACTTAGGCTGACGTCCCATGCTTGCGGCGCAGAAGAGAACAAGGCCGCCCGTGGTCGAGCCGATAGTCTGCGGCATGCAGAGTGCGCTTCCGGCCATAGCCTTATTATATATGTCAGGATTGTTCTGATCCGAGCACTTTCCTTCCTTGTCACCGAACATGAGAGAATGCTGATAGGATGCAAGCGTGTTGAAGCCTCCGTGGCTTACAAGTGCAACAGCTTCCGTGTTCCCCTTTACTACTGCCCTTCCCCTGAATGTCTTCTTCATACTCTGCCTCCTGTGATGATCGATAACAGTTCTTCCTCTTTATAGAACCTTGAAGATGTATAGGTCCTGAGCTTGTTTGAGCATGTGATGACCGGCATCTTGCCGCACATCGGGTTGTTCATGTACATCAGCGGACAGATATGTGAGAGTATTACTCCCTGCTTCTCAAGTCTCTTTCCTTCCTCTGTCTTCTTGAAGGCTTCCATGACTGCGGGAGCCGCCGTCATGACAGTCGGGATTTCGACCCTTTCTCTTCCGTTCTTTTTCAGGGATTCGTCAATTCTTACGCTCCACGACACAAGCTGTTCACGTGAAAGATGCGGGCACCCTATGAATGCAAGCTTCGGTTTTGCTTCCTTATCCTTCCAGATTACAGGATAGTTCTTCTCGACTCTCTCAAGTTCCTCGTCAGTGATGACATATGTCTTATAGTCTGATGTGAGAAGGCTCCTTCCCTGCTTCACTGCTTCCGGAGTCAGGTTCTCGATATGGTAAAGACCTACAGCTCCGTTCGAAGCTGTTGCGGCGCCGAAGTCCTTGAGATAGGCCTTTGCTTCACTGTCGAGGCCTTTGAAGTAGCCGTCAAGTCCGACGACGTACGGAACTTCCTCCATTACCTTCATGCCGATTGCGGAGCCCAGGAGCTGTGCTTCCGGTCTCTTTGAAGTCTTCACTTCGATAAGCCAGGTCGCCTTTCTTCCCTCGTCGGTAAGAAGGCCGAAATAAGGTACACAGCCGACAATCGAACCGAAGAGATCAAGAATGCCGGAGTTGCGGTTGCACCGTGCACCGAGTACGCTGTTGGCATAGACGACGGCAGAGCTCTCCGCCCAGGAGAGGATATCACCCTCGTGGGGGATATTGCCCACTTCATCCATGTAGCACGTACATGTGTAAGAGTCAGAAGAGAGAATCCCGAGCTTCTTCAGCTGCTCGTCGTACTCCTTCTGCTTTGAATACATCACCTTGAAGAACACATTCTGGATGAATGTCTTCGGAAGGCACTTCTCCAGTGGCATCGGGTCAACCGTGAACTTCTGTCCCGATACCGCACCTCCCTCGATGAGCGTATCCATAAGAGCGTACACAGGCTTCATTACAGAGAGCCCGAACGAAGTGACAAGGTGACCGTACTCACCTGTGATGTCAACCATCTTCTCGGCCCCGAAGGTCTCGCCGTACATGACGAGCGTCTTCATGACCTTTGCCTTGACATCGCCTTCCTTTCCATCAAATATTGCCCTTTGTCTTTCGGTTAGAACCATATTCTCCTCTTGATGTATAATATAAAGATTAGCGTTTGTTTAATTGTACCCCGTATTTCCTTTCCGGGGGAAAGATTTTTGATTCTTTTCAGAGAGCGTTCTGTCACTTTTCAGGCATACATGACAACACATTCAATCTATTTGCCAGAGAATTTTGATTCAGTCCATACGCTCAAGTAAAGGCAGAATCCCGATTATGCTCTCATATGAAGCAGAATCGACGTGCTGAAGATAACGAAACCATCTTACTCTTAATTCCCTGATTCCCATTCCGCAATGATATACCGATCCTTCCTCTGAAATCCTGGCAATAAGAATTCTGCCGGCCAGATTCATGACTCTTCCCGCATAAGCGCCTGCTTTCTCTCCGGAAAATGCTCTTTCAAACACATGATTACTGATTGCATAAATCCCCTCAAGAAATTTGCTGTAATCCCCCCGGCGGTCATAC
>CAVFYD010000166.1:0-2641 GCA_963626615.1 Sphaerochaetaceae bacterium
GGGCCGGCAATCGTTGTCAGTCTTGTTGACATGGGCGGAAGACTGAGGCTCATCGTGCAGGACATCGAGTGCGTGAAGCCGGTAATGAGCATGCCCGATCTTCCCGTTGCCAGAGTCATGTGGCGGGCTTTTCCCACCCTGACGAGCGGCGTTGAATGCTGGATTACGGCAGGCGGCGCGCATCACACGGTCCTGAGTTATGACGTGAGTGCAGAAGAAATGGCTGACTGGGCACGCATAATGGATATAGAATACGTGCACATAACAAAGAATACCACAGTCGAAGAGCTGGAGCATGAGCTTCTCATCTCTGACATTGTATGGAAACTGAAGTGAGGCAGTGATGGATCTGGAAAGAAGTGCACTCGGAATCGAATTCGGATCGACAAGAATCAAGGCGGTTCTCCTCGACGAAAAACACCTTCCCGCCGCATCGGGAAGCTTTCTCTGGGAGAACAGGCTCGAGAACGGTATATGGACATACGGTATTGATGAGGCGGAAAGGGGCCTGAGGACATGCTTTTCCGCACTCAAGGCTGACTATGAGGAAAAGTACGGGGAAAAGCTGACATATGTCGGAGCCATCGGGATATCGGGAATGATGCACGGCTATATTCCCCTTTCAGAAGACGGCACTCTTCTTGTGCCGTTCCGTACATGGCGCAACACCATGACGGGAGAGGCTGCGGCGAAGCTTACAGAGTGCTTCGGCTTCAACATCCCCCAGCGCTGGTCGGTGGCTCACCTCTACCAGGCGATTCTCAACGGGGAGGAGCATACTCCCCGGATAGCGCATCTTACCACGCTTGCGGGCTATTTCCACTGGAGGCTGACCGGACTGCATGTACTCGGAGTCGGAGAGGCTTCGGGTATGTTCCCCATCGACAGCGGGAGCTGCGACTACGATAAGACGATGGTAGAGGAGTTCAGATCCCTCTGCGGAATCGACATTACGACTATTCTGCCCTCTGTCCTTACTGCAGGAGAGAATGCTGGCTTCCTTACTCCGGAGGGAGCCTCGCTCCTTGATGAAAGCGGAGATTTTTGCCCCGGCATTCCATTCTGTCCGCCGGAGGGAGATGCCGGAACGGGTATGACCGCGACGAACTCCGTACGTGTCGGGACTGGAAACGTCTCTGCGGGCACGAGCGACTTCGCGATGGTCGTCGTCGAGAAGCCTCTTCCCCTCCACAGGGAAATCGACATGGTGACGACTCCCGACGGTCTCCAGGTGGCCATGGTCCACTGCAACAACTGTACAAGCGACATAAACGCATGGGCAGGGCTCTTCAGGGAATTCGCCGATGCATTGAACATGAAGATAAGTGACGACGAGCTCTATACACTCCTCTTCAAAAAGGCCATGGAGGGCGAGAAGGACTGTGGAGGACTTCTGAGCTGCAACTATCTTTCGGGAGAAGGCGTCACGGATTTCGACTGTGGAAGACCCGTGTTCGTGAGAACACCGGAAGCGAAGCTCACGCTTTCCTCCTTCATGCGCACCCATCTCCTTTCCTCTCTCGCGACTCTGAAGATCGGACTCGATATTCTGAAAGAGGAGCATGTGGAGATTGAGAGGCTCTACGCACACGGCGGCTTCTTCCGTACCCCCGAGGTCGGACAGAGTCTTCTCTCTGCAGCAGTCGGCGCTCCCGTCTCCGTCATGGAGACGGCAGGGGAGGGCGGACCTTACGGAATGGCGCTCCTTGCTTCCTTCCTTCTCGACTCAAAAGGCAGGAGCCTTGCGAACTATCTTGATGAGGAAGTCTTTTCCTCCTCCGCTTCCACGACGCTTCTGGCAGACATGGAGGACATAGAAGGGTTCGACGCCTTCCTTTCGCGCTACAGAAAGGTTCTTGAAATCGAGAGAGTTGCAACGGAGGTCATCTGATGCTTGAGAAACTGAAAAAAGACGTACTGGATGCAAATCTTCTTCTTCCGAAGTACAACCTCGTGACATTCACATGGGGGAATGTCTCCGGAATCGACAGAGAGTCCGGACTTGTCGTGATCAAGCCCTCGGGGGTGCCGTACGACGGTATGAGCGAGGGCGACATGGTCGTCGTCGACCTTGACGGAAATGTGATCGAAGGCAGATGGAAGCCGTCGAGTGACACTCCCACGCACCTTGAACTCTACCGCTCTTTTCCTGAATGCGGAGGCATTGTTCATACGCACTCGAGATGGGCGACTTCGTTTGCACAGGCGGGAAAGGGGATTGCTCCTCTCGGAACGACGCAGGGAGACTATTTCTACGGCGAGATTCCCTGTACGAGGGAAATGACGGGGGATGAAATCGGGGGCGAATACGAGAAGGAGACGGGAAAGGTGATTGTCGAGACATTCCGTGACAGGAATCCCGAGGCGATTCCCGCAGTCCTCGTCAGAAGTCACGGTCCTTTCACCTGGGGCAGAGATGCCTTTGAGGCTGTTCATAACGCAGTGGTACTCGAGGAAGTTGCATTCATGAACTTCCACTCCCTCATGATCAATCCGGAGCAGACGAGGATGCAGCAGGAACTTCTTGACAGGCATTACCTCAGAAAACACGGGAAGAACGCCTACTACGGGCAGAACTGAGATGGATACGGGACTTCTGATCTTCCGGCAGCTCATGATGATGTTTCTTTATCTTGCCGTC
>CAVFYD010000167.1:0-2623 GCA_963626615.1 Sphaerochaetaceae bacterium
TTCTTCATGGCATATCTCATCTTCCGCGGCATGATAAAGGGAAAGGACTTCTTCCAGACCATCATATACCTGCCGTGTGTAATCTCGACAGTCGTCATCGGTAAGCTCTGGGATGCAATCACGGCCCCCAACGGTGCTCTTCCGGACATCATAAGACTTTTCAATCCAAGCTATGTCGCCTCCAACAGCGAGCATCCCATGATTCCTGTACTCCTGGTAATACTCTGGATGTACACGGGAACCTATCTCATAATCTTCCTTGCCAACATGCAGAAGATTGATGTCTCTGTCATCGAGGCTGCCAAGATCGACGGTGCAACGGAGTTCCAGGCCCTGAGGTATATCATTCTTCCGGCACTCTCCGGTGTCATCGTAACAAGTGCGATTCTCGCCATCTCGGGCTCTCTCAAGAGCTTCGACCTCATCTACGTCATGACGAGCGGAGGCCCGGCAAAGCAGACCTACGTCCTCTCGATTTACATGTATGACACAGCATTCAAGGGAGCACCGAACTATCCTCTGGCGAACGCCGTCTCGATAGTCATGTGCATCATCTCCTTCACACTCATCGGTGTGACGAAGTTGGTCGAAAAGAAGTTCGGAGGTCAGGAATGAGCAGCCCAATCAAAGACACAAGGAGCATCGGACGCAGAATCGAGATGTTCCTCACATATCTTGTTCTCATTGTTTTCGCACTTCTCGCCATCGTTCCCATTCTCTGGCTCATCATGAGTTCCTTCAAGACAAGCCAGAGCTATCAGCTGGACAGGCTCGGGTTCCCGCACGAGTTCTTCTGGCAGAACTACCGTGATGCCTGGATAAGAGGAAACTTCGGTATCTACATCGTCAACAGCATCATCTATACTCTTGTTACGGTGGTTGCAGTCTTAATTCTCGGCATGATGAGCGGCTTTGCGTTCGCCAAGATAAGAATGAAGTGCACGAAGTGGCTCTACGGCTCGTACATCATCGGTATCCTGATGACGCTGCAGTCAATCATGATTCCGCTCTTCATAGTTATCAACCAGGTCGGTCTCTATGACACGAAGCTGGGTGTCCTCATCCCGTATATCGGAATCGGACTTCCGATGGGTGTCTATCTCTGCACCGAGTACATAAAGAGTGTTCCGACGGCTCTCGTCGAGAGTGCAAGGATTGACGGGGCATCGTACTTCAGGATTTTCCGTTCCATCATCGTTCCGATGGCTAAACCCGTTGCGACGACGCTGGCGATTTTACAGGTATCGGGAACATGGAATGAGTTCATGCTCATCAACATGCTCACATCAAGTCAGAAGAACAAGTCTCTCCCGGTAGGTATCCAGTCCTTCGCAGGAAGCCTCTCTACTGACTACGGAAAGCTTTTCGCTTCTCTTGTCATAGGCCTCATGCCAATGCTCGTCTTCTATCTGATCTTCAGAAAGGAGATAACAAAAGGGGTCGCTGCAGGAGCAGTCAAAGGATAAAAAGGTTATTGGGCAGGAAAACTGCATCGCATTCATCAAAAGGAGGAAAATGATGAAAAAACTATCAGTTCTGCTGGTGCTTGCACTGGTCGCAACTCTCGTATTCGCTCAGGGTGCCGCTGAAGCACAGAAGAGTGAAAAGACAACTATCAGAGTTCTGAATTACATCGATATGTCAGAGCCTAACAGCGCTAACGAAATCGAACAGATTTGGAACAAGTTCGAGGAACTTCACCCCGAAATCGAAATCATCAGAGAAGATCTCTTCAACGAACCTTTCCATCAGAAGGTTGAAGCTTATGCTGCACAGGGAAATCTTCCTGACGTAATGTATGCATGGCCGAGCGGAAGAAGCTCAACTCTGCACACAGAAGGTCTCATCAAGGATCTTACTCCGTTCCTCGAAAAGGATGGACTTCTTGACGACTATTCGGCAGTCGCAACAGCTCCGCAGCTTGCAGGCTACCTCGGAGAACTTCCGAACGGCATCACAGCTACATCGATGATGTTCGTCAACACAAAGGTTCTCAGAGAAAACGGACTCGAGATTCCGAAGACATATGATGACCTCAAGGCAATGGTTCCTGTTCTCAACGAAAAGGGAATCGAAGTCATCCAGATGGACTGCAAGGACGGCTGGGTAATGCAGTCATGTCTCTTCTCCCTCCTCTGCGGAAGATTCGGCGGAGCTGACTGGAATACAAGACTTGCAAACGGCGAAATCGACTTCGAAGATGACTGGTTCATTTCTGCTCTCACAGTTCTGGACAACCTCTACAAGGACGGAATCATCAACAGGAATACTCTCTCTGTCTCCTACGGTTCGGGAAGAGGCGACTTTGCAAACGGCAAGGCTGCATTCTATATCGACGGCGACTGGGCTTGTGCTTCCTTCCAGACAGATGTCACAACAGGAAAGGCTCTCTTCTCTCCTGAAGCTCAGGAAACAGACATCGAGCTCATGAACTTCCCCGCACTCGACGGCGAAGTCGTACATGAATCCAACTCTTCTGTCGTAGGAACAGGCTGGGCTATGTCTGCTGACGTCCCCGCTGGCTCTGCTGAGGAAGCTGCTGCATGGGAACTCATCAAGTTCCTCGAAGGCGAATATGCTCAGACATGGAGACTTACAACAGGTGCTGCATTCCCGTCACTCA
>CAVFYD010000168.1:0-2614 GCA_963626615.1 Sphaerochaetaceae bacterium
ATCATCAAGACAGACGGTCACGACTATTGGGAAAGGAAACTTTCCGAAAATCTGGGAGAGACGCAGAAAGGATTGGAAAATGCTATTTCCGCCTGGATCAACCTCACGGAAAAGGAAAAGGAAAAGCAGACAGTTCAGTTAGTAATCGGAGAAGAGGAAGAGGGAGAAGAGGGAGTTTTTAATTATTCCGATTATGAAATCTTGTGGGATTCCTCTCTTCAGTACGTCTGGAACGGTTACGGTTACAAGACGCTGGAAGAGGCTCAGAAAGACGCTGAACATTATGCAACACTGACCGGAGAGGATATCCGTATATATACCCCTTACGGCCTTTATATCCGTCGTTGGTATGGCTGCATGACGGGAATCGAACTTGCGGAAGATCCTATCGCCTGGAATCCGGCCGGGTACTATGGAGATTGGGAAGAGATAGACTACATGGACGGAATTCAGGAATATCTCACGCAGGAGGCCGAAGCAATAAGAAGAGCATAATCTTTAGGATTTTATAAGCCGGGGAATCTCTTCCCCTGCTATATAAACTTCTAAATGGAAGTGAAAAAGTATTTTTAGGACAGGAGAAAAAACTATGGAGTATGAAGAACTGAAAGAATACTTCGATTATTCAACATGGAACAAGGTAGAGACTGAACATTACATCTGCTACTCACAATGGCCGCTGTATATGTTCTTTCATAAGAATCGGGAAATCGAACTTATGATAACAACCGCAGCCGGAAAAGGATCTATTGTCGCAACATTTCCGATAGAGCCGGAAAACTGCAATATGTTCAGCGACGATATCCGGATGAAGGCCGGTAATGGCTGCATTCAGTTTCCGCTTCCCCGGGATAGTCAGAGGATCGAGAGGGAAAGGGAAGAAGAGATATTCAGAAATAAGGGAGGGAAGAGAGTATGATTACCAGAAAGGAACTGACAGACTTAATTACGGCTTACGGCTGGAGCAACGAAGGAAAATTCTGTCTTACAGATTATCATTACAGAAAGAACGGTTACTCGATTATTATGCCTCCAGATAAAGAATTTTTCTGGTACAAGTCAGGAGCAGGGAACGGAAATTATCACTATCAAATTCAGTGCAAAATTCAGTATTCAGACGCAACGATAACAGAGCCGACTTCCATTCTCTGGAAAGAGGATTTTAAGATTATCGAAACGAAAGAATGTATGTTGTACATCTAAATAGGAAGGAAAAAGTATTTTATGAGACTTACAAAAAGCAATTACGAAAAATCAAAGGCATACCGCACAATCAGAGAGGCGATTGAAGCGGTAGAATTTACACCGGAAGAACTGAACAATGAGAAGTTAATATCTGTCGGAATCGGCATTGACGCAGAAGGCCGCAGATGGTACGCAGTCGGAGAGGAGAACATCTTTACAAACTGCTACCATGAGGATCTTGAAAACATTGACGATTGGTATGAAGACGACTGGATCGAACGCGAAGAGCCTTCTTTCTATTCTCCGTACACTTTCGACACTTACAAAGAACTGTCTGAATGGCTTCAGAGCCGCAGAGGAGATATGAGAAAGATATACTACTACGGCTGTTTGGAAAACTACTCCGGAGAACTGTATAACATCGAAGATATAATTTCAGACACTTCTCTGGAAGGATTTGAGCCGGTTGAAATTTACGAAGCATATTATGAGGAGGAAGAATAATCATGTTTTGGGAAGAAGAGAAGAAAGTAATTGGAAACGGCTTTTTGGAAGAGAGTAATCTCCCAGCCGTTACGCAGTACATAAAGGGATGGTTCAAGAAAAATCCTTGCTGCATAGCAAACATAAAGAAGGATAAAACTGAAGGCCTCATTCTTACTGTATGGCAGAAGAAAAAGGAGGAGAATCTTCACTCCCTGAATTTCAATGAAATTCATATTCCTTATTCCTCAGTGTTATATACTGATGATGATGGAAATCTCCGTATTGTCCTTCCTGACGGCCTTACCGCACTTTTTAGTAGTGAAGGAAAATTCATGATATTAAACAAGTATATAACACTTACTTATGAGGAGGAGGAATAATGCTCAGAATCAGTAACGCAGAATTTGAAAAGACACTGGAGGCCGTGAGGGAAAGGATCTTCCTCTCCCTCCGGAATCGCGGCTTTGACGGCTCGGAGATAGAGGCATACCGCAGGAATTGGAAGGACACTGACATCGGCCTTAATTGGGCCTCAATCGGTACTGTAGGAAAAGAGGGAGCTAGAGCTTTCGCAGCAGCCATGCTGGAGGCCGTAGAGGCCGTTTCCAGTGTAGAGAAAGCTGAAATCGATTGGAGTATTAGAGAGGAATAAATTATGACACTAACCACAACATGGCCGGGAATCACTCTCGGCCTTCACGAAAGTACAATCGTTAAGGACGCTCTGAAATCTATCGGTTGCAAGAGCTATTATTACCGGGTTGAAAACCGTATCGGCCTCACCATGTACGGCCGGAAAATAGAGCTTTTCTTCTCCGGTATAGACGGAATTACCGCAGGGCCGGAGAAGGTAGTTTTCCGGCTGACAGAAGGCCGTGAAGTAGTAGTCACTCGGGAAGGAATCACCGGAGAAGGCATGGTGATGTTATATCCAGAGCCGGAG
>CAVFYD010000169.1:0-2592 GCA_963626615.1 Sphaerochaetaceae bacterium
TCCATTTCAAGATTACTGTGACTTCGTCGCATAGGATAAGACTCAAGCTGAGCACCAAAGGTGCTTTAACCCTTGAGGGCGGCACAGAGCAGATTGATTATACTCTTTATCACTGCTATACATTCAATCAGGATGGAACGGTCGCTTCCGGTGTTGTACTCAGTGATAACACTGTTTTCGGCTATGACGCTGTCAGAAAGGTTAATGTCGGATATAACGAACAGAATTATTATGAATTAGGAACAAATGGATATCTCAACATCAATGACCCGATATGGGGATGGTTCCATATCTCGGTCAACAAATCAGATATAAATGGAAAGACAGCCGGCAGGTACATATCTTATATTTACCTTACCGCGGAGACTACATCCTGAAGGGAAAATACACACTTTGCGCCCGATTGTCGATACAGTCGGGCATTTTCAATTATCAATTCTTTGTCCAATAATGAATAAGAGGTGTTTTCATAATTTCAAGTTTGTTATATATTACATTTCGGTAATTTGATATGAAGAAGAAAAACGAAAATATAAGAAACATAGCCATCATTGCACATGTTGACCATGGTAAGACAACTCTCGTAGACGCTCTCTTCAAGCAGAGCGGTCTTGCTCTCAAGGACAACGGCCAGGAGAGAATCATGGACAGCGGTGATATCGAGCGCGAGAGAGGTATCACGATATCTGCAAAGAACTGTGCCATTCACTGGAAGGGAGTCAAGATCAATATTATCGACACCCCGGGTCACGCAGACTTCGGAGGCGAGGTCGAGAGGGGACTGAGCATGGTTGACGGAGTTGTACTTCTTGTCGACGCTGCTGAGGGTCCGCTTCCTCAGACAAGATTCGTCCTTGAAAAGGCTCTTCTGAAGAATCTTCCTGTTATCGTTGTAATCAACAAGATTGACCGTCCTGATGCAAGACCTGAAGAGGTTCTCAATGAGGTCTATGACCTTCTCCTCGAGCTCAGCGACGATGAGTCAATGCTTGATGTGCCTGTGTTCTATGCTAACGGAAGAGACGGCAAATGCGGCCTTACAGCTACTGATATCGGAGATAATCTTCATCCTCTTCTCGATGCAATCCTGGAATCTATTCCGGCTCCTGAATACGACGATGAGGAACCTTTCCAGATGCTGGTTTCCGATCTTTCGTACTCGGACTTCCTCGGTCGTCTTGCTGTAGGTAAGGTCATCAACGGAACAGCATCCACAAATGATCAGCTTATCTGCATAAAGGAAGACAAGGAAGAACCGTTGAGAGTCACAAGACTCCAGAGTTACGACGGCCCTACATTCAGGGAAACAAACGACGTCGAACCTGGTGACATCATCGTTCTCAGCGGTGTCAGCGATGTATCCATCGGCGATACTATCTGCACAAAGGAAGAGGTTAAGGCTCTTCCCAGAATCAAGGTTGACGAGCCTACAGTCAGTATGCTCTTCTGTCAGAATACATCTCCTCTTGCAGGTACTGAAGGAAAGGCAGTAACAGGTGCGAAAATCTGGGAGAGACTCCAGAAGGAAGCGCTCAAGAATGTTTCCATCAGGATTGAGAAAAATCTTGATGATACATTCACCGTAAAGGGAAGGGGAGAGTTCCAGATGGCCATCATCGTTGAAGAGATGAGGCGTGACGGATACGAACTCAGTGTCGGAAGACCGCATATCATATTCAAGAAGGATGAAAACGGAAACAAGACTGAGCCTATCGAATATCTTTATATAGACTGCCCGGAAGAATTCAGCGGTACTGTAATGGAAAAGCTTGGAAGACGCAAGGCTGTCATGAATGACATGCAGTATACGGCAGGCAACAGAGTCAAGATCCAGTTCGAGATTCCTGCCCGCGGCCTTATCGGATACAGGGACGAATTCCTTACAGATACCAGAGGCCTCGGTGTCATGAACACTCTCGTAAAGGGGTATGAGCCTTATAAGGGAGATTTCCCTGACAGACAGTCCGGTTCACTTGTATGCGACAGGGCAGGAACAGCAGTTGCCTACGGAATCTGGGAGCTGGAGGACAGAGGTCGTTTCTTCATCGTTCCGGGTGACCCTGTCTATGAAGGGCAGGTTGTCGGTGAGAGGAACAAGGATCTTGATCTTCTGATCAATCCTACAAGGACCAAGAAGCTCACTAACCTCCGTGCAGCAGGTAAGGATGATGCTGTGTCGCTGACGCCGGTCGTGAAGCCGTCCCTCGAAGCAGCTATTCAGTTCATCAAGGATGACGAGCTGGTTGAAGTAACTCCGAAATCAATCAGGATGAGAAAGAAGATTCTCGACTCACAGCAGCGAAAAATCTTCAATAACCGTGGTGCAATACCTGAGTTCCTTAAATGACACATATCGCCCAAGCCGACAAAGCCTGGGCGTTTTTTAACGTCGTAGAGGGCAATATTGTACTGCTGCATCATTCCTGAATAGAATGATTTAGCACGTAAGATAACTGTCTTCTGTTGTATAAACTCATATGAAACTGCTTAACAGCGACTGGATATCTTACGAATCTGCTTCTTGTTTTGTATTCTTATAATCATTTCCGATTTTATATTCATATTTTTACTGTTTAAATATATATTAAATAC
>CAVFYD010000170.1:0-2585 GCA_963626615.1 Sphaerochaetaceae bacterium
GTCGGGAAGTCATATATAATAAGGGAAGCCGGAAAGGAACTCTTCGAAAACTATATTGAAATCAATCTTCTTGAAGATTCTGTGAGTGACAGACTTTTCGAGAAGGCCAAAACCGTTGATGACTTTTATCTCTCCCTCAGCATGATTGCCGGAGACAGAATGAAGAGCAGGTCCGACACACTGGTGTTCCTTGATGAAATACAGGTGTACCCGCATCTTCTTACAATGCTTAAATTTCTCAGGCAAGACAACAGATTCACCTACATAGCTTCAGGATCCCTTCTCGGTGTGACCCTTTCAATGACATCATCCATTCCAATGGGAAGCATTGAGATAAAGCATATGTACCCGATGGACTTCGAGGAATATCTCATTGCGTCCGGCGTCGGCAGCATTGCACTGAATGCACTGAAATCAAAATTCCTGAAGAGAGAATCACTGGAAGAAGCAGCGCATGAGAAGATGATGGACTACTTCAGAAAATATCTTCTCTCGGGAGGACTGCCGGATGCAGTAAAGGCATTCATTGAAACGAAGAACATAGCCGCTGTAAGAAAAGTACAGGACGAAACACATGCTTTTTATGGCTCAGACGCCTCGAAATACGACACAGACCATAAGCTCAGAATAAGAAGAATCTATGACATGATTCCATCATCCCTGGAAAACAGGAAGAAAAGACTGAGATTCAAAGATATCGAGGAGAAGAAGGGAAAACGATGGTCAGACTATACGGACGAATTCGACTACCTCACGTCTTCGGGAATCGCACTTGAAGTCCAGGCTGTCTCGACTCCTGTCTTTCCGCTTACACAACATTCGGGAAAGAATCTGCTGAAACTCTATCTCAACGATGTCGGTATCCTGACCGGAATACTCTATCAGAACAACATCAGGCCAGTCCTGGATGATACAAGGAGCATAAATCTCGGAACAGTATACGAAGCAGTGGTCGCCGAAGAGCTGAAGGCACACGGGCACAGCCTCTTCTACTACGATAACAAGGCGAAAGGAGAAGTGGACTTTCTTCTCAATGACTACGCTTCACTTTCCGTTCTTCCGATAGAGGTCAAGTCGGGAAAGGACTACACGGTACACAGTGCCCTGGACAGTTTTCTCTCGAATCCCGACTACAGTATCAGGAGTGCAATTGTTCTTTCCAATGAACGTGAAGTCTACACTGACAGCAAGGGCATAACATACCTTCCGGTATATTATGTCATGTTCCTGTGAAATCGCAGAGGCTGCAGTTTTCCCCTTTTCGTTCTTAACCACGTCCTGATCTGTATTGCTGTTCCTCTTTTTCTGAGAGTTGGATGGCCCGATACAGAGAGAAGCACTTTACCCTGTGATGCAACGAAATCAATTCCGATACAGAGCAGTCTTCAGCGCAGGTCTGCACATCAGGGCTTTAAAGATGTAAGCGGAACAATATATATGCCTGATTCAGGATCTCTGATTATCGCCTCCAGATGACCGACAATAACACAGCAGAATGCAGGCTTCTTTTTCACGTTATTCCTGAATCTTTCCAGGCTCTCTATGGCATCTTTTATGCTGCCGTCACTGAGTTTGATCTCAAATGCTGCATATCTGCCATCCTTGAACTCGATGATGGCATCCACTTCATCTCCTGATACATTATCCCTGAAATGATACAGTCTGCCATCAAGATAATCAGCATATATTCTGAGGTCTCTTGCAGCAAGAGCCTCAAACAGCAAACCGAAAGTCTCATGATCATACATCAGTTTTCCGACTGTAAGTCCGAGACTGGCACAGCATAGCGATGGGTCAGCAAGATGCCTCTTTGCAGATTTTCCGATTCTTGAACTTGACCGGTAACTGAGGCTGTATGCCGGAATGTCAGATGTAAGATAAAGACTGTCCAGAACAGAAAGATAATCCGAAACAGTTAGAGAACTCTTGAGCAGTTCATCTCCGCTTTCATACTCCTCTATATCCCTCACCAGTGTCTTCAGACCGGTTACAGTCGATTCATTTCTTGCAAGAGATTTTATGAGTTTACGCATCCTGTCGGGATTTCTTCTTTTTTCGTGTCCCTCATGCATATCCTTGGTCACAATTGACTCTATATAGCTTTCAGGTATAAGAAGCGCATCCTCACGAGATACACTCTGATTTTCAGGCCAACCACCTTTCGTAATATAAAAAGCTAACTCGTCCAGTTCAACTTTTCTCTCATTACCCTCTTCTACCTTTCCTTCAAGCATATCTGAAATTGATGCATTTCCTGTTGAGTTTCCCGATTCATAAAGGCTCATAGGATGCATCTGAAGCATTGCAATACGTCCTGTTCCCGAATGATAGACAATATCATCATCGCTTTCATTGACGCGGAGGGCTGTTGACCCGGTGAGAATGAATTTTCCCTTGTCATGGTCACTGTCACACTCGTGTCTGACAGCATCCCATATTCCCGGGACAATCTGCCATTCATCTATCAGCTGTGGCCGTTGACTTGTAAAAATATATTTGGGATCTACTTTAGCAAGATTACGCGGTCCCTTATCAGTCATGTATGTCACGCTTTCAGCATGATTCAAACCTGTCCACGTTTTTCC
>CAVFYD010000171.1:0-2533 GCA_963626615.1 Sphaerochaetaceae bacterium
TGTTAGTGCTAAGTAATTTTGCCACCAGACTGCCAACCAATTTTGTCCACGTCTGCTAACCCCTTTGTCCGTCTAGCCCGAGCATAGAATAAGGACCGGTTTCCCGGTCCCCGTAATCAGCTTTCTATTGTCATCTCCTTCTTCGTGAACTCTTCCTCTCAGCATAGTACTCATCCCAGTCATGACACATGAGGCCGAACTCATGTATGAAGGTGTTGAGTACATTCTCGAACGTCGTCTCATCAACATCATGGTGGAGCGTGTAGAGTGAGCTGAGTACAATCCTATGCCGGCTGTTTTCACTCAGGTAACGCTCCATTCTCTTTACGACAATCATCAGAAACTTATTCGAAGCAGCTGATGTGTCATCAGAACAGGCGTAACCCATGAGAAGGTTCTTGAGCTCTTCATTCTCCTTCTCAAGGTCGGTTCTTTCGAGTTCGCAGCATACAGAATCAAACAGATCCAGCTGTCCGTCCATGCAATCAGACATCATTCACCTCCGCTATCATCGAGACGGCTTCCTCGAATATGGAGAGAGTATCCTCAAGGTTCTCAATGTCCTCCTCTATCTGCTCCTGCTGTAAAGAGCCGGGGAAATATTCCTCAAGTCTTTCCATTTTTTCTTCCTCTTTCTCAATTGCTTCCACGACCTTCAGTTTGAACATGCCGTAGAGTGTCTCGACTTTGTGGGAGAACTCCTTCTTCAACGTGTTCATTTCCTTTCTTTCCTTAGTGTTCATCTTTACCTCCTAAATCATCTCGGTCTGCACCACATTCGTGACGATGCCCGCATCGACAGTATCCTGACTGCTGCTTGCAGCTGCCATTAGCGAGAGCGAGCAGATCTGATTGACTATTCTCATGGCACCTCCCGACTGGCCGTAGATCAGGTCCGTTGCCTCTTGAGAGAACACAGCGTTGTTCTCCGCACCTGCAGCCTTGAGGTGAGCTTCAATGTATCTCTCCGTCAGATCACGATTCATCGGTTCGAGACTGACGGGGAATGCGATGCGCTGTCTTATCGCCTCGCAGATGTCACGTCTCAGAGTGTCTCGCAGCTCCGACTGCCCTGAAAGAATGAGGGAGACAAGTGAAGTGGAATCAATATCACTGTTGAGGAAGAACCTCAGCTCCTGGAGAGTGTCGAGACTCAAGAGGTGCGCTTCATCCACACAGACTATTATCTCCTTCTTCTTGAGCTCCCTTGTGACGGCGAACTGTTCATGTACCGCCTTCTTCCCGTCGCCCCGGTAGTAATACTCCTTCACCCCGAAGTGCCTCAGGATGAGGTTGTAGAGCCATCTGGGCGAGAGGTTGGACTCGCTTATGTAGATGAACTCCCACCTGTTCGGGTTGAGTCTGTCTCTCAGGGCTCTCAGCATCGTGCTCTTCCCGCATCCCGGCGGGGACGTCAGTACCGTGAAGGACCTGTTCTCCACGGCGTACCTGAGCTTGTTGTAACAGTTATCCCAGTTCTCACTGTGAAATAGACTGTCCACTGCCACATTCTTCGTGAACGGCATCGTTTTCATGCCGAATTCTTCCAGTACAGGATTACTCATTCCTATTCCTCCTTATCCACAAATGCGTTGAAATTTATCCTCGAAGCCGCCTGTGCTTCCGCATCCACCGTCTCTGAAACGGCATGATTTACATCGTCAATCCCGTCGAACAGCGTCGAATCAGGGTGCTTTTCTTCAAATCTCTTCCTGTAGGCGGCAAGAACTCTTGAGTTCTCTTCCTTCGCTTTTTCCTCTCTTTCCTTGCGCTTCGCCTTCGCTACTTTTGCCTTCGCTTCGAAGTCTATGTTTTCGCCGATGACAAGCGGCTTTGCCGTGGCATCTCGGAATCCGGGGCGGGTGACGGAGATTATCTCACCGGTGAGAGGCTGTATCTTCACCGTTACATACAGCCCCCTCATGTTGAGGTCGCTTACCTGGTATGTCTTGCCCTTATAGGAAATTGTAGAGCTCTTGCTGACCTTCCTCTCTACAGTGCGGATGAAGGCCTTGTCGAGCTCCTCCTCTGTAACATATCTCAGTGGTGTCGGGTCTGACTCAAACACGCTTCTGGGTGTCTTTCCTTCGAGTCCCTTATGAGGGTAATCAAGGTAACCCACATCCTCCCATGCCTTGAAATATGCATTGATCTTATCAAGTGTGATGTCCTTGCTGTTGAAGCATTCGTTGACGAAAGAATCAAGCGTTCCATTCATCCTCTCTACCTTTCCTTTTGAGCAACAACTCCTTGGTTTATGATGAATTAGCTTAATTCCGAGGTTCGCACAGATTCCGGTGAACAGATCTGAAATGTAGGGACCTCCATTGTCAGAGTATATCTTCTTCGGCTTTCCATAGAGTGTTAGCATCTCTCTTAGACTCTGTGTAACCTCTATCTCGCTTTCTCCTGCGAAGAACCGACCCCCAAGAAGAAAACGAGAGTAGTCGTCTATCCAGGAAATCCAGTAGACAGTGGAAAGCTTCCCGTCAATCATGACCTTGCATGAGACCTTGATGTCACATTGGACCAA
>CAVFYD010000172.1:0-2477 GCA_963626615.1 Sphaerochaetaceae bacterium
TGAAAAGATATCGAATGCCATTATGAAGGCTTTTGATGCAAAAAGAGAACACACAAGCGACATAGAGGACATCGTTACCCTCCTTACCCTCAGAGTAATGTCGAAGCTCAAAGGCACCGAACAGGTGTCTGTCGAAGAGATTCAGGATACTGTAGAACACACTCTCTCGGAAGCAGGTTTCCATGACGTCGCAAAGGCTTATATCCTCTACAGACAGTCCCATTCCGATAACCGTGACGGTAAGACGGTCGTAAACTACAAGAAAGTAGTCGAAAATTACGTCGATGACCTCAGCTGGAGAGTCAAGGAAAATTCTACAGTCTCCTACTCCCTCGGCGGCCTCATCCTCTCCTCTTCCGGCGCTGTTACAGCTAACTACTGGCTCACTGAAGTCTACGATAAGGAAATCGCTGAAGCTCACAGATCAGGCGCAATGCATATCCACGATCTCAGCATGCTCTCTCCTTACTGCGCAGGATGGTCTCTCAAACAGCTCATCATGGAAGGTATCCACGGTGTGGCAGGCAGAGTCTCCGCCGCTCCTGCAAGACACCTCTCCACTCTCTGCAACCAGATGGTCAACTTCCTCGGTATCATGCAGAACGAATGGGCAGGCGCTCAGGCTTTCTCTTCCTTCGATACTTACCTCTCCGGCTATGTCAAGAAAGATGATCTCTCCTATAAGGAAGTCAAACAGGCTCTCCAGAATTTCATCTACGGCGTCAATACTCCGTCAAGATGGGGAACTCAGGCTCCTTTCACGAATATCACTCTCGACTGGAAGGTCCCCGAGGATATGAAGGATATGCCCGCTCTCGTCGCAGGCAAGGAAATGGACTTCACTTACGGCGACTGTCAGGACGAAATGGATATGATCAACAAGGCATTCCTCGAACTCATGATCGATGGCGACTGCAACGGTACAGGATTCCAGTATCCTATCCCGACATATTCCATCACAAAGGACTTCGACTGGTCGGAAACAACCAATAATAAGCTCCTTTTCGAAATGACAGCAAAGTACGGCACTCCTTACTTCTCCAATTACATCAATTCGGATATGAAACCCAGCGATGTCAGAAGTATGTGCTGCCGCCTCAGACTCGACCTCAGAGAACTCAGAAGACGCAACGGCGGTTTCTTCGGTTCAGGCGAATCTACAGGTTCTATCGGAGTCGTCACAATCAATATGCCGCGTATCGGATACCTTTCAACAAGCAAAGAAGACTTCTATGCACGCCTCGACCACATGATGGACGTAGCTGCAAGATCTCTCAAGCTCAAGAGAGAAAAAGTGTCTGATTACCTCAACAGAGGCCTCTATCCGTATACAAAGCACTACCTCGGAACATTCGAGAATCACTTCTCAACTATCGGTCTCGTCGGTATGAACGAAGCCTGCCTCAATGCAAAGTGGCTCGGAAAGAACCTCACAGAAGAGGAAGCTCAGACTTTCACAGCGGAAGTTCTCGACCACATGAGAGAAAGACTCGCTGACTACCAGGAAAAGTACGCTCCGGATCTCTATAACCTCGAAGCTACTCCCGCAGAAAGTACAGCGTACAGACTCGCAAAGCACGATAAGGAAATGTTCCCCGATATCATCACAGCCGGCACTCAGGACAGCCCCTACTATACCAACAGCTCTCACTGCCCCGTATGGTTCAGCGATAACGTCCTCGAAGCCCTCGATATCCAGGATAAGTTCCAGCCGAAGTACACTTCCGGTACTGTCTTCCATACGTTCCTCGGTGAAAGACTCCCTAACTACCAGAGTGCAATGACGCTCGTAAGAAAGATCTGCGAAAACTACACCCTTCCTTACATCACTCTCAGCCCGACTTACTCAATCTGCGAAGAACACGGCTACCTCGCCGGAGAAGTCCCTGTGTGCCCCCACTGCGGGAAACCCACTCAGGTATGGTCCAGAATAACAGGCTACTACCGCCCCGTTCAGAACTGGAACACAGGTAAGGCACAAGAATTCAAGGAGAGGAGGGAATACGTTTCTATGGATAGTAACACGGTAAAAGATAGCAATGTCAAACGGAAGAATGCATTGTCAAACGAAAGCGAGTGTGAAGCATGTGCTATCGATTATGCTGCTATTTTTGAGGACGAACCTGTTCAGCAGGAAGAAGAAAAGAGTGCTGCAGAAGTCAAGATTGTTACATCTCCGACGTGTCCCAACTGTCCGAGAGCAAAGAAGGCGTTGAAGGATGCAGGTATCGAATTTGAAGAAATCGATGTCGCTGCAAATGCTGACAAACTCAAGGAACTGGGAATTATGAGTGCCCCGACTCTCATCGTGGGCGATAAGATTATCTCAGGTGTCGGTCCTATCATGGGCTGGATCAAGAACAGATAATCGTACAGTTAAACAAACACACGGGTGCAGCTCCGAAAGGGGCTGCATTCTAATAAAGGATTAAAACAAATGAGCAAAAGTGAAAGACTTGCAAAACTTATCAAGCTGA
>CAVFYD010000173.1:0-2444 GCA_963626615.1 Sphaerochaetaceae bacterium
GGGGTACCATACAGGGCGGAGACAACGCGAAGAAGCAGTACGCTGATGTCCGATGCGATCTCTCCAATGAAGCAGTCAAGAGCGGGGACGACGCAAGAGTTCATAAGATAAGGGTTGATCACGCAACCATCAAGATATGGGAAAGCGGTCATATAGAGATAAAGTCCTTTGATGACAGGAAGTACAGCACTGGGGATGAGCAGCCCGAGGTTGGGTGCCAGATAGACATCTCGGAATCCGGAACAATAAACATAAAAGCGACTTCGCAAGTCTGCATCAACACTCCAGACTTGATGATCAACACCGAGAGATATACGCTGAACTGCCAGACGATGAAGGTTAATGCCGGAAACCAGACAGAACTCAACACCAAGACGCTTAATGTCAAGGCGGAAGAGCAGGTTGATGTCAACACGAAAAAAGCCAACCACACGCAGTAGGCGTTCAACGTCACGACAAAAGACCAGACGAGGATATACAGCGACTTCATTGCTCTCATAAGCAAGAACCATCCGCCAACGTTCCTGTGATCCGCACAAAGGAAACAAAATTATGGACTTTTTCACAGACACGACAGAGGAGAACCTTCGCGACTATCTCATACAGGAGGGGAAGAAACTCAAGGAATCCGAAACTGAGGCCACGAAGAAGAAGGCGTAGGAGGATGTTGAGAAGCAGATAGAAGAGATAAAGGAGAACGCCAAGGCCACTGTAGCGAACAAGAAAATCGAGATCTATGAGAAGGCGTGGTATGGGAACTATGTTCAATACATCGCAAACCTGAAGTTCAATGCGTGGGTGGATGAGAGCAAGGCGAGAAAGGACGAGGAACTGAAGAAGGATGCCGTCGCACTACAGGCTAAGATTGATGAGATATGGAAGAAGTATAACGACGACCTTACCAATTTTTTCTGGTATAAGGTGAACATTTACAAACAGGCGTCAGACTTTAACAACGCGGTGAAAGACGTCTTCCCAGACAAGCAGGTCGAGTTTTGGGAAGTTGCGAAGACTATCAAGACTAAAGCCGAGAACAAGTTTGACGAACTGAAGGTCAAGGCACAGAAAGCCATGAAGATTCAGGCCGAGGCCAAGATCAAGGAGTTCAACGCGACGGCAGAGAAATGGAACATAGAATTTGACAATGAGGCCATTCAGAGAAAGCTCGCAGACATCCCCCTGTCGATAGAGGAAAAGATACAGGGAGTCAAGGACACACTTGACGCAATACTAGGACGGAAGCTTGACGCCGCGTTGAACCCGGAGTTGCCCTCATTCAACCTGGAGGTAATACTGGCGAAGATGCAGGCCATAATAGATCCGCTTCTTGCGGCGGTCGGACCCATAGAGTCGGTTGGAGGGAGCATACCGATTCTTGGAGATCTCGCCGGAATGTTCGGCATACTGTCATCTGGCTCCGGAGGGAAGAAGCTCACCAAAGAGCAGATAAAAAAGCTTGTTCCGAAACTGCCTTCTCTTCCCGACAACTTAAGTGACGTAGTAAAGGGAATTTTTGACGATATATGCATCGCCGGGCAGATGATGCCCATGATACTGATCAATGTCATTTTCCAGATGCTTGACACGATTGTCGGAATGTTCAACCAGATAGCCGGCATAATCGGAGTGCCCCCGATTCCGTTCCCGCTGTCTCTGATACCACAGTGCATAGAGGCAATTCCACTGATGTGGGACTTCATGATAAAGGTTCCGGTTCTGATGGGGGCATCCGTCAAGGGCTTGTTGATAGACAAACTTGCAGAGGCCATGGCACTGGCCGTACCAGAACCGAACATCAACATTGCAGCAATTGAATTGGGTGATGTAGCCAACGCATCTGTAACGCCAAAGATCGAGGAACCAGAGCCAGAGAAACCTGCGGCAAAGTCTACGCCTGTCACCAAGAACATAGAATATAAGGATGTCATAAAGGACAAGCTTGTAGACGTGTCGAAGTTCGGATATAACCGAACAGATCTCCAGAGGATATTGAAGTCATATGAAGAGATCTATGACGGAAGCAACGGAACAATCAGCAAGTATACGGGATTTAGTGGGACATCCGACCAGGGCAACATGATTCCGACGAAGGAAACGATAACGAGGACAAAAGGAACGCCTGAAGGATTCAAGAAGGAGCTTGACAAGGTATTCTCGACTCCGAAGATCTCAGAGGAAGTCACATACGACAGAATAAAGAAGACCACGTCAGTTGTTGGAGCACAATACTACAAATACGAGGACCAGATCAAGTCGGTTGAACCCAATGACAATGTAATCCTCGAAGACACGATCACGCCTTGATGATCTCAATGTTCTATGGCTTTCTCCTCGATCTCCAGTGAACTCTATCACACCTTGAAAGGTGTGACCTTTCTTGCGCAGTTTTGTAATTAGTAGAAAGCAGTATTTGGTGATCGGTTATGTCAACAGAAAAGACGGAT
>CAVFYD010000174.1:0-2287 GCA_963626615.1 Sphaerochaetaceae bacterium
TCCGTTCCACAAGAGGGATTCTCCGGCCTTGTTCTTTCTCCTCACAGTCGAGGAGGCCACGTTCAGCACCAGGGCACAGTTTGCAGTCGAGGGGAACTCCTCCTCTCTTCCGTCTTCATAGATAACAACAATCGGTTTGCCCTGTACCATATTCAACCTCGCTTCCGGTCACAAAGAATAGCGAACTCCGCCATAAATGAAAAGTAAGACCCCGACGTCCGGGGCTATCAGAAAACAAATAAAGGAGGTTCGCCAATGAGAGGATGAGAATTCATCTTCCGCCCTGGGTTTTTCACGAGTATAGGATACCGCGCGTGAAAAACTTGAAACAAGTGTGTTTTACTTTAATTTCTCATTTCCGTCAGACATGAATCAGAGAAAGAGCTTTTCTGTGAAGATAGAACACATGGTTCGAATGATATCTCATCCGTCCCGCTATCTCCTCCCAGCTCATGAAGGAGAGATATCTCATCTCGAGGATTGTGCGCATCTCGGCTGAGTCGACCTGTTTTATCTTCGCCTCAATCTCCCTGATGAGCTCTACGAGGCGAAGGATATCGGATGAGATCTCCTCCTCGAGGTCGACAATGCGAAGCGCTGCATTCTCCACTGCCGAGCTCCTTGGATTTCCCTTCACCTTTGCTTCCTCCGTAAAGACCATACTCGGCCCGGGAGTAATCTCCCTCAGCCACTCGAGCCTCTTCTCCTTCGCCTTTATCTGACGGTTAAGATAGAACGCCTGATTGAGATACTCTTTCGCTGTCACAAGAGTGCCTCCATCATATCCTCGGGAATTCCTCCGTCAGAGTATGCGTAGTAGTCTGCGTACTCCTCGCCCGTGAAGAAATCCTCACAGTCCTTCTTGAGAGTTTTCGCTTCACTGTTCTCGGGATCTCTTTCAAGCATTCTCTCAGCCTTCTTCCAGTCCGATACTGCAGCTCTCACAATTCCGTACATCAGGTTCATGTATGCCTTGTTAACGTCCATCCTTCACCTCCAGTTCGGCTTTCACTGCCTCAAGAAGCGCATCCTGCACTTCCCTCTTCTTCTCCAGTGCCGCGAGGATCCTCTCGTCTATCGTGTCCTTCACCACTATGTGATGGACAAAGACGCTCGACTCTTCCTGTCCCTGTCGCCAGAGCCTGGCATTAGTCTGCTGGTAGAGCTCGAGGCTCCAGGTAAGCGAGAACCACACAATGGTGTTACCGCCCTTCTGAAGATTTAACCCGTGTCCCGATGAGGCATTGAGAAGCGCTATCCCGATCTTTCCTTCGTTCCACTCGGCTATATCTTCACTCGTCCTGAGTTCTCTCGCATTCTTCCATCTTTCCTGGATTCTCTCCCTGTCATGGCGGTACCAGTAGACAACAAGAACAGGGCGTCCCTGACTTGCCTCAATAAGGTCCTCGAGGGCATCGAGCTTCTTATCGTGTATCTCGACAACGTCTCCGTTATCTGAGTAGACGGCGCCTCCCGCCATCTGACTGAGTTTCCCGCTGAGCACTGCTGCGTTTGCTGCAGTGAGCTCCTCGTCCCCGAGTGTTATGTATAAATCCCTTTTGAGGTCCTCGTAGCGTTTCATCTCGCTCTCCGAGAGAACCACGCTGTCCGTGATATCCACCTTCTCCGGCATATCGAGATAGTCCACCGCACTCATACTTATCGTGATGTCGCTTATGGCCTTCTCTATCTCCCTGTCAGCTCCCGGAAGGAGCTTATAGGAGAAGACGACATTGCGGCTTCTCTTATCGGGTTCGAAATACTTGAGGCGATAGCGTGTGAGATAACGCCCGAGTCTCTCGCCCATATCGAGGAGGCGGAACTCCGCATAGAGGTCCATAAGGCCGTTGGCAGAAGGTGTTCCCGTAAGGCCCACGATTCTCTTCACAAACGGTCTGACCTTCAATAGACTCTTGAACCTCTTTGCCTCATGGTTCTTGAAGGACGAGAGCTCATCTACGACAACCATGTCAAAGTCGAAATCCACACCGCTCTTCTCAACAAGCCACTGTACGTTCTCGCGGTTGATGATGTAGATATCGCTTCTCGAGTACAGAGCCTCAAGTCTCTCGCTCTCCGTTCCCGTACATACTGCGTACCTGAGTCCCTTCAAATGGTCCCACTTCTCTATCTCATCGGGCCATGTGGTTCTGGCAACTCTCAGGGGAGCAATGACAAGAACCTTCCTCACTTCAAAGCTGTCACGCATGAGCTTCTCGATAGCACTCAGGGTGATTACGGTCTTACCGAGTCCCAGGTCAAGAAACACAGCAGAGACGGGATGCGT
>CAVFYD010000175.1:0-2215 GCA_963626615.1 Sphaerochaetaceae bacterium
TGGCACGAGAACAGTGAACAGAAGGTAAGGGACGATGTGGAGAAGCACTACTGGCTCCATGTGGGACGTGCGATCGTCAAGGACTGGCGTCTCTACGTCATGCTTGTCCCGATGCTCCTTGTCTTCCTTTTCTGGAGATACTTCCCGATGTACGAACTCCTGGGATGCTTCAAGGTATCTGATGAGGTTCTGCCGGTTTCCGAGCAGCTCTTCTCGGGCTTCTCGTACTTCAGAAGGCTTCTTGTCGGCGGAGATGCACTCTCTGCAGAGTTCTGGAGAGCACTCAGGAACACGTTCCTCCTCTCTTTCTACGGCCTCTGCTTCGGCTTCCCCGTTCCGATCATCCTCGCTCTCTTCTTCAACGAGGTCAGGTCGAACATCGCAAGAAGCGTCTATCAGGTTCTGACGTACCTGCCGAAGTTCATGTCGACCGTTGTCATGACATCTCTTGTCACCATGCTTGTAAAGCAGGGTTCTCTTACGACAAGCTACGGTGTCATCTCGCAGCTTCTGGAGGCTGTCGGCCTCATCAGCCATGAGACTGCGAACTCGGGTCTTCTCAACAACCCGAACTTCTTCCGCGGCATTTATCAGCTCAGCGGTATCTGGGAGGATGCGGGTTACGGCTCAATCGTATACTTTTCCGCAATCATCGCAATCAGCCCTACAAGCTATGAAGCGGCTCAGATTGACGGTGCCGGAAAGATGGCTCAGATGAGATATGTCGTTATCCCGTGCATTCTCTCGACAATCGTCATCATGCTCATAACGAAGATCGGATCTCTTCTTTCCATCGGTTACGAGAAGGTCCTTCTTCTCTATAACGAGAACACATATGTCACAGCCGATGTCGTCTCGACATTCGCTCAGCGTTACGGACTCGCCGGAACGATGGAGGGTATAGCATCTGCCGCAGAGATGATGAACAACGTCATCGGCATGCTCCTCGTCATCGGAGCCAACACGATTGCCAGAAAGGCATCCAACGTATCGCTTTACTGATAGGAGAGAGAAAAATGAAAAGAAAACTCGAAACAACCGAACTCATCTTCAAGATCATCAGCTACACTCTCCTTACCGTGTTTGCAGTAAGCTGCCTCTATCCTTTCGTATATGCAATATCGTCTGCAATCAGCGGACGCCATGCAGTAGAGTACTCCGAAGTCGTGCTCTTCCCGAAGGACGTGCAGTTCGAGGCATTCGGACGCATGTTCAGCTCCAACATGTTCTGGAACGCATACTCCAACACCCTCTACATAACGCTCTTCGGAACAGTCTGGGCTCTCGGGTACTCCATTCTCGGTGCTTATGCACTCTCTAAGAAGAGGCTTCTATTCCGTAAGACATTCAATTTCTTCCTCGTCTTCACGATGTGGTTCAGTGCCGGAATCGTTCCGCAGTACCTCAACTACCTCAGCACCAAGAAGGTCTTCAATTCAGTCGGAATCACCGACGACAAGTGGCTTGTCATCATCGCAATGGGTATGGCTGCCATGAACATCATCCTTCTCAGAAACGCTTTCGAAGGCGTTCCGCAGGACATTGAGGAAGCCGCAATCGTCGACGGCGCAACGGAATTCCAGGTCCTGAGTAAGGTCTACATCCCGATGAGCAAGTCGACTATCGCAACTGTCGCACTCTTCTTCGGAATCTCACGCTGGAACGGTTACTTCTGGGCTCGCCAGATGATCAGTAACTCCAACGAGCATCCTCTCATGGTCTACATCAGACTCATGCTTGAGGAATACACGGACAGCGAGGCCATGGCCGGCTGGAACGAGGCATTCGCTTCAGACAGCATGATCTACGCTCTCATCGTATGTTCAATTGTTCCCATCCTCGTCATATATCCTTTCATACAGAAGTACTTTGCAAAGGGTGTCAACGTCGGTGGTGTCAAGGAATGATAAAGTCAAACATTTAAACTGGAGGATATCTAAATGAAAAAGACATTGGCTATTGTTCTTATGGCTATGTGTTGTCTGATGGTTTTCGCTAACGGAGGCAAGGAGCTTTCGTCCGGTACAACCGCAACTACAACTACAACAGCCGCTCCGGCAGCAGCAACAACTGCACCGGCAGCAACAGCAGAAGAAACAAAGAAACTCAGTGACCTCTATGCTGAAGGCACAGTCCTCAGGATGGCTACAGGTTACAACAGCAAGAAGACAGGTATCGCATTCGATGCAGATACAGCCGGCGACGGTGTCGAGCT
>CAVFYD010000176.1:0-2196 GCA_963626615.1 Sphaerochaetaceae bacterium
GCACAGTATTACCCGGACTATGCATACCATCATGCCCTTTTCACGGAAGGGATGAAGATATTCTCCGACAGCAAGATTTCGTCATTTCTTACCGACCTGGGAGAGGAAGCTTCCTTTTCGTTTCTCGACCGGTGGAACAAGAAGATGGATCACAGGGAAAAGATATACATAAGTTATGATGCAACTAATAAGAATACACAGGCGGGAGATTTAGCGATAGGTGAATTCGGAGAGGCCAAGGATAAGAAGAATCTCCCGATATTCAACTATGCCATTGCCTATGACAAGACAAACAGCAAGCCGCTTTTCTACGAAAGATACTGCGGCTCCATAGTTGATGTCTCGCAGCTTGAGTTCATGATTGCGAAGGCGAAGGCCTACGGGTACAGAGCGGTTTCCTTCATTCTGGACAGGGGATATTTCTCCGAAGGCAACTTCAGGCTTCTCGATCAGGAGGGGTATGATTTCATAATCATGCTCAAGGGGAAGAAGAAGCTCCTTGAGAAATCTGTTGACAGTGTACGTGGCACATTCGAAACAAAAAGCAGTTGCTACATAAAGAGTTACAAGGTGTACTGCACTACAATCGAAGGCCCGGTTTTCGAGAATGACCGGAACCGTTACATCCACATCTTCTACTCTATAACCAGAGCGGCACAGGCTCAGAGGATGATAGAAGACAAGTTCAACAAGATGAGTGATGCCATCGAGAAGCAGATAGGACATAAATATGAATTCAACGGTACATTCAACGATTACTACAACATTACCTATGATAAGGAAGGGACAGTTCTCTTCTACGAAGAAAAGCCGGGAGTAAGGGAGAGGGAGCTTTCCTACTGCGGTTATATTGCCATCATTACATCCGAGAAAATGAAGGCTCCGGAGGCATTGGAGAAATACAAATCCAGGGATGAGAGCGAGAAACTCTTCAGAGGCGACAAGAGCTACTTGGGTAACAGTGCACTAAGAACCTATACAGATGAGAAGACGGATGCCAAGATTCTCATCGGATTCGTAGCTCTCATCGTAAGATCCAGAATTTACTCCAACATTAATCTGGCAACACTGAAACTTGCGAATAAACCCAACTATGCGACTGTTCCCGCAGTCATGAAGGAATTGGATAAGATTGAGATTACAAAGCATTTCGACAACGTCTACCGCTTGGACCACCCGGTCACTAAGACGCAGAAGGACATCCTGAGCTATTTCGGCATAAGCGAGGATGACATCAGGAAGGAAGCCGATACTCTCGGTGAAATTCTGAAGAAGGAGGAGTAAGAATGGCAAGGCGACCCAGCTGTAAGGCGATTGATGCAAGGATTAAAAGAACTCAGGAGAAAGCAATTCGCCTGAAGAAGGAATACGACGACACACTTGCCACTCTGAAGGAACTTCTGGAGGAAAAAAGGAAGATACAGGCGGAGATTCTACTTCAGGCAATTAACAAAAGTGGAAAATCCTTCGAGGAAGTTCTCAAGATCATTGAACTTTGAGGTATAATTTCTAGGAAGTTCACAATGAAATACGAAAAGAGAAAACTCAGCGAGATAAAACCGTATGAGAATAACCCGAGAATAAATGATGATGCGGTTGATGATGTAGTCGAGAGTATCAGACAGTGTTCGTACATCGCTCCGATTATCGTTGATGAAGATGGTGTGATCCTTGCAGGACACACGAGATATAAAGCGCTCACTAAGCTCGGATGGAAAGAGTGTAATGTGCTGACCGTTAAAGGTCTGAGCGAAGAGCAGAAAAAGAAGTACAGACTCTATGACAATAAAACCGGAGAGTTCGCATCGTGGGATCAGAAGAAACTCGCGTCCGAGTTATGTGATGTGGATTTTATGGGTTACGATTTCGGACAGCCTGAAAAGAAGGAAGAAAAATCGGATGGTCCGAGAACGAAGACTTGTCCGTGTTGCGGGGAGGTGTTCGAAGTATGATTACAACACTTGAAAAGCTGAAACTGAGTGAGATCCATCCCTATGAGAATAACCCGAGGCGTAACGATGATGCGGTCAACGCTGTAGCAGAGAGCATCAGACAGTGCTCGTATATTACACCGATTGTCGTTGACGAGAACTATGTGATTCTTGCAGGTCATACGAGATACAAGGCACTGACGGCTCTTGGATATGAGGAAGTCGAGTGTCTTGTCGTGAAAGGACTCACGAAGGAACAGAAGAA
>CAVFYD010000177.1:0-2156 GCA_963626615.1 Sphaerochaetaceae bacterium
CGGGGCAATAGCGCAGTGGATAGAGCATCAGTTTCCGGAACTGAGGGTCGGAGGTTCGAATCCTCTTTGCCTCGCTAAATGACAGACACCGGTATTGCCGGTGTTTTTTTTCATGGCTTAAGAGCCGTAATGGGGATAACATACACCCCGTCATTCCTCTGGTAGGCTGCATTGGAGAGACCGCAGATGACACAGAGGACTGACGGAGGATTTCCGCCGCCCTTACGGATTTTTCCGCTTATTCCGATAAGACCCTCGGCGGCTTTGTCTATCTGGTTGGCACCGAGCTTAACTTGTACGACATATCACCGCCATTCACCAGATCATCTTTTTTTACTTGCTTCGGACGGCTCTGTTCCCAGAATTTCATAGAGTTTCTCAAGGTAGAGTACCTTGTCCTCCAGATACTCAATCTTCTTTCTCAGGTCCTTATTCTCTTTCTTCAATTCAACAGGATCAGTTGTTGTGACTTCTGGTATTCCGTCAGGACTCGGATCTGTTTGATTAAAACCTTTGCTTTTCATTTTTTCCAACCATGGATGCTCCTCCCTGTATTTTAGAGCATATTCCCTGTCTGGGTTAATCTCTTCGTTTGCTATCCAGTTCTTAATGGATGACTCTGCAGCCTTGGTCGCCCTCGATACCTCTGCGATACTCTCTCCGGCAATGACCTTTGATACAGTCTTTTCCTTCTCTTTTCTCGAAATCTTCTTGTACTGTTTTCGACTCATCTTTCCTCCCCTGTTACCTTCTGGGTCCCGGTGGCAGGAAATGTGTTACCTGAACGTGCACCAGATCATCTGCTTTCAGCTAAAACGGACAGGTTTTGATATCACCAGAACTGCCCTGCTCTCTATCTGATGGAGCTGTATCGGGAATCACGGCTTCGGAAGGACCTGCCGGAGGGCGTATCTACTCCGCTTCAAGTTCCTTCCTTATCCAGGCCATGAGAAGTTTCACAAGCCTTCTCTGCTGGTCCCGGGTAAGCTCTGTGTTCTTCGGTACACGATACCATTTCTCGAGGCATCCCCTGCAGCAGACGGCACAGGCGTGCTGTGCCACGAATACGGGATGGCCCCGCATCGGGGTCTGCTTCCCGTCATTCGGGATAGACGGGGGAGCAATACGGGTACGGATGAAATCCTCGGCGTGGTGCTCTATGGTATCGAGTCCCTTATCGGCAATATAGGCCCTGTCCTTATCTGAAAGGTGAAAGCGTGAACGGAAGGGAGACTTCTCCAGTCTCCGAAATGTTTCCTCTACTGTCGGCATTATCTGAAGGATACGAAGGAGGAAAGAGGCCTGCGGCTCTTTTCGTTACCCTCTCCTGAAGCATAGCCGGCAAGGAGTATATTCACCGGTTCAAGATTCTCGGGAATGGAGAGCTCCTTTTTAAGCACATCGGGATTGAAGTTGCAGATCCAGCAGCTTCCGAGACCGAGGTCAGTCGCCTCCATCATCATGTGGTCGGTGACAATCGCAGCATCGGTATCCCTCAGGTTCCTGCCGTCACACGGCCGTGTCCATGAGCTTCCCTTTTCGATGCAGACAACGATGGCAAGCGGTGCGCCGTACGTATGGCCGGCCTTTGACAGTTTATCGAGAGAGTCTTCGCTCTCGACAACGATGAACTTCTGTCCCTGACGGTTGCATCCCGTCGGAGCGAGACGCCCAGCCTCAAGAATGAGGTCTCTCTTCTCTTTTTCAACCATCCGCTTCTCGTAGGAGCGGATGGAGCATCTTTCCCTGGCAAGTGTAAGAAAATCTTTCATGACTGAGATTCTAAAACCATCTGATGTTCTCCACAAGAACAGATATTAATCTGCATCAATCATCAGAACAAACGGTCATTCCGGTTACCCGGCCATATAGAGTACTGTATCTGTAATCTCGTGCCCGCTTTTCATTCAGAATCTCAAGATTGATACTCTCATGTTGCTGAAGACGGCAGTGTGCCGGTTGCCGCCCACTTCACCGCAGTCTCGAATCTGACATCCCTTGCCGTATCGAGAGGAATCTGAACATCCGGAACAATCCCTCTGCTTTCATAGCTTGTGCCGTCAAACGCCCTGTAGCGTACTGACGTCGTCCTCACTGTAAGGGATCCGTGCTCGTACGGTCCCGAATGATACATCGCTCTTGATGCGAGAGCACAG
>CAVFYD010000178.1:0-2155 GCA_963626615.1 Sphaerochaetaceae bacterium
GCATGGAGGAGAGAATGACGAACCAGCTCTCCGGCGGACAGCAGCAGAGAGTCGCACTCGCACGTGCTCTCGTAATAGAACCGAGCGTTCTTCTCTTCGACGAGCCGCTCTCGAACCTTGATGCAAAGCTGAGAGTCCAGATGAGAACGGAAATCAGACGTATCCAGCAGGAAGTCGGCATTACCGCAATCTATGTCACACATGACCAGAGCGAAGCAATGGCCATTTCCGACAAGATCATCATCATGAACAAGGGTGTCGTTGCTCAGATGGGAACTCCGGAGGAGATATACTATCATCCGGTGGATGAGTTTGTTGCAGACTTCATAGGAGAGGCCAACTTCCTCCGCGGAGACTACTGTGGCGACGAAGGAGAATACGGCGTTCTCTCCTTCGAGGGCTTCCGCCTTCCGGTTCCGAAGAAGGAGGGAATGGTGAAGGGACAGAACTACACGGCAGTTCTGCGCCCGGAGGCAGCAAAGCTCGGTGACACCGGAACGATAAAGTGCAGGGTAGTGGTATCGTGCTTCATGGGTGCCTACCAGAACTACCACGTGATGGTCGGCAATACTCTTGTAAAGCTTGAAGATCACAACCCGAAGAACAGGAAGGTCTACGCTGTCGGTGACGAGTGTTACCTCAATATCGACGCGGATGCTCTGCATGTCATCTGAAGTCATACGTAGAGAAAAAGGAAATCGGGGAGTGACGGAAGTTGCTCCCCATTCCTTTTAATCCGGATTTCTCCTGTTGTAAAGTGGGGAATTTTAAAGGTTGTAAAGTGGGGAATTTTAAAGGTTGTAAAGTGGGGAATTTTAGTATATATTTCTAATATATGAAATATTATAGCAGATATATAGAAAAACAGATAAAAGAGGCATTGGAAACATCGGGATGTGTCCTGGTAGCAGGACCGAAGTTCTGCGGTAAGACAACTACCTGCAGGACCTTTGCTTCTTCTGTATATGCTCTTGATACGAAAGAGAAAATTCAGCTTGCCCAGAGCAGTCCGATTTCTGTTCTAAAGGGTGAGTATCCGCGTCTTATCGACGAATGGCAGCATGTTCCCGATTTATGGAACTCCGCAAGAACCGAGATAGATCTGAGCAATGAGAAATTCGGTCTTTTTATTTTTACCGGAAGCTCCACTCCTGTTGATAAGAATGATATATATCATTCAGGAGCAGGGCGTATCGTCACACTCAATATGTATCCAATGAGCCTTTATGAGGCAGGGGATTCAACGGGGCAGATATCGCTGTCTGAATTGTTTGACAATCCCGAGAAACGTCTTGTCTGCATCAATGAAAACTATCTTCTGCAGGATACAGCATTCTATATCTGCAGAGGGGGATGGCCACTTTCAGTACTGGGAGGGAAAGATAAGGCTCTGAGAATCACCGAGAATTACTGCTCGACTCTTTTCGAATTCGAAAACAGCAACAATAAAAAATTCAGAAACAAGAAGGAAAGTATCTTCCGGAAAATTCTGAAGAGTTATGCACGTAATGTTTCAACGGAGGCAAGAAGAAAAGTCATTCTTGATGATGTAAGTGCAAATGAAATGAAAGAACTTGACAGTGATACTTTCGACGAGTATGTTACTGCTCTTGAGGATCTCTTCATCATCAGGGATATAGAGGCATGGAATCCGAACTTCAGAAGCAAGGTGGCTGTGATAACATCACCTACCCGACATTTCGTCGATACGTCCATTGCCGCAGGAGTACTGAATATTTCCCCAGATGATCTTCTAAATGATCCCAGAACATTCGGAATGTTCTTTGAGGATTTTGCAGTGAATCAGCTCAGGATTTATGCTGAAACTGTCGGCGGCGAAATACGGCATTATCGTGACAGCAAGGGCCTGGAGTGTGATTCTGTCATACATCTCAAGGACGGAAGGTATGCCCTTGTCGAAATCAAACTGGGAGGAGAGAGTCTCATCAGGGACGGTATTTCGACTCTGTCCCGTCTCGAAAACAAAATCAGGGAAGACGGACTTTCCGAGCCTGCATTTTCAATGATTATTACGGCGTGCGGTAATGCCTTTACTACAGAGAAAGGAATACACATCGTTCCGATTAACATGCTGAAGGACTGAAAAAATTGTGTGTACACAACTAGTACAAGGAGAAATCGATTTCCTTTGAAA
>CAVFYD010000179.1:0-2121 GCA_963626615.1 Sphaerochaetaceae bacterium
AGAATTACTCTTCGTCAATGATTGGAGTCCCGTCTTCCTCTGACCTCTTTGAGAACAAAAAAGAAGCGGCGTAAGGGAATCGGCCCCTCGTACCCGGCTTGAAAGCCGGTGCACTGTCACTGTGCCAACACCGCTCCGGATGTTTTTGCTGACTCATGCTGTCCGGCTGTTTTTATCCTTAATCACAGATATGTAACCGGCTGTATTTCAGGAAGTCCCTTAAGATATTCCTCAACATTGACGTAATTTATGCCGTCATGGATTTCTGTCGTACCTCTGTAGAGAACACTCCTTCTTCCGATTCTTCCATAGTAATGCTCGGTAATCCTGATCTTCTCCTCATCGATGAGGTGCCTGTACTGAGCTGCATTTTTTTCCGTACTGTGCTTTATTTCATAGATATCCGCACCTCCGGCTTTCCGGTCGAAGACCACCATGTCGAATTCTCCAACGGGAAACTTCAGAACGAAAATCTCCTTGTCGGGGCGTGCAAGCTTTGTCTCCAGAAGAACGATATCTTCAAGCATCCTGTCCATGATTTCACTCGAGATACGGTCTGTGATATATTTTCTGTCATCCCAAGAGAGCTGCTCGAAGGCTGAATCTTCGAGAAGACTGTCGATGAGGGCCTCGGCCTGAGCGTACCTGAGACCGCTTTGCGCAATGAGAACTCTCCTGTCCGTTCTTCTTTTCTTTCCGATGGAAACGACATCAGCATAATGAATGAGGTCAAGAAGTCTGAGATATTCTTCGATTTCGGAGGCTATTACATCGTCTATCTTTATTTTCTGCTCGTCTCTGTTCCGTATCTGGAGAAGATTCCGGAGTTTTTCCGTGACTGCCGGGATATCTACAGCGTCCATGACTGGGGGTGCGTTCCTGTCCTTCTGGAGATTTCTTCTTGAGATGGCGAGGTCTCCGCTTCTGAAGTCACGTGTCAGAACTTCCTGTGTGAACCGGTGATTGATACTTCAATCACCCTGTTGACGGCAGATGTCAGTTCTCCCTCCCTGTAGAGACTGTACAGCGATCTGAAGTGTCCGCCGTCCTTATAGTAGGTAAGCGAATGCTGTATGTTGACCGCTATGGATGAATTGATGTACTCGTCTGTGGATTCTTTGCTTATAAACGGCAGATTTCTTCTGTTGCAGTCTTTTCCGCTCCGGCACATCGTTCCCCCGTATCGGATGTATTCGTCTATCCCCTTTACGCCGAGAACGTCCTCGAATTCCCTGTATGGAATGAAGGTCGTGTGAAGGGTGGCAGTCCTGTCGTACAGCTCCTCGTCCTCGCTGAGAATGAAGCCGAGGGAATCTGTTCCCGAGAGAACTATCTTCATCCCTGATGATGCATAGATGTCGGAAAGGACTGCTGCTCCTTCGATGAAGTCTTCCAGAAGTGTAACTTCGTCAATGAAAATGTACCTGTAATGCAGAGTCTGCAGTCTTTTCAGATCTCTGCACAGGGCCGCAAGCGTGTCTCCCGCTTTTATACGGATATAAGCGGTTCTTTCCTTCTCGTCATCCTTCATGTTACGGATCATCTGTCTGATCAGAGTTGTTTTTCCCGATCTCCGGAGACCGTAAAGTACGAATACCCTGTCTGAAATATCGGAACGGATGTAGCTGTCGAGACTCTTGAATATCGTCCTCATTCTGTATCCTGAGACAGGATTGACAAGAGCTGTCAGATAGTCACCGGTTATGACATCGGTGAGGAAGACCGGCTCAGAAGCAGTATACGTTTTTCCGTTCTCCCGCAGTTTTCGATATCGTGTCTTCTTGCGATATCGGCACGGAGGGAATCGACATCCTCCTCCGGTATGTATTTCTCCTTCAGCTTCTTTCCTTCGTAGATTCTGTGGTAGTAGTATTCCTTTCCCTTTATCCTTTTTGTTGATATCGAGCCGGAAGGAAGGCTGTCTCTTTCCTTTTCAAGTGTGTGCAGATTATCATCGCATTCCGTTTTTTTCATAATGCGATTATACCATGTTATACCATGTTATTAAGAGTGTGTGGTATAACATGGACATTCAAAAAAAATGAGCCGCATCAGGCTCATATGATAAGCGGCGTAAGGGAATCGGACCCTCGTACTCGGCTTGGGAAGCCGGTGCACTAC
>CAVFYD010000180.1:0-2001 GCA_963626615.1 Sphaerochaetaceae bacterium
TCCTCCTTGTCGGCATCAGCTATGACAAGAAGACGAAGAAGCACGAGTGCATAATAGAGAATGAAGTTAACTTTGTCAGATAACCGAAATTAATCTTGTCAGATAACCGAAATTAATCTTGTCAAATAACCGAAGTTAATCTGTCAAATAACCGAAGTTATACTATTATTCTTTTATGGACAATGAAAACGCTGAGTATTTTTCAAGGATTGCAGACACAATGCTCCGTGACAGACTGAGAACTGCCGGGGCCGTTCTTGTTAATGGCATAAAAGACTGTGGTAAGTCAACGACGGCAGAAAAGAATGCAGGAAGTGTCGTGTGTCTCCAGGATCAGAAGACTAAGGAACAGAATATTGCACTTGCCAATCTGCCCCTGACATCTTCCTTGAAGGAGCTGCACCGCGTCTGATAGATGAATGGCAGGTTATTCCTTTCATCTGGGATCAGATCAGATTTGAAGTTGACCACAGACAAAAGAAAGGTCAGTTCATTCTTACAGGTTCAAATACTCCTGTGGATGAGAATGCATATGAACACAGTGGCATCGGAAGAATCGTACCGATTACAATGCGGACTATGTCGCTCTTTGAATCAAAGGATGGTAACGGTACAGTATCTATGGAGACACTTTTTGATAATCCTGATGCTTTTGTTCCGTCTCGGTGTTCACTTGGCCTCAGAGACTATGCCTACCTCCTCTGTCGCGGTGGGTGGCCTTCTGCAATTGGAATGAACAGGGATGATGCTCTTGAGGAGGTGTATAACTTCTATAACGGTCTTGTAGAAAATGACATCAACAGAATGTTCAGGCGCAAAAAGAACCCCGAGCGTGTGAAACGTCTTATGAGAAGCTATGCCCGTGCAGTTTCGACAGAAACTCCAGATGCAAGAATCCGGGCAGACATAATCAGTAATGATGATGACTCCCTTGATGAAGATACGGTTCGCTCATACATCAACGCACTGACAAATCTGTTTGTCATAGAGGAGCTTCCGGCGTGGAACACGAACCTGAGATCCCGAACTGTAATCCGAGAGTCCAATGTCAGACATTTCTCGGATCCGTCCATTGGCTGTGCAGCTATGTCACTTGGTCCTGAAGATCTTATAAGAGACCTGGAAACATTCGGCCGCTTCTTCGAATCTATGTGCATAAGGGACCTGAGAGTATATACTGAAAGTCTGAAGGGACAGGTTTATCATTACAGGGATTCCAGGGGAAGAGAAGCTGATGCAATCATCCATCTCAGAAACGGCAGATGGGCAGCAGTAGAGGTTAAACTCTCGTCTTCCGAATCTATCGAGGAAGGTGCAAGGCACCTTTTGAGCCTTGCATCAGATATCGACACTGAGAAGGAGAAGGAACCGAGTTTCCTGATGATAGTCACTGCTACGCCCTACGCCTACAGGAGAGAAGACGGAGTATATGTTGTTCCCCTCGGCTGCCTAAAGCCCTGATGAGCTGATTCAGGAGAGGGAAGTCAATCCCTCCGGAAAGGAGGGACAAAAAGAGTCATGCAACGAGATTTCTCACCCTTTACAAGTATCACACCCATGACGCACTTTATGATATTGATCGCCTGAACGATGAGCTAAATCCAGACTACGGAGAGGAACGAGAATCTGCTGACAATGAAGCCTGTGGAAATACCGACGCACATCTTGCTGCTCTCTTCATCTATGTGCAGAAACGTATGGCGGGATAAGAAAAGGGTGCATGGAATAGAGGAGAGGACCTGAGGTAGCGTGACAGAGCCGGGAATTGGTTTTATGATAACTTCAGCCGCACTGAATCTGAAGAACATCTTCCGTTGTTTCATGTTTCAGTGGAATTCTGAGGAAATGAAGAGACGCATATGCCGGAAATGATTGAAAACGCATCTGAGACACAGAGCAGAATACATGGATACTGTACAATCCGTGTAGACAGAAATGAAGACGGCGAGCCCGTCGACTGGACATACGTCTCCGTCAACAGGGAACTGGCTCAGATAGAAG